>VHDE01000027.1 GCA_016871515.1 Verrucomicrobiota bacterium
GATCCTTCACCGCAAGAACTCCCTGTCGTATAAAACGCTCAACGGAGCCCAGGCGGGCGACGCCTTCATGAGCCTGATCCATTCCTGTCGCCTCAACCGCATCAATCCCTTCGATTATCTGTTGGCCCTCGCCCAACATCCCGAGCAAGTCAACGCACAACCTCAGGCTTGGTTGCCTTGGAACTATCCAAAGCCGACCACTGACTCCAGTTGACCCTGTTAGCCTGCTCGACCGCCCCGCTGCCATCGGTGTGCATTCATCCCGCCGTTTCCATCCGCGCCAGCCATTTTTTCGGCGCTTGCACGCTTACCGAAAGCACACCATTGTGTGTTCGAGTCAAAGAGGCGGCGCTGGACGCCAAGAGAAAAGGTGACACAGCGAAAGCATCGAAATATTTTGCGCAAATCCAAGCTCTGGGCGAGCGGCTGGATCAGGCTAATGTGGTCGTTATCGGTCAAATGGTGGGAAAGGCTCTCAGGCGTCGCGTGGCTCAGGAATGGGGAAATCCCACTGCCCAGAAATGATCTCAGCCGCGCGTGCGAATCCTAAACCGAAGACCCTGACCATTGGCACACCCTCGGTTCGTTGATACAACCTGGGGGCGCCGAGCATCGCTCGGCATAGCGGCAAGACCTGAATTGTGCGGAGCGATGTCTCGGCGCTCCTGCACGGAGGGTATCGGGCACCGCCAAAAGCTCGGGGGCAGTCAGCGACAGATTCTTACATCTCTCAGGCAGACATCCGAAAAATCGCTTTAGCCTTAGTGGTGACACCCGCAACCGTGTCCACATGAACCGGAACTGAAATCATCCGCTTCCGGGACTCTTCCTAATTCGAATGTTTTGCTGACGTATTGATTGACCGATTCCTGGACTTTGTGAATCTCTTGCTGCGCTTCCATGAACCCGCGTGCGACCGGATTGTTGATGAACGCTTCGCGCCGCTGCTCGAATTCAGCGATTTCCTCGTTGGTCAACGCCGACCCTTGCGACTGCTTGTGTTGAAGATACTCTCCGCGCTCGCTCAGGAACTGATACTGCATTTTGGCTTCGTCGTTAGCCATGAAGGAATCGATGCGCCGGCGAAGGGACTTAAATTCGGGTTGGTCCAGAATGGCCTGACAAAGTTCCCGGGTTTTCTGCAGGACCGCACTCTCTTCGATTGTAGTTTGCATATTGTTATTGTCACGCAGATCGAGGTTGAATCCAGATCAGCTCCAGCCAGCAACGCCACAATAGACCATAACAGGCGCGAATATCAACAGATTGCTTTGACAGAAGCCTTCCTGAGAGTCGATTGTTACTCTCAGTTCGAGCGTGGAGTTTGCCGAACGTTTTAGAATTTTAAAATGTCGAAGCCAGTTTTGGGACGGGGTTTAGGGAGTCTGCTGAATGAGTCAGGACCGCGAATCGGTTCGCGCTCAGATCCAGCCTCGGTGCGCGCTGATGCCGGCCCAGCGGTCGATCACGGTCTTCGGACACTGATCAACGCGAACAAAGCCGAAAACCGCGTTGAAACCTCGGGAGACCTGGCTCGGCCTGCAAAACTGAAAATACCGGCTTGGTACTTTTTTGTCCTCGATTTGCTGCTGTTGATTTTCGTTGGACTGCTGGTCGTGACCAGTTCGCCGCTCGACGGATTGCGGTTGTTTCTTTGCGGAGCGGCTGTGGTGCTCGGGGCCGTGCTTTCCGGCATGGCAATTTGGAGCAACTCACAAACAGCGCCGGAAAAAGCAGCCGGCCACCAAACGGCCAAATGGGTCCTTGCCGAGAGTCAAGGAGAGAACGGTTCTTCCAAACGCTTTGTCGTTCATCTGCAGAAACCGCTGTTTGTCGGGGAATTAGTCGAGAACCAACAGGGCGACGAAGCGGTCAAACCGCTTTGGGTTGAAGATAAGTCAGCGCTGTCAGACGCGTTAGTCGGCCAAATCAAACGCGAGGTCGAAGCTCTCAAATAGTTCGCGAGGACTTCGACACTCCAACTAGAGGCGCAAGGCCTTTGAGGCTTGAATGGCCGCATTCACCAACGTGTTCGGAAAAATTCCAAGGTAAAGCATGCCCGCAATGCAGGCGTAAAGCGAAAAGCGAACCGGACGGGAAAGCGGAATCACCGTTTGGGACTCGGCAGCCTTGGACCAAAAAATCGCTCTGACAACGCCCAAATAATAATAGAACGAGATGACCACACCCACCAACGCTGCGCCAATCAACCAATAGTACATCGGTTGAACCGCGCCCTTCTCGATGACCGCTTTCAACAACAGAAACTTTCCAAAGAAACCGGCCAAAGGCGGAATGCCCGCCAACGACACCATCGCTAACGTCATTGCCACGGCCAGCAACGGCGAGCGCTGATATAATCCGGCCACGCCGCTGATGTCGTCTCCTTCCACTTCGCGCATAACGACACAGATCACCGTAAACGCGGCGAGGACTGTGAATAGATAGCCACCGAGGTAATAGAGAATTGCTGATGACCCCGCAATACTCATGGCGGTTACGCCCAGCAACATATAGCCGGCATGAGCAATACTCGAATAACCGAGGAGTCGTTTGAGATTGCGTTGCGGGATCGCACAAAGGTTCCCGTAGAGGATGGTAACGCCCGAAACAATCATGAGGAGCTTTGTCCAATTCGCCGTCACTTCAGGCACGGCGCTGAACAAAACGCGCAACAACAAAACGATGCCCGCCGCTTTTGACCCAACCGCCAGAAAAGCGGTGGTTGGCGCAGGCGAACCTTGATAGACGTCCGGGGCCCAAATCTGAAATGGAAAAGCCGCGATCTTGAATCCCAAACCAACCAGCACCAGCAACAGTCCCAACAAGTAAACTGGCTGCCCAACGATGGTTCGAATCGCACCGGCCAACTCGTTGAAGTTCGTTGTCTTGGCCGCGCCGAAAACCAGAGCGATCCCATAAACCATAAACGCGGAGGATAGCGCTCCCAGAATCAGATACTTCACTCCCGCTTCGAGCGATGGCAGCCGGCTCCGTTGAAAGCTGGTCAAGATGTAAAAGGTGATCGTGATCAATTCGAGCGCAACGAACACCAGAATGAAATCATTCGCTGACGCCGCGAACATCATTCCCGACAGAGCGAACAGGATCAGCGCGTAGTATTCGGAAATACCAGTCGGAATCCGGTCCGCGAACTCGACCGACATCACCAGGACCGCCATGGCCGCCAGAAGAAAGAACCGTTTAAAGAACAGCGCCAAACTGTCCATGACATACATTTGCCCGAAGGCATATTGCGCTTGTGACGCATCGATCAGAAAACTGCCCGCGAAAATAATTCCGACTACGGCGGCTGCGGCATAGCCGAGGTTTCGTCTCTGCGCAGCTGGCATCCATAAATCAAGGAGCAGGATAACCAGCCCGAGCATCACGACCGCCGCTTCTAAAATGGTTAACGTCGCATTCATGAACAAGGTCTCATGCGGCGGCCGCGCCTCTCCCTAACCCTCTCCCCATCCGATGGGGCGAGGGAAATTCCTTTTGCATCAGCGGTGGAGTCGCAATGTGGTGAAAGCAAATGCACCAGAACAATCTTTTCCCTCGCCCCATCGGATGGGGAGAGGGTTAGGGAGAGGGGCAACAATTTCATTAATCCACTTAGCGGTCCTGAACGGTTTTGACCGCTTCCAGTTGGCTTCCTCCCGTCCGTGTGGCCAGACGCACAATGTTCTCCGCGCTCGGTTTGATTTTGTCGGTCAACAAGCGCGGAACGAAACCGAGCAACAACAACACGGCCAGCAGCAAAGCAAAGGGCAGTCGCCGCCAAAACCCCGACGCATCCACCGCGTGAGCGCCTACCCATTCTGGGAATGGCCCATGCAGCACCTTCCGGATCGCCCGAAACATATAGACCCCGCCAATAATAGCCGCGCCCCAAACGGCCAAAATCGTGACCAAAGGAAAATCGTTCCAAGCCGCGAAGAACACCATGACTTCCCCGACAAAATTGGCAAACCCGGGCAGCCCGCATCCGGCCATCATGGCCATGATCAGCGCTGCACCCGCGAACGGGAATCGCCGGAGCAGCCCGCTCATTTGTTCCATGTCCAAAGTGTTCATTTGCTGGCGCAGATAACCGCTCAGGCCGAACGTCAACGCGGCGAGCAGACCATGGGCTACCATCACCACCACCGCGCCGGTTAACCCGATCAGGTTAAGACTAACCAAACCAAGGAAAATGAAGCCCATGTGCGCGACGCTCGAATTGCCAATGAGCAGATTCAAATCTTTCTGGCGCATCGCAACAAGCCCGCAATAGAGAATGTTCCCCAAGCACAGATAGGCGATCACATGCAGCCAGCCCTGCGCGCCTTCGGGCAGCAGCGGCAGCGCCACGCGAATCAAACCGTACAATCCAAATTTCTTGAGCACTCCCGCGTGGAGCATCGCTGTGGCCGTCGGCGCAACGCCGTATCCCAAGGGCGCCCAACTGTGAAACGGCCAGAGCGAAACGAGGATGCCGAAACCGAACAACAGCAACGGAAAAATGAAATACTGGTGATTGACCGAAAGGGGATTGGCCGTCAACCGCTGCGTCAGTTCCGCGATATCGAATGTATTGGCGCCCGCCTGCAGATAAAGCGCGATCAAACCGACCAGCGCGATCAAAGCGCCGACTGTGAGATAAAGCGTGATTTGGAATGTCGCGTAGTTCTTCTCCTCGCCCTTTCCCCAAACGCCAATCATGATGAAGGTCGGTATCAAAGCGAGTTCATGGAAAAAGAAGAAAAAGAAGAGGTCCAACGAAGCAAACGCGCCCAGGATGCCGCCGGTCATCACCAGCAGCAGCACATAAAACTCCTTTTGACGCTCCGTGATTTCCCAGGAGACACAAGCCGCCGCAAACGCAACAATCGCCCCCATGACGATCAGTCCGATGTTCAATCCATCGACTCCAACGTGGTAACTGATCCCAAGCGCTTCCACCCATGCCGCTTTTTGAACGAATTGGTAGCCGGCCACACCCGTCTGGAACTGCGCAAATAATTTGAGCGCCAGCAGCATCGAGACGCCCGTCGCGGCCAATGCGATGAGTCGAATCGCAAAGCGGTAATTCTGCGGTATGAACACCACGAGAATCCCCGCCAGCAGCGGCCATCCGAGAATGTAAGTGAGCGTTGACATGATCAGTCGGTTGCTCCCGTAACGCAGAGTTTCACTCTGCCGTGGCGCCGACTTGCAGTCGGCAGCGTGCTCGCCCTTTCCAGCGCGCCCGATCGTGCGGGGACATTGCAGATTGAAAATCTGCGATCCAGCGCAACGCGGACGCAGCCGCAACCAAAACGGAGCGCGGACATTCTTGTCCGCGGCAAGATTCGAATGTCTGGACAGTCTCGACCGTTCGAACGCGCGTCGTTCATTTCCAGTTGCTGCGGACAAGAATGTCCGCGCTCCGGAAAATCGTCGCCGCTTGCGATAATTCCGGGCGATACCGATCGAGTGAAACTCTGCGTTACCCTCAAAGGCGAATCTGCCGCACTCGCAAAATAGTCTTTCTTCGTCACATTCACTTTGTGTCGTCGGAAACGCGCTGATCAGCCAAACACGTAGAACAGAACCAGCGCCACGCCGGCCACCAGGAGAAACGCGTAAGTCTGAAGGTTCCCCGTTTGCAGCAAACGCAATCCGCGCCCGAAGAGCTCGGCGCCTCCGCTGGCGCCTTTCACGACGAGCCCAGAAATGATCCATCGGTCAAAGGCATCGGTCCATCTCGCCACAAGGTCGAGTGTGTAGCGAATCAGCCCAGCATACAGTTCGTCGAAATAAAAACGGTTCCGCAGAATCTTGGCCATCACACCCATTTTTTCAGGCAACGGGTCATGCCGCGCATTCCAATAAAGATGCCAAGCCGCCGACCATCCGAAGACCACTGCTCCCAAGCCCAACAGAGCGGCGAGCGGCGAATGGTTGAGCGGCGCAAACAAATGGCCGAACCAAGAAGTGGCGTGGGCGTCACCTGCAATTCCAAAATGCCGGCTATAAAGGTGTTCAATTCCCCAGAAGCCAGCCAGCACGCTCGGCACGACCAGCACGAGCAAGGGAATTGTCATGGCTCGCGGCGATTCATGCGCGTGCTCGACCGCGTGTGATTTGGCCGGACCAAGAAACGCGACGAAAACCAATCGGAACATATAGAACGTCGTCAGCGCGGCCACGAGCACCGCCAATGCAAACAAGGGAGGATTGTGGTGAGACGCTGCGGCGAGAATTTCATCTTTGCTAAAGAATCCGCTCAAAGGCGGGATGCCGCAGAGCGCCAGCGTCGCGAGCAGAAACGTCCGATAGGTGATTTTCATCCTGCTCTTCAGCGCGCCCATATTCCAGATATTCTGTTCGTGATGCAGGGCATGAATGACCGATCCAGCGCCGAGGAACAACAGCGCTTTGAAAAATGCATGCGTCGTCAAATGGTACATCGCCGGCGATGGCGCATGCACGCCGACCGCCATCACCATGTATCCAAGCTGGGACAGTGTCGAATAGGCCAGAATGCGTTTGATGTCATCTTGCTGAACAGCGATGAGCGCCGCCATAAGAGACGTGATTCCGCCAATCCATCCAATGATTTCCAAAGCCGGGGCGCTCAGCAAAAAGAAGACGCGGCATAGCATGTACACACCCGCCGCTACCATCGTTGCAGCATGAATCAAAGCGCTGACGGGTGTCGGGCCTTCCATGGCGTCCGGCAGCCAGACATGCAGCGGGAATTGCGCGGACTTGCCCATCGCGCCGCAGAAAATGAGCAAACCCGCCGCCGTGGCCAATGCTCCCAGTGCTTCGGGATTGCGCGCGAGCAACCCTTCCAAGACGCCAAAGTTCAGCGAGCCGAGCGAAGCCCAGACAACGAGAATTCCCAGCAGGAATCCGAAATCGCCGACGCGATTGGTCAGGAAAGCTTTCTTGCTGGCGTCGGCCGCCGAAGGGCGCTCATACCAAAATCCGATGAGCAAATAACTCGAGACGCCCACCAGTTCCCAAAAGATGAACATTTGGAGAAAATTACTGGCCAAGACAATGCCGAGCATCGAAAAGGTGAACAGACTCAGACTGGCAAAGTAACGCGAGATGCAACGGTCCTCGTGCATGTAACCGTATGAATAAACGTGAATGGCGCCGCCCACCCCCGTCACGATCAAAAGCATCAGCAGGCTGAGCGTATCGAGCCGCAATCCGAAATCGACTTGCAGATCGCCAACCGACAGCCAATTCGCTGAAAGTTCCTTCTGAGAAGGTTCCCAACCAGCGATTCCGATAAACAGCAGAGTAAAGACAAAACTCGTGAGGATCGCGCCAATGGACAGCTTCGCGCTCAGTTCACGGTTCTTCAATGTGAAGAGCGTGATCACTGCTGCCGCGCCGAGCGGCAGAAAGAGAATCAGCCAGGGCAACGCTTCTTTCATTTTGTTATAGCTTCATCGTGGTCAGGTCTTCGACATACGCGGTTTGACGCTTGCGATACAGCGCCACAATGAGCGCCAGCCCAACCGCCACCTCAGCCGCAGCGACCGTGATGATAAAGAAAACCATGACTTGACCATCGAGATTGCCGTTGAACCGCGACACCGCGACAAAGGCCAGGTTCGCGGCATTGAGCATCAGTTCGAGCGACATGTAAATGATCAGCAGATTGCGCCGCGCGATCACGCCCAGCAGCCCCAAGCAGAAGAGCAGCGCGCTCACGACTAAGTAATGTTGCAGGCCAACTTGCATGGCTGTTGAAAGGGTTAAATGTTTAAATGGTTAAAAAGTTAAATCGGTTACATGGGCCAGATAGGTGTTCTGGCCGGTGCCTGTCCAATATTTTAAAGATTCCAACCATTTAACCAATTTAACGATCTAACCATGTAACCATCATCTCAGATCCTTTTTGCTCAGCAAAATCACGCCAACCATCGCCACCAACAGCAGCACCGAGAGAATCTCGAACGGCAACAGATACTCGGTGAAAAGCAGTTTGCCCAAGGGAGCCGTGCCTCCTTCGAGCGGGGCCGCCGCCGCATTCGCGGCGAGACCGGTTCTGCCCAACGAGAAAACCTTCAGGAAAATACCGAGCACTGCAGCGACTGCGGCGACCCCAGTGATCAGTCCGGCCAGCTTCAATTTGCGGCGTTCCTCTTCCTTTACGTCCAGCAGCATGATAACGAAGAGAAAAAGGACGATGACTGCGCCGGCATAGACGAGGACCTGAACAGCCGCAAGGAAGAACGCGTGCAGAAGCACGAAGAGTCCCGCCATCGATGCAATCGTTAAAACGAGAAACATCGCGCTTGTGATCGGATTGCGGCTGAATGGATTCACGACAACCAGCACGCCGAAAAGCAGAGTCAACGCCGCGAAGAAATAGAACATTAAGTCCTGCATGGTCATTGCAGCGGAGCGCGGACATTCTTGTCCGCAGCCAGCTTCGAAATCCCGAAAGGCAAGAGAATAGGGCAGCCTAGCTGAACAAATGGACATTTCTGCGGACAGGAATGTCCGCTGTCCGTCGAAAACTGCCGCTCTAATCGCATACTTGGCATTTATTCCAGAGGGACATCATGAAACCAAAATGCCTCGGGATGATCGTTAATACCGGCCACAATTTTGAGCCGGAGCTTTCCGTGCGGGATCTGTGCCGCACGGATAAATTGCTGGCCAATGTAGGCCCTTTTCCTCTCCTTGAACGCCGGCAAGGCAATCGGTCCATCCAGGTGAGAAAGACCCAGTGTAAACCCGCTGCCTCCTGGAACGACATTTTCTGGCAAGCAAGCGCCATCATCGAGCCGTTGGTTTCCAACCATGTAATCGTCGTAAGAGTGATTCGAAAACCACGACTTGATAGGTTCATCGCCCAACGCTTCAACAAGGTAAGTAACGCCAAACATCGGCACGGGATAAACTTTGCCTTCGCGTCCTTCGCGAACGCCGTCAGAGGTAAAAACGGTTGCACGTTCCACCTTGAGCAGGACGACTCGCACTTGACCGCGGACCTGCTCCCGCTCGAAAGGCGTGATATTGGGCGGCCGCGATTTCACAGCCGCAATGCACGTGACCAAAGCCGCCAACGCGCACGCTAATCCGATGGCCTTTGTTCGCATAGGCATCTCAATCCGTTATTTGTTCTTCCACTTCTGAATCCGGTCGTTGTGGACGCCGCCGAGCGCGAGCAATTTCTCTTTCTTATAGATCATTTCTTCTCTCGTGCTTCCAGTCAGCGAATAATCCTTCATGAGAAAGATTGCTTCCTCCGGACAAACTTCCTGGCAATAGCCACAGAAAATGCAGCGCAGCATATTAATCTCAAATTCCTTGGGCGCCTTCTCGACGTTACCCGCTTCCGGCGCGCCCGCTGGCCCAGGCGGCGTGATCGTGATCGCTTTGGGCGGGCAGACAAACTCGCACAGTTGGCACGAGACACATTTCGTGCGGCCCTCCTGGTCTTTGACAAGGTAAGGAGCGCCACGATAACCGTCGGGGACAACCCATTTTTCTTCGGGATACTGCATCGTCACCTTCTTCTTGAAGAAGTGCCGCAAGGTGACCTTGAAACCGCCGATAACGGCGGGCAGGTAAAGCCGTTCCCAAAAACTCAATTCTTTGCGTTTAACAATCATTTAACTTCTCATCCACAAAATGACCGCCGTGATCACAATATTCACCAGCGCCAACGGCAGAAACCGCCGCCAGCCTAAATCCATCAATTGATCATATCGAAAGCGCGGCCACATCCATCGGACCCAAATCGTCAGACCGAGGAGCGCAATGACTTTGCCAAAAAAAATACCAATGTGCAGCAAGCCCATCCCAACCGTTGTGGCCGGCTGGTCCAATCCGAAAAACGGCAACGTCCACCCGCCCAGAAACAACGTCACCATCATGGCTGATGACGCGATCATGTTGAAGTATTCCCCCATGAAAAACATCGCGAACTTCATCGAGCTGTACTCCGTATTGTAGCCACCGACTAATTCCTGTTCGGATTCGGGCAGGTCGAAAGGGAATCGATTCGTTTCTGCAAACGCTGAAACCATAAAAATGAAAAAAGCCAGCGGTTGCTTGAAGACCAGCCAGCTGAACAATCCGCCGGTCTGATAACCAATGACCGCGCTCAGATTCAAGCTTCCCACCAACATGAAAACCGGGATGACCGACATTCCCATCGCAATTTCGTACGAAATCATCTGTGCGCTCGAACGGATCCCGCCCAGAAATGGGTACTTCGAATTCGCCGCATAGCCGGCCAAGACAATTCCGTACACTCCCAGCGAGACAATCCCGAACGTGTAAAGAATGCCGACGTTCAAATCCGCTATTACCATCGATTGATTGCCCAACTTCGAGCCGAACGGAATGACCGCGATGGTCAACAGCGCGGGAATCACCGTAATGGCCGGCGCCAGCCAGAAATAAATCTTCCGCGCGTGGCCCGGACAAAAATCTTCCTTCAACAGTGCTTTCAACCCGTCCGCCATCGGCTGCAACAACCCGAATGGACCGACGCGGTTTGGGCCGATCCGGTCTTGAATCCAGGCTGAAATGCGGCGTTCGGCCATGACCGTGTAAGCGAACAACGGCATCAACACACCGATGACACAAGCGATCTTGATCGCGCTGAAAAGCACGAATTGCTGAGTCGCTGACAGGTTGTCGAGCCAGGCCATAGGTGTGTGCAGTTAAGCCGCAACCCCTTCGACGCAGCGCAGAGTTTCACTCTGCCGCATCGCAGAATTGGATTCTGCGGAACGTTCAGCTGATCCGAGCGTGCCCGAAATTTCGAACGCGCTGCCGACTGAAAGGCTTCCAGGCAGCAGTGCTCCTCTCCCTAGCCCTCCCCATGAACCTCCTGGCAGGACAGGGCGTCCCGCCTGTCCAGGATCTGCGTACACCCATAGCAGGACAGGCGGGACGCCCTGTCCTGCCACGTTCATGCGGCGCAATGCGCGAAACTGCGTTTCGGAGAAGTCTCTCCCCATCCGATGGAGCGAGGGAATGGATATTTGGTGAATGCGTTCGCACAACGAATTCTTTTCCCTCGCCCCATCGGATGGGGCGAGGGCTAGGGAGAGGGGCGCGTTTAGTTTCATCGATAGCAGCTTTGCAACTCAATATTCATGGTTAGATCGGGATCGTTACACCACTATCCCCAAGTGACGCCCACGTAATTCCGGCAAACGCCGGGATTTCTTCAGCCATTTGATTGAACAAACCTTCAATGCTGACAAAGCCGTTTCGGCCGGTGACCGCGAAAACCAATTCATGAAGAAACTCCCATTCAGGCCGCGCATCACCGCGGGGTTCGACAGCTTTCAGGAATTTCTGCACGCGCCCTTTGATATTCGTGAAGGTGCCGCGCTTCTCCGCGTGAGCGCACGCCGGCAACACATAATGCGCCAGTTTTGTGGTGGCGTTCGGCAAAATGTCACTGACGATCAAAAGATCGAGCCGTCCGAGAAGATCAGCGCCGATCCCGTGCTTAGTTACGTCCTCACCGAAAACGATCAAAGTTTTGATGACACCTTTGCGGATCCCTTCGGCGATTTTCGGCAACTTCGAACCCATCTGGTCTCCGCAGATGCCGGCCAACCTCGCCCCTGTGCTGTTGGGATTGCGGTCCGCGCTCAACAGCAGATGATCGGATTGACCAGACCGGGGAACGGCATCCGTAATCGCGCTGAGCTGTTGCGCCAGCTTGTTGAGCAGATAAAGCTCTTCGTTGGTTTGGCGAGCCGAAGCAACAATTGCTGCCGACGACGCCGGCGAAGCGCGCAATTTGGTTGAAATCTCCCGGACCGCGGCCGGCCAGTTGCTCACCGAACTCGCCGGTTCTCCACCGGGACCATGAATGCTCGGATTCTGCCGCTTGACTTGCGTGAGCCGGTCGTCGCGTCCAATCCATTTGTAATTCAATCGCCCATAATCACACATCCAGCACGAGTTCACGGCATCATTCTGGCGCGGTTCGCAGCGATAGATTTTCTCTTGCCGCGAGCCGATGACGATGTTGCAGCCGGTTCCGCAACTCGTGCAGATGCTTTTGGTCTCTTTCAGAAACCAGACCCGCATCTTGAACCGAAAATCCTTCGAAGTGAGCGCGCCGACCGGACAGATATCAACGGTGTTGAGCGTGTAATTGTTGTCGAACGGCTTCCCCGGAAAATGGGTCAATGTGTTGTAACTGCCGCGATTCACGAAACCAAGCGCGTCGTCGCCGACAATGTCCTTCGTGAAGCGCACGCAGCGCGAGCAAAGAATGCAGCGTTCATCATCCAAGACGATGCGTGGGCCGAGGTCGACCTGCTTGGGTTTGTGAACTTTTTCCTCAGCAAAGCGGCTCGTCGCCTGGCCGTGATCGACCGAGTACTCCTGAAGTTTGCATTCGCCTGCTTGATCGCAGATCGGGCAATCGAGCGGATGATTGATCAGGAGCGATTCGAGCACGGCTTCGCGCATTTGCTTGGTCGCAGCTGAACTCGCATAAATCTCCATGCCCGGGGAGATAGGCGTTGCGCAAGCAATCGCGCCGCGCGCGGCTGCTGGCTCGTACGGAAGAACCGAGCGCATCATCTTCGGTGTGCCGTCTTCGTTCAGGACCGGTTTTTTGTCCGGGCCGATCACGGGCGTGCCGAACTCGACGAGGCACATGCGGCAGTTGCCGGCGATAGGCAGCTTCGGATGGTAACAATAGTGAGGCACATCGATGCCGGCCAGCGCACACGCTTGCAGCATGGTTGTGGGCTGGAGCTTGCCCTGCCAATCCGGCGTCATTCTCGGCACTTCGATGTCCCGGCCGTCCACCTTAATCCTGATCTTCTCGATCGGCGGTGGCGCAGGTTTGGACTCGAGAGCGCTCATTCTAATCTGTTGGGCTTCATTAAACTTTTCCGCGATACAACTCAGCTATCGGAAAGATGACTTCCGGTTTGACGTGGCGACGCAACACGAAAAAGCCGGTCCACCGGCGCACGATGTCGCTCGCTTTGAGTTCGACGAGCAACGTAAACTCGTCGAGCTTTTTGCCCTTCAGTGGCCGTCTGCCTGCGACGCTGCTGAACGCGATTCGCCATGCTTCGCCGTTCTTCATTAGGATTTCAGCTTTACTTTCACGATCTTGATACGCGCCATGCACATGAATCGGCAAATGTTCGTCAGCATAAAAGAATATGACCAAGCCGAAATATTCATAAAGCTTTGGCGCCTTTCAATGATCGAGACTGGCCGCGATTTTCAGGTCTTTCATCGGTCCGGCGCCTTTGACCATATTCCGCGCCTCGTCCGCCGCGCCTCGCGCTTCAAATTCATCTTTGAACTTGTTCACAAAGCTCAGGACCGGCCAGGAGCACGCCTCGCCAAAAGCGCAAATCGTCCGGCCTTGAATGTTCTGAGCGATCCGCAGCAGATAATCCGCGTCTTGTTTCCGGCCATGACCATGCGTCAGTCGATGCAACGCTTTGCTCATCCAAAGCGATCCTTCGCGGCAGGGCGTGCATTGGCCACAGCTTTCATGCGCGTAAAACTCCGCGACGTTCGCCAACGCTTCGACAATGTCCGTCGTATCATCCATGACAATGATGGCGCCCGAGCCAGACATGCTGCCCGCTTGCTGAAGCGAATCAAAGTCGTACGGCAAATCGAGCAAATCCACTTCGACCGTCGCCATCTGGCCGTCCGGGCCTTTGCGCTTCAACTTGAATTTCTCGCCGGCCTTAAAAACCTTCGCCGAGGAACCGCCGGGAATAATCGCCTTCAATTGCCGGCCATCGCGCAAGCCACCTCCAAAAATCGGATCGTTGATCAACTCACCGAGCGTCGCCTTGCCAACCTCCACTTCGTAGTACCCGGGCCGTTTGACATGGCCGCTGATGCTAACGATGCGAGTGCCGGTATTGTTCGGTGTCCCCAGTTTGGCAAATTCGGCGCCACCCATCGCGACGATATGTTTCACCGCGCAGAGCGTCTCAACGTTATTGACAATTGTCGGACACATATACAGTCCGAGCACGGCTGGAAAATAGGGCGGTTTGATCCGAGGGTAAGCGCGTTTACCTTCGAGCGATTCGATCAGGCCGGTTTCTTCGCCGCAAATGTAAGCCCCCGCGCCACGGTGAATGTACATTTCGAGGTCATAGCCGCCGCCTAAAATATTTTTGCCGAGAAAATTCCTCGCTCGCGCCTCCGCCAATGCCTGCTTCAATATCCGGGCCCCTTCGACGAACTCGCCTCGAATGTAAATGTAAGCGAGATGCACGTCGTTCGCGTAGCAGGAGATGATCATTCCCTCCAACAATTGGTGGGGGTCTTTGTATATGATCTGTTTGTCCTTGAAGGTGCCTGGCTCCGATTCGTCGGCGTTGCAAATCAGGTAAATGGGTTTGCCGCTCTTGCGGTCCACAAACGACCACTTCAGGCCGCAGGAAAAACCTGCGCCACCGCGCCCGCGCAATCCCGATTTCAAAACTTCGTCGCGAATCTGTTCCGGCCCGCCCATCGTTTTGCCGTCGGGCCATACTTTGGGCTGGAGCGCCAGCGCTTTTTTGAGGTCCTCATAGCCGCCCTGCCGCAAATAACACTCGATGTCGCGGGTATAACCCGGCGCATCAGCGTGTTTCAAAATGAGCCTGTATTCTTGCGGCATATCGTTCTGGCTAGGGCTTGACTACCCAGCCAAACACTTTACGTTTCCACTGCTTCCGGCCTGCCCGATGGTGTAACGGTAGCACAGCAGACTCTGGATCTGTTTGTCATGGTTCAAATCCATGTCGGGCAGCCAGCTCTTTCTCTTCATTTGCTTGTTCTGCTTTGCCGCCTAACGCGGAGCATTTCTTTGATTGCCTGCAGATGAACTATATCCTTCGGCCGTCGCATAGCTTCCTTATTCCGCTGGATCAGCGCCAGCGGCATGACTGGAACACGGATTCCATGGAACAAGAGCATCCGGGCTTTCTTGAATTCAGCGGCGAACGTCTTAAGACCGGTGACCTCATAGATAAAATTGACGAGTGTCCGGTCCGGCAATTCGACCACGGTGCTGCGCACCATCGCCGCTCCAAGTGACCGAGCGAGATTGATGGCACGCATATATTGCCTCGAGGGCAAATCGAGCCATAAGTCCACATCGAAAGTCGTCATTGGAACGCCTTGCAGCAGCGCGGCCGACATGCCAATTATCTGGAAGCGAATTTTTTCAGCGCTGAACGCCCCCATAAGCCGTGCGAGCGCAGAAACGCCACGTTCATCTGCCAGCGCTCGTCGGGTGTCGCGGCGAGACTGCGAGCGAACAGAATCTTTTCGTGTTCGTCCATTCCCCGCATCCGCTTGATTTTTCGATACACCCTTGGCCAGTCTTTGAGCATGCTTCAGTCCTTTCTCTAGTCTTTTCACCATCGTCTATGGGCACTTCGCCACGATCTCGTCCGCCTTCTCCAACGAGACACCTTCATAAAAATCTCCGTTGCACATCATGACCGGCGCAGTCCCGCAACTGGCCAGGCATTCGACGAACTCGACCGAGAACTTTTTGTCCTTCGTCGTCTGGATGCCGTGCGCGTGGGGATCAAGGCCAAGCTTCTGACAGAGGTAGTCGCGCAATTGATAGGCGCCGCCCAAAGCGCAGCTCAACGTGCGGCAGACCTTCAATTGATGCTTCCCGACCGGATCCTGGCGAAACATCGGATAGAACGTGACCACTTCGTAAACGTTAATCGCCTGCAATCCGAGTTTGGCGGCCGTCCATTCAATAGCCTCTTTCGAAATGCAACCAAAATGTTCCTGCAACTCATGGAGCACCATTAACGACGCGCTCCGCTTTTGCGGATAATGGCTGATCAATTCATCCACTTCCGCTTCGACCGGCGGCGGCACCTGAAATGAAACGGGTGAGACCGCAAGGCCACGAGCATTGGCTGGCAAGGGAGCGCTCATCGGTCGCATTCTCCCATCACGAAATCAAGCGAACCGAGGATCGCCACCGTGTCGCTCATCATATGTCCTGGCATCATGTAGGACAGAATGCTCAGGTTCACGAACGACGGCGCGCGGATCTTCAACCGATGCGGGGCGCCGCCGCCTTTGCTATTAATGTAGAAACCGAGCTCGCCCTTGGGATTTTCGGCGCCGAAATAAATCTCCCCTGGCGGCGCATTCACTCCTTGCGTGACGAGAATGAATTGATGAATCAATTCTTCCATGCTCGTCAGCACTTTGTCCTTGGGCGGCAAAACCGTCTTGCCATCGGGTATATTGACAGGCCCGCCCGGTATTTGATCCAAACACTGATGCAAGATGCGCACGCTTTGCCGCATCTCTTCCATCCGGACCAAATAGCGGTCGTAGCAATCTCCAACCGAGCCGGCGGGGACATCGAACTTCAACTGATCGTAAACCAGATAGGGATGCGCTTTGCGCAAGTCATATTCAATGCCGCTGCCCCGCAGGTTTGGGCCCGTCAACCCATAGTCAATCGCCGCGTCCCTCGGAATGACGCCAACGTCTTTGGTTCGATCGACAAAAATGCGATTGCGGGTCAATAGCGTTTCCGACTCGTCGAAATTGATCACGACCTCTTTCAGGAACTGCCGGCATTGCTCAACCCAGCCGGGCGGCAAATCGCGGGACAAGCCGCCAATGCGCGTGTAAGTCGTGGTAAAACGCGCGCCGGTCAGAGATTCGATCAAATTGTAAATCTTCTCCCGCTCCGTGAACGTGTGGAGAAAAACTGTGATGGCGCCGACATCCATCGCAAAAGCGCCAAGACCGAGAAGGTGCGCCGAGATGCGCGCCAACTCGCAACAGATCACGCGAATGTACTGGCAGCGCGGCGGAAGCTGCTTGTCAATGCCCATCAATTTTTCCACCGCCAGCGCGTACGCCACGTTGTTGGCCAAGGGCGCGAGATAATCCAGTCGATCCGTGTAAGGAATGAACTGGGTGTAAGTCATGTTCTCGGCGATTTTCTCGTCTCCACGATGAAGGTAGCCGACATCTGGAGTCGCTTTCGTGATAATCTCCCCGTCCAGTTCCAAAATAATGCGCAGAACCCCGTGCGTCGCCGGATGCGATGGCCCCATATTCAGGACCAATTTCTCGCCATGAATATCCGCTAACTCGTTTTGATCCGAGGCAGCCTGGAATTCAGCCGGCCGGCCGGCGGGGTCTTTGAATTCGATGTCTTGAACCGTTGCCATCGCTGCTTCTATTTTTTCGGGGCGTCGATTGGCCCGGGCCCATGTGCGTGGCCGGGCGCTTCTTCAATATCTTGGCGGCGTTCCAAGCGAGCGTTCGTCTCGATCGCGTCGGTCTCGGGTATGCGGACCCGCGGTTCTCTGGCAACGGTGTCTTTGCCACCCGCGATGGTTACGAATGGTCCGCCTTCAAGCGGCGCTGGCTTCGTGAACGCAACTTCCGGCAAGTCGGTTGGTTTGCCAGCCAAGGGGAAATCCTTTCGCAACGGGAAGTACGGATAACCTTCCCACATCAAAATGCGGCGAAGGTCCGGATGCCCGCGAAACCGAAGCCCCATCATGTCATAGATTTCCCGCTCGTGCCAATCGGCCGTGCGCCAAATTGTGCTGACCGTTGGCAGCTCGGACTTTTCTTCGCTCACTTGTATCTTCAGACGAAGGTGACAATGATGTCCATAGCCATAAAGTTCATACACCACCTCAAAACGCGGGTCATCGCCGTAGTTATCAATACTGCTGATATCAACGAGATAATCGAATCCGAGGTCCTTCTTGGCGAAAGCGCAAATCTCGGCGATGCGTTCCGCATCTGAAATCTGCAGCGTCCATTCGCCGCGAAATTCATCGGGCCCGCCTATGACGCTCGGGAATTGCGCTTGGAGTTTCTTTGCGTATTCGAGAGCGGACATCGGTCAATGAGATCAGTGGAACGTAGGACAAGCAGTTGGCCTGTCCCGCTGTTGATATACACAAAAGCTGAACAGGCGACACACCTGACCTAACACGCGATTCACGAAAAAAGTAAGCGGCAATTGTAATTGCATACTTGCGGTCAAGCCGCGTGCATCTGAGTCGCCAAGACAGGTTCTTTGGCCACTTTGCCCTGCAATTTAATGATTGCATCGAGCAACGCTTCGGGCCGAGGGGGACAACCGGCCACATAAACATCGACCGGAATAATCCGGTCGACGCCCTGCAATACCGCATAACTCCGGTACATCCCGCCGGTCGAAGCGCAGGCCCCCATAGCGATGACCCATTTAGGCTCCGGCATCTGTTGGTAAATCCGGCGGACGGCCAGCGCCATTTTGTAGGTCACTGTGCCCGCGACGATCATGAGATCGGATTGGCGCGGAGAAAAGCGCATCACCTCCGAGCCGAACCGCGAAATATCAAATCGGCTGGCCCCCACCGCCATCAACTCGATGGCGCAACAGGCCAAACCCATCGGCATCGGCCAGAGGGAATTCTTTCGAAACCAGTTAAGGACCGCATCAGCGCGCGTCACGATCACATCACCTTCGACCTTGGAGTTGTAGCCAATCTCTGTATTCATTTGCATGAGCAAGCTTGGGTTCTCAACGCGCTTAGCACTGCAAACTAATCACGGCCCAAGCCGCGAGGCAAGTGAATTTGTGAAAAAATTCACAAAGTCGGGACCATTAAACGCGCGCTTTCATCTCAGCCGTGTTCCGAGTTTCGACTCCGGCGCGAATGCGCTATTGGCTGGAGCACAAATCACCGTTGCAATAGTTCAGCCGGTTCGTAATATCCGCCTGATTCGCGGTCCGAATCGACCAGCATTTTTCAGTCTTCGCGCTCTGAAATTTGCCGTGCCCAATCTGAGACTTTGTTATAGAGCGCGTGTTTTTCCTGTGTGACGCGGACGATTTCTTTCCCGGCTTGACTACGCATTTCACACCCACAATATTCCACGGCTGTTTCGTCGACTCGCGAAATAGAATGCCAACCCAAATTTATGGCGAAATCGAAGGCGAAGAAATTAGTGTTCAGCACTAACGCCCACAAACCCGTGCGTTCGGATGGAAAGCCAGCGCGCCAGCGAACTCAACGAACGTCACGCAAAGAATCCCTTTTCCTCATCGTGTCTAAATCCACCTTAACTGAAGAACTTCGCTCGAAAGCGAGCACCAATGGACAGGTCACGGACCTGCCAGTTCGCGCTAGAGATCACCATGCTTCTCCAAACGCAGCGTGTGAAACGATCAAGAGCCAGTCCGGCATCGACCTCACCGAAAAGATCAAGGAACTGATTAGGCTGGCGCACGAGCAAGGATACCTCACTTACGGCGACATCAATGACGCTCTGCCAGATAGCGTTGTTACCCCCGAAGACCTCGACGAGATTTACATCAAGCTGCGCAATCTTGAAATCGAGATTGTGGACCAGGCTGAGGTGGACCGCGTCAAGCAGCCGGAACCCGAGGAGGAGGAAGACAAATCGCGGCTCGATATTCTCGATGATCCCGTTCGCATGTATCTCAAGCAAATGGGCCAAGTGCCCTTGCTCACGCGCGAACAGGAAGTCGAGATTTCCAAGCGGATCGAAGACGCGGAAAACGAGGTCAAAACAATTATCTATAGTTTCGGCTTCGCCGGCAAAGAGCATATCGCCCTGGCCGAAAAGCTGATCTCCGAACCACCCAAAGAGCGGTTCGATCGCGTGATTCTCGACAAGAAAATCGAAGGGCGCGAAAATCATCTCAAAGCGTTGCGCAAACTCGTGCGGGACGTGCGCACTTTGGATCAAGTAGTCGATGACCGCTACGCTAAATGGCAAAACGCTCCCAACAAGGGCAAATGGGACAAGCTTTTTACAGACTTCCGAAAGTCAGACGACAAACTGCAACGAACGTTCACCAAATTCTATTACAAGCAGAAAGTCATCGAGGAGATGGCTCTGGTCGCGGACAATATCCACGACAAAATCCAGCTGAGCCTCCGCACGATCCAAGACTTTGAGGCGCAGCGGAAGAGCAGCCAGCAGCAGGCGGTCATCCATTCGGAGGACCGCAAGATCAAGGCGCTCGAAGAGTTCGTGCGCATGACGCACGCTGAGTATCTGGCCGCCTACAAACAATTGCAGCACTTCACCAAAAAAGCGCTCCAGGCCAAAACAGAAATGGTGGAAGCCAATCTTCGGCTCGTCATTTCCATCGCCAAAAAGTACACGAACCGCGGCCTTTCGTTTCTCGATCTCATCCAGGAAGGAAACATGGGCCTGATGAAGGCGGTAGAAAAGTTCGAGTACCGCCGCGGCTATAAATTCTCCACCTATGCCACTTGGTGGATCCGGCAGGCCATTACGCGTTCGATCGCCGACCAAGCCCGCACCATTCGGATTCCGGTGCACATGATCGAAACGATCAACAAGTTGATGCGCGTCCAAAAACAATTGGTGCAGGATTTCGGCCGTGAAGCGACTCCGGAAGAAATTGCCGACGAAATGCAAATCCCGGTCGAGCGCGTCCGCGCCGTTTTGAAAATGGCGCAGCAACCGATCTCGCTTCAATCCCCCGTGGGTGACAGCGAAGATACGAACTTCGGCGATTTCATCGAAGACAAGTCGGCCGAAAACCCATCCGACATGACGAGCTACAGTTTGTTGAAAGACAAATTGGGCGACGTGCTGACGAGCTTGACAGAACGGGAACGAAAAGTTTTGGAACTGCGTTTCGGCTTGGGCGATGGCTATTCGCGCACGCTAGAAGAAGTGGGCAAACAATTCAAAGTCACCCGCGAGCGCATACGCCAGATCGAAGCCAAAGCGCTCCGCAAAATGCGGCACCCAACCCGCATTCGCCAATTGGAAGGCTTCCTCGAAAGCGAAGAGCTGGAGATTGTCTAAGTTCTTCAGCGGACCTGCAAAACTGAGAGTGACAATCGTCTTGATACGGAATACTGGGCAATCTTGATTCCTCCATTTAACCTCTGCCGACGAGTCAACCTGTTTCGGGTTTGTTGGATGAAGCCGTGACACGGGTGGTTAAGGAGTTTCAGCCGGAGTCGATTTACCTTTTTGGTCACAGGCTCGAGGCACAGCCACCAACGAAAGCGACGCGGATTTGCTGGTCATTGTGCCTACGAGCCAAGAACGCCCCATCCGACGCGATCAGCGGGCTCAACGCTGTCTAGGAGAAATTATGGCTGTCCGCCGACATACTGGTGAGGACTCGGCAAAGAGGTCGAGCGAGTCCGAAATTTGGTCGGAAGCTTGACCATTGCGGCGTGACTCCCGCGAAAACACACGGCGTTCGAAAGCTCACTCTCCATGCTTCGTGATTTGAGCCGCAGTTCAACGCCTTCATTGGGATCGCATCCACAGTTACCCAGATGATGTGGCGGAAACCTATCCGCTGCGTGAAGAATTCGACGAAGCGCTCGGCGATGCTCAGGCATTTTACGATTTCGTGCTGCGTCTTCTCCCTCACGAAACGCATCCGGTCCCCTGGCGTGCGAAAAGCCCAATTCGCTTGTTCGGCTGGAGTCATGCGGCGCAAATCGCCCAGCGTCGCGAGGACTGGCAGTTTGGTCACGCGCTGGACGTCGGCGGCCGTTTTGATCCGCGGATCGATAACTTCAACGAGCAGGATGAGACCGATACTCGCCAGCAAACCGACCAATGCACTGGCGGTCGTCAAGAATCCAACGGCGAGCAAACGATTACGCGCGCTGACATGAGCGGTCGTGGCCGGGCCGTAAACGCGGTAATAGCCGAGGGCATTCTCTTGGAGTAACTGGGCTTCGCTTTGCTTGCTGGCATAAAGGCCGCGCTTGATCTCCGTTTCCTGAAGGCGTCCTTTCAACGTCAGATAATCAGCGGATTTCCCAGACAGTTCTCTAAGCCTGCTTTGAACATTTGTCCGGGCCGTTTCGAGCTGGGCCAACTGCTTTTGCAAGGATTGCTGCTGAGATTTCGTTTTCCAGATCTCCATCCGGAGCGCATTCGCAGCGCTGCCGCTCAGAGATTGAGCGTTTTTTCAAGTTTTGGCACGCTCAACGTCCCCGGTTTTGCGCGCCACCGCGGGTATGTATTCCCGCCTTCAGGCGCCT
Organism: Verrucomicrobiota bacterium; assembly: GCA_016871515.1. Taxonomy (GTDB): domain Bacteria; phylum Verrucomicrobiota; class Verrucomicrobiia; order Limisphaerales; family SIBE01; genus SIBE01. Next base: position 22,032 of record VHDE01000027.1, read on the forward strand.
TCAGGCGGCAGCATTTGCTCGTAGCGAAACAGGTTTGCGGAAAAAAATTTGCAGCCAGCCGCAGGCTTACCTAAGCTGCTTCCATCGCGTTACTGTGTGTAGGAACATTCAGAGCCTGCTAATGTTTTGTCTTGCGGCGGCCAGCCTTGTCGGGTTCGCCGGCTGCGATCGCAGTTATTCTTCGCCTCAGCCGAAATCGACGGGCGAGCGCGGGCCGGCGAAGCGAGTCAGAGTCGTCGAGGTCAAGGCTTCGCCCCAGGAGCGGCTTGTTTATGCCATTGGCTCTCTTGCGGCCTGCGATCAAGCTGCCCTGAGCACCAAGGTTGCGGGGCGCCTCCAAAAGATTCCCGTGGATCTCGGCTCAGTCGTTCGCAAGGGCGATCTCATTGCCCAGATCGAACCGCGCGATTACCAGTTGCGGGTGCAGCAAACCGAGGCCCTCCTCGCCCAGGCGCGGGTGCGTCTCGGCCTGCCGCTGGCGGGGACCAATGACACGATTGATGCCGAACAGACTGGAACGTTCCGCCAAACAAAGGCTGTTCTTGAAGAAGCCCGTGCCAATCGCGATCGCGTCAACCGGCTTTCGGCGGAAGGAATTGTTTCCAAATCCGACCTCGACACGGCCGCTGCCGCTTATGAAGTCGCGTTGAGCCGCCATCAGGATGCCGCGGAGGAAATTCGGAACCGGCAAGCGCTCGTCGCCCAGCGCCGCGCTGAGTTGGAGATCGCCCAACAGCAACTGATCGACTCGGCCATCCACGCTCCGTTCGATGGCGTGGTTCAAGAACGACGAGCCAATGCAGGAGAGTATCTGGTAGCCAGCGCCCCCCTGGTGACACTAGTCCGCATGGATCCGCTGCGGTTGCGCCTCGAAGTGAGAGAACGCGATGCGCCGCAAGTTCGGATCGGACAGAAAGTGCGGTTGACCCTCGAGGGCGCCACCAATGTCTATCACGGCGAGATTACGAGACTCAGCCCAACTATCGACGAAGAGACCCGTATGTTGCGCGTCGAAGCTGATGTGCCGAATCCAGGCTCGCTACGGCCCGGATCATTTGCGCGCGGCCAAATCATTGTCGATGACAAGAGTCCAGGCATTGTCATTCCAGCCTCGGCGGTGGCGACATTTGCCGGGGTCGAGAAAGTGTACGCCGTGCAAAGCGGCAAGGCGGTCGAGAAACAGATCATCACCGGAGAGCGTCGAGGACAACTGATCGAGCTTGTCACAGGCTTGAAACCGGGCGATCTAATCGTCTTGGAACCTGGCAATCTCATCGCCGGAGAAACGGTGGCGGTGGAGAATGACTAACCTGCAACGCACCGCGGCCGCAGCGCAGAGTTTCACTCTGCCGTATTGCAGACTTTCAGTCTGCAGAGGGGCCGGAAAATCGGACGCATGCAGAAATTAGCTGAAATTTGCATTAAACGTCCGGTCTTCGCGTCGATGCTGATTCTCGCCCTCGTCGTGGTCGGCGCGACGGGGCACTCACAGCTTGGTGTGGATCGTTACCCGCCGGTGGATCTTCCGACGGTGCGCATCTCGACGCGGTTGCCCGGAGCTTCGCCAGCCGAGGTCGAAACGCTCATCTCGCATCGGATCGAGGAGGTCGTCAACACGGTCGAAGGCATCAGTGAATTGCGCTCCATCTCCGGAGTCGGCAGCTCGTTCATTATTGCGACATTTGAGTTGAATCGGGACATCGACGTCGCGGCTCAGGACATTCGCGACCGAGTGTCAAATGTGGTCCGCGACTTGCCTCGCGAAGCCGACCCGCCCTCGATTTCCAAATCCGATACGGAAAGCTCGCCCGTCATGACGATCGCGGTTTCAGGGAACCGTTCGATGCGCGAATTGACCGAGATGGCCGACAAGATCGTCAAGACGCAGCTCGAACGTTCCGCGGGTGTGGGCGAAATCGAGCTTCAAGGCGGAGCTGAGCGGGCGATCAATGTCTGGGTCGATGCCGATCGGCTCGAAGCTTACCAGATTCCTATCACCGACGTTCGCGAAGCGATCGTTCGCCAAAATGCGAACGTCCCCGGAGGCAACGTCACCGGCCCCCTGCGCGAGCACGCGTTACGCACCGTCGGCCGAATCACTGACCCAAAAGCATTCAACGATTTGGTCGTGGCGACGATTCGTGGGGCGCCAATCCGGATTAAAGACATCGGTTGGGCTGAAGATGGCGTCAAAGAACCGCGCTCGATTTCACGATTGAATGGCATTCCGACGCTGACCCTGGAAATTCGCCGCCAATCGGGCGCCAACACGGTCGAAGTCATTGAAGCGATCAAGGCCAAGATGGTCGAAGTCGCGGGGCAATTGCCTCCGGACGTTAAACTGGAGGTGATCAATGACCAATCGCGTTACATTTATGAAGCGCTGCACGAGATCAACCGCCACTTAATCTTGGGCAGCATTCTCGCCAGCCTCGTTGTGTTTATGTTCATGCGGAGCTGGCGTTCGACGTTGATTGCGGCCATCGCGATCCCAACCTCCGTTATCTCAACGTTTGGCATGATGTGGGCGCTCGATTTCACTCTGAACAGCGTGACCATGCTCGCGCTGGTGCTGATGGTCGGCATTGTGATCGACGACGCCATCGTCGTGCTGGAAAACATTTTCCGGTTCGTCGAGGAGAAGAAGATGGAACCATTCGAGGCGGCACGGGCAGCCACCGCGGAAATTGGACTTGCGGTGATGGCCACGACGCTGAGCCTGGTCGTGATCTTTGTCCCCGTGTCGTTCATGTCGAGCATTGCGGGGCGATTCCTTTTCCAATTCGGATTGACGGCCGCCGTAGCTGTGCTGGTCAGTTTGCTGGTCTCGTTCTCGCTGACTCCGATGATGAGCGCGCGCCTTTTCAGCGTGCAGAAGCTTGCGTCGGCAGGTGGCCATCCAGTGGCAAGGTCACGGCGCGGCTTTTACGCTTGGGTTGACCGAGCCTACACGAAGGCCCTGGGTTTCTCGATGCGGCATCGCCTCGCTGTGGCGAGTTTCGCCATGCTGGTCATGTTGTCATCGATACCGTTGTTCAAAATGGTTCGCCAGGAATTCACTCCGGGCAATACCGACGAAGGCGAATTCGAAGTCAGTATCACGGGCCGCGAAGGAACCAGCCTTCCGGCGATGAACGAAGCAATCAAACACATCGAGGCAGAGCTGCAGACTATTCCCGCGATCCGCATGATTCTCGCGTCGGCGGGCGGCCAAAGATCGATGGGCGGCGTCAATCATGGCCGCATCTATGTCCGCCTGGCGCCGCATAAGGAGCGGTTGTTTTCGTGGGGCCGGCTTTTCAGCTTGAATCCGCTGCAGGCTTTTCAGGGGAATTACACACAGCGTGATGTGCAGCAAGAAATCCGACGGCGTTTGAAGAAATTCGCCGATGTTCGCGTTTCCATGCGCAGCGGACAAACCTCAATCAATCTCGGCGGCCCCAATTATGAGATTGATTTCTCGATCTTGGGTCCGGACCTTCCCTCACTTTCAAGCTATGCGGAGGCTTTGCGCAAGAAAGCGCCCGAAATAGGCGTTATCGACGCCGATACGACGCTGAAACTGGACAAGCCCGAACTGCGCGTCGAGATCGACCGCGAACGCGCGGCGGCGCTCGGCGTGGATACAGAAGACATTGCCACGGCATTGCGAATCATGGTCGGCGGCGACCAAAGAGTTTCGCGGTTCCGCGACCCGTTGCTGAATGAAGATTACGATGTGCAACTGCGCCTCGCGGAAGGGAGCCGCAATGACGCCGACACCATTTCGCGCCTTTATGTCTCGCGCCAATCCGGAAGCCTCGTGCGCCTGGACAACCTCGTCCAAATCATTCCCGGTCAGACGGCGTCGCGCATCGATCGCATCGATCGTCAGCGGATGGTCAGTTTGCGCGGTGCGGTTGCTCCCGGCTACGCGATGGGCGACCGCCTGGAAGCCTTGCGCGAGACAGTGCTAGAGCTAAATTTGCCGCAGACTTACACAACGCGTGTCGGGGGGCGCGGGCGGGAATTGGAACGAACCTTCAAGGAATTTATCTGGGCTTTCATTCTCTCGGTGATCTTCATGTATCTTATTTTGGCCTCGCAATTCGAGAGCGTGATTCACCCGTTTACGATTCTCCTCTCGCTGCCGCTCTCGGTCCCATTTGCGCTTTTTTCGCTTTGGGTGACGGACAACACAATCAATCTTTACTCGGCTTTAGGTGTGTTGGTGCTTTTTGGCGTGGTGAAGAAAAATGCCATTTTGCAAATCGACCACATGAATACGTTGCGCGCGACTGGAATGGAACGATTGGCGGCGATTATGCAGGCCAATCGAGACCGCTTGCGCCCGATTTTAATGACTACCCTGGCGCTAGTCGCTGGAATGTTGCCCCTCGCGCTCGGCACTGGTCCGGGCGCGGAGGAACGGCACGCGGTTGCTATCGTCGTGATTGGCGGACAAACCCTCTCGTTGCTTTTGACGCTGGTCGTGACGCCCGTTGCGTATTCGTTGCTTGACGATTTGGCCGCCAAGCTGCATTGGCGAAAGGTCGCGGCGAGATGGCAACACGCGCCAACTCAACCCTCCGCCCAAAGCTCCTAGGCAGCGCCTCCCCCAAGACGCCGTTTCACCCTCAACTTCCACGTAAACCACATTGGAAAAGCAGTTTAAGGTGGGGCGAACCTGCTGGTGAGCCGACAAACAGCAATCGCGAATTGCTTCTGTCGGCTCACCCGGCAGGTTCGCCCTATCCCCGGGGACTTGTGCCAATGTTGTGTGTTTCTCAAATATGACTGGAACGCCCGTTGCTAAGGCTTTGTATCTCAGACGGAAGAAATCATTAACCTATGCGCTTAGACACCCTATTGCCTCAATCGGAACCTTGCGTGAGCCTTAAGCCTGGCCAGACCATTTTCAAAGAGGGCGATCTTGGAGATTACACGGTTGTGCTAGTAGACGGTTGTGTTGAAGTTCATGTCCAGAACCGGATCGTGGGAGCTTTCGAACCTATCGAAATCTTTGGCGAGATGGCGGTCATCGACCCCGGTCCTCGCAGCGCAACGGTCGTTGCCAAGACGAACTGCCGCTTCGCGCGCATCAACAAAAGCCGGTTCCTGCTCTTGGTCCAAAACAAGCCTGAATTTGCCCTGCACATCATGCAGATGCTCGTCGAACGGATGCGGTGGATGGACTCGAGCGCGACGACGATGAACGCCGACCACAAGCAGGAAGTCGAAAAGTTGCATCAGGAAATTCGAGAGCTAAGGGCTCAATTAGCCGCGCTACCAGACAGATCCATCGAGGAAGTCGCGGCCCCAGCTTAAGAACGAACGAGCGCCGTCACTTCACCGCCGTTCTTGCCGCTTCGCGCAATAATCTGTTTGAAAGCGGTTTAGCCATCGCGTGGCCACCACCCGCCAGTCGTAACAGCGCGAGACAATCAAGTTTTGCTGAGCGAGCGGCGCATAGGAGCGGTCATCGACCAACGCCTTCACAACAGCTGCCGCCCAAATCCCAATCCAATCGTTCTCCAATGGAACCAGTGGATTTTGGAACGCCGTTTCTGGCAGGGCGCCTAGCGCCGTGCTGACAACAACGCAACCTGCTGCCATGGCTTCCATCGCGACGATACAACTGGTTTCCGGAAAGATACATGGATATGCCAAGACACGGCAGCGTTGCGCCACCTCGCGCAAGCGCGCCTGACCGACCGATCCGTGATAATTGACTCCAGGAAGTTGTTTTGCCGCGGTGTACAGTTTTTCGTATTCGGTGTCCGGCGAGTTGTAGACTTTCATCGAGCTGAACACGTGCAATTGCGCCGAAGGCACGGCTTGCACCATCATCGGCCAAACATCGAGGAGCAGCTCCAAACCGCGGAATGGTGTGGACGCATAAAATGCCCAAGGCGCACGAGCGGACAGCCCTTCAGGGGAGGCCGTAAACAGCCCGCGCGGAATGCCGTTTGTCGTGAGGAACACCTTTCCCAACGGAAGATGAAGGTGCTTCGTGAACTGGTTTCGTTGGTAATGCGACAAGAGGATCACGCCATCGCACGCGTCGTAGACTTTTTGAGCGCGCACTGGATCTTGGAGGTCTTGCACTTGGGGCTGATCGAAGTCGTCCTGGCACCAAAGATAATTAAGAAAGCCGGGGCTCAGTCCGGCCTCGAAGACATTCCAAATCCGCAGACTGACAAACACATCCCAAGTCTTGCCCACCAACTGTGAAGGATGCGTGAGGACAGTAACATCCTGGCCCAAGTTGCGGAGAGCTGAAGCCAACCGGACGGCAGCGGTCTCGCTGCCACCCAGAGGATGATATTCGCACCAGTCAGGCTCCACCAGGGCGTCACCGTGCGGGGAGAAGACGAGAAAGGCGATTTTCAACAGGGCAAACAGTGCGGAGGTTTCACCACCAAACCAAGCCGTTTCTTCATATAGGGCACGCTCAGCATGGCCGCAACGATCGGCACTTTAAGCCAACGACACACTCCTTTGCAATGCCGAAACCTTTCGAATTCAGCTTTTTCTGGTTTCGGAGCGCGGATGCCCCACATCCGCGAGCGGTTGTTAAAGCAAAGAATTACTCCATCGCGGCCTTGGGCTCCGTGCTCCGATCTCCTGGCTTCTCCAGCTGATTTTTCTTTGACTCTGGGGAATGGCCTGCGTACTAGTTTCCAACGACCCAGGGCCCACAAAGAGAAAGATGCATACCATGACAAGACGAGATTGGATTCGCAGTATGACGTTGATGAACGGCGCGATCTCTGCCGGATTTTTGCCCGGAGCGTTCGTGAAGAACGCCGCCGCAGCTGCGCCCGCGAATGACGGCAAGTTGCGGATCATTTGCTTTGGCGCTCATCCCGATGATTGCGAATTACAAGCCGGCGGCGTGGCGGCGATGTGGGCCGCCAAAGGTCACCACGTGAAATTTGTCTCATGCACAAACGGCGACATCGGTCATTGGCGGCAGAAAGGCCGCGAGCTGGCGGCGCGGCGCAAGCGGGAAGTCGAGGAAGCGGCCAAGATTCTCGGGATCGCCACACAGGTTCTCGACATTCACGACGGCGAGTTAATGGTGACGCTGAAGAATCGCAAAATCATCACGCGCCTGATTCGCGAATGGAATGCCGACATCGTCATGAGCCATCGGCCGAACGATTATCACCCGGATCACCGGTACACTGGCATTCTCGTCGAGGACGCTGCTTACATGGTGACGGTGCCGTTCTTCACGCCGGAAGTGCCGCCTCTGTCCAAAAACCCGGCGTTCTTCTTTTATCCGGACCGGTTCCAAAAACCAAATCCATTCGAACCCGACGTCGTCGTGTCGATTGACAGCGTGATCGAGAAGAAGCTCGATGCGTTGGGCGTGCTTGTCTCCCAGTTTTATGAAGGCGGCGCGAACGGCTCGGCGGCTTTAATGCCTGCCGATCCAGCGAAGCAAAAAGAACGTCACCAGCAAGTCCGTGACAATTTCGCGCGCCGCTACCAATCCAACGCCGCCCGTTTTCGCCAGCAACTGGACGAATGGTACCCGGCGGATCAAGCAGCCAAGGTCAAATACGCCGAAGCGTTCGAAATCTGCGAGTATGGCCGCCGGCCGGACAAGGCTGAATTGAAGAAGCTCTTTCCGTTCTTCGGCGAGTGAGCGCTGGGGGCACTGATGATTGCTTTCGTTCGATCAACGCGCAAATACGGCATCAATTGGCGCGGCCACGTTTGTTTTCGCTGAACGAAAGTCCTCGTCCAAAAACTTGGCGACCGTCGCAGCTACTTGGCTTTGCGTGAGTGGTTGTGTATTGGACCGTTCTCCCAACGCCGGAGTGTCCGGCCCGAGTGCCGCCACCCAAATAAATTCTGCGCCCTTAACTCTCTGCCCATGATCTTTCCACTCCTTCAACCCACTGCCTCGGCCATGATCCGTCGTAATCAGGAGCGTCGTGGTTCCGCGATATTCCGGGAGTGATTGCGCAGTTTCCCAGAGTTGCTGAATAAAACCGTCGGTCGCTCGCGCGGATTGGAGGACGCGATCATACCGGCCATCGTGCGCCCAATCATCGGTTTCACCAAACGCCACGTAAAGCAGGCGGGGCTTGTGGTCCTTTAAGTAATCGAGGGCGCCATGGAAGACGAATGAATCGTAAGCAACCGTATCCCACACACGCGTGGTTTGGCCGATCAACTCGTTCAACAACGCTTGGCGTGCAGTTGGGTTACCGACGACCATGGGCTCCCAGCCCGCGCGGACGTGCAGGCCGCTGCGTTCACGGTTCAAAATGTACGGAAAGACATCCCACGCGCAAAACGCGGCAATTCGTCCGCGAAAGGCTGGCTTTTGATTCAGCCATTCCAAGACGGTCACGTTGGGATTGGGGGTTTTTGCATTGCTGTCGATGCGCGGATCGGGGGCGCCAGTCAGAATTTCGTTGTAGCCTGGATACGAAAAATTCAGGCCATTGCTGACCTTGGCCAAACTCCCTTTGTTGACGTTGCCGAGGATTTGGCCTTGGGTGGCAATAACCCTCCAGAAAAACGGCAGCAAAGCCCCCCGGCGCGCTTCGGCAGTTTCACGCCAGAAATCCTTTCGGAGTTGATTCGTGTCGGTCACGCCTCCGGCTTCCTTAGTCATCAACAGCGCTTCCGCTCCGGCAAATAGCTCTTGCCATCGCAGTCCATCGAGAGTGACCAAAATGACGTTGCGCGTCTTTAGGCTCGGCGTCGCAGCCATCGCAGGCGTCGACACAAAGAAGGCAACAACCAAAGCGAAGACGGGTGATAGAAGCTTTTTCATTTTGGGGCCAAACACTGATTAATTCCTGGCCCGAATGCGAGAGCATTTCGCCGCATCTCGCCTTTAGATTGAACTAGGGGCTTTTAGGGTCGGACCTGCCGGTGAGCCGACAGAAGCAATTCGAGGAGCGTTCTCACGCCCGCGACAAGCCCAGCCACACGGATTGACAATGGATAATCGGAAGGCGCCTCCAGCGTGTAGCTCTGGCGCGTTTTATGACTGATAAGATAGATCGCTTCCGCCCATTGCGGACGCTCCTTCGGATTAACTTTCGGTCGAATAATTCCGCCTTGGCACGGCCAGTTATCGACGAGTTGAGCGTGTTCAATCGGGCAAACTTCCGCGACACGCCGAATAACGGTCTCTGCGAGCGACGGCAGGCTGGATGGATTCAGTTCGTAAAGGTAAAAGCCGTTGGCTTCCCAGTCCTCGTGCAACACAACTGCGAGATCAAAGTTCGGCTGTTGCTGAAGCCATGTCACGTGGGCGCGGATTTCATTGGTGCTCAACTGCCGATAATCACGATTGAAATCGATGCCATCGGCATTCTCGCGACGGTTCAGTGCAAAGCCCGCAGGGTTCAGGCATGGGCACAGCCGAATCTCGATATCTTCGGGCCAACTGTTTTCGCGCATCAGTTGCAAGATCGCCATTGGCCCAGCCGGTTCATCACCATGAATTCCGCTGGACAGATACAGCCGCTTTCGAGGCACAGCAGGACCGCGATGGCACGCAGGCAAACGGATCGTTTCAGAATCCAGGATGCACTCGGCCCGCCAACCGGTCTTCAACGCTTCGGCTTGTATCTCCTTTAGCCTTCTTTCGATAGCGATCGTTTCGCCGCCGTACCGACCGATGTTTTTGCCTAGTCTTTCCATCTAAGAGTAACTTAACCGTGACTTGGCGGCAAGAAACCACGAGCTAGATAACACCAATAAACACGAATTAGGACGGCGCGCTTAGAACTCACTGCTGAAACTGGGCGACGAACGCTTCTTCATAAATTCGTGTTCATTTGTGTCCCTTCGTGGTTTAGGTTCGATCTCTCACGGCGGAAATCCAACCGCGAGTTTCACGGCCATGTACTCCGGATGAACCTGTCCTTCCTTTGTTCGAATAGTCAACGGTGGTTCAACCCACGTTCGCCCGCGAAACCAAACCGGCAGATGATTTGATCGCACCATTGCAAACAAACAAAGCAGAGGCGCTTCGCCTTCCTTCAAAACAACAGGACGCCGCCGAACAATCACTAACTCAGAATCCTGGGCCGCCTTCCCGACCCGGCCGCGTTGATCATCCGGAAATACACAAGCAAAGACTCCGCCCCAGTCCAAATGCCGGGCCGCGACTGCGCAATAATCGGCAATTGTTCCTCGGGCTTCGAATCGGCAAGCCACCTTCTGCGGGTGATCACCATGAATTCCAGCGCTCAAGGGAAAATAAGGCGGACTGCCTAAAACCAAGTCGAATCGTTCGCTCGCCGCGATGACCCCGCGCTCGCGAAAGTCACCCGCGCGCAATTCACAGCGCTCTTCAAGACCATTGTATTGAACCGACTTCCTCGCCAGCTTCAGACTCTCTTCCTGCGCTTCCACAGCAACAAAGCGTGCGCCAGGCAATCGCCACGCCGCTATCATCGCGACCGACCCTATGCCGGTGCCCAAGTCGAGAACCCGCTCGGCCCTCGGACACCAGGACGTTCCATGCCAAGCCGTCAGCACATCGTCTGTGGAAAACCGGTGCCCTTTCTTAAGTTGAAATATGCGGAAGTCGCCGCTGATGGCATCGAAGGTTTCACCCGGTTCGATGATAACAGAAGCGGCAGCAGCACTGGACACAATTGGCCCTGGCTTTGCCCATCCTTTGAAAAATCGTTTCGGGTGCCCGTGTTCCTGTTCGGTGTCCATGGTTGATCCGAAAGTATCATCCAGCGAGTCAACCGCCAAGTCGCAGGCGCGCTCCGAATGCGAATGCGATTAGAACTCCCAGTCCGGGAGCGCAGCGCTCACGCTGCAGAACGTGGAACTGCCGGACGGCTCGAAAGCAGCAATCCTCATTTTGCGACGATCGGAGCGCGGATGCCCACATCCGCGAATTGGCTGTAACGTTAAAAACGAATAACGCCGGCGCACGCGGATGCGGGCATCCGCGCTCCGATCGCTAGCTCGAAATCGCCGGAACGTTTTCGAATCCGCGAACGTTTCTGCAGCGTGAACGCTGCGCTCCTCTGACTGACGGTATTAATTGCACCGCCCGTTGCCGATTAAGTTGCTCTCAAACATTCGCCACTTTGTTTTCATGATCACGAGGAATGAATCGAGCCGCCTTTTGAATTAGCTCATTCCCGCAACCTGAAGAAGCAAGAAGGCGTTCCAGATCCGATGTTGTTCGTCAAGCTGGCTGCTCCGTTGGTGAGAACTATGCTGGCCAGCGCCGACCATTGATTCAAGTTGAACGATCGGTCAATAAAAACAGTTGCGCCAACCGGGCCACGAAAATCCAACGCGATTGTCGCAGCCGCGATTCGGCGCGGCTGCCCAATAAATTGAATTGGCGTTGGCGCCGGGTAAGCCGAGAGCTGGAGATCGAAGCTTAGATCGCCTTCACTAAGTGAGCGGCGATGGACTTCCACAGCCACCGTGTTGGTTCCCGTCCGCAGCAAATTTGTCACTGCAAATGTTTGCCAAAGGTTTTCCAGCGCGCCACCCGAACTCAGCGCAACATCGTTGAATCGCGCATTCGGCGCCAGGTTACGGCGCAGCACTTCAGTCCCGTTGAGGTAAACAGCGATGGCGTCATCATAGACAAGGCCCATGGTTAACGGTCCGAACGCCGCCGCATTTTCGACTTTGAGTTGTTTGCGGAAATAGACGGTTGGATGTTTCGCGTCGCGATCGGAACCGAAACTGATCGTCGTTTGTTGATCGTCATCGCCATAACCCAACTGCGCGCGGCCCAGCGGCCAAGCGGCGTCCGAAAAGCCCGACCCTCGCCAAGCGGTTCCTTGGTCGCTGCCCTTATCCAAATAATTCCAGCTCGAGCCGGTCGAGATTAACACTTGCGCCAGCGCTGATGGCGGATCGTTCGTTCTGGCGAAGAAATAAATGAATGGGTTGGCGCCCTCGCTAATTGTGTAGTAACCCAACCCTTGGCCATCGAAGGTCACGCCTTCTCCATTGGGTTCCATCGGCATGCCAATGACTGGCACATCTGCCGGTTCTGACATTAAGGCTTGCGCAATGGTCTGTCCCGGATTGCGCCGCCAAACGCGAGCGAAGTTTTCCTGGCGCAGAATGATTTCACGGCCGTCCGCCGAGATATCGCCGCTCGATACCTGATGAAAGTTTAGTTCGAGTTCGAAGACGAGCGTGACGGTTGCGCCATCGAATAGTTGCGCGCGACTCGCCCGGTAAATGCGCGTGAAATTGAATTGCTTCGTGGCGATGTAAACGTCGCCCGTCCACGGATCGACCATTAACGTTTCTGCATCATATTTGCCATCCGGGTAAGTGAACGTAAATCGCTCCACGATTGGAAAATCTTCCGCCAGCGGGTTGACAGCGAGGTACTCGTAGACGGCCGGCTCCGCAGCGCGGTAAACGCGGATGTTGCTTCGCGTGGCTGGATTATCACCGATGTCGCCGCAGTAAAGGTACTGCAGTTCCGGCACGGGGCCCGGCCCAATGGCGATGTCCTCCATATCGGCCACTTCCTTGCCTAAGTTGTATGTCGCGAAAAGCTGGCCGTCTGTCCCAACGGCGTAGATCTCGTCGCGAGCGCGATCGTTATGAATCCAGATTACCCCCGGATTATTGCGGCTGGAGACGAGGCCGGAGATTTCGGCGAGCGTTCTCTCGGTGACTTGGCCTACCGCGATGCCGTCGGCGAATCCGCCCAACTGCGCGTTCGCGGCGAAGGAATACGAAAAACCGAGAACGGCGGCCAACCATCGAAGCTCGATATAACGGACGAAAACGCCCCGCGCGTTGACACGCCGAGCTGCAGGAACATCGGTTTTTGAATTAAATGACACGCGAGAATCGAATCAACGCACCGCACAAATTACGGATGGAACATTGATAGTCAACAGAGGAAGCATGGATGCAGGCACGACCGGCGCCGCGGGCCCATTCACAAGTCGTCGATTAGGAACGCGGATGCCTTTCTCGTACCGCAGACTTTCAGTCTGCGGTACGCCATGCACGTCACGTCTTGGGCACCCGCGCTCCGATATTTCGCAATTTCAGCCAACAATTGGCGGATGCACCGAAAGCCACAATCCTCTCAACTGTTTCCTTGTAAGAGAAGGGCCAGGCTGCAAAGGTGCCTCTAGCAATTGGATCGTCGGAAGCGTGTGGGAAGCGGAATGATGACGATGTTACATCGAAGATAGAGGAAAGGGTCTCGGGAAACCACCCCGCGCCACGGATTCACGCTCATCGAGTTGCTCGTTGTCATTGCGGTCATCGCTATTTTGGCAGCGATGCTTCTGCCGGCACTTTCGAAAGCCAAATCAAAGGCGGTCTCCATCAAATGTCAAAGCAACCTCAAGCAGTACGGCTTGGCGTTGAATATGTACGTAAATGATTTTGAGCGGTATCCGTCAGGCGGAGGCCCGAATACCAACGATTGGTGGCCCATCCTGCTTCGAGGTTATTATTTTGCAATAACGACACGCTGGTCACCGGAAATCGAGAATTGTCCTGCGAACAAAGCGCCTGCTGCAGGGTACGGGTATAATAGCCATGGCGTAGGCTTGAATCTGTGTCTAGGGATCAATGCCGCGCACACTGTGTCGGCATCGGCCGTGCGCGTTCCCTCAGAAATGATTGCACTAGGAGATGGCTTCAAGGAACGTGAAAGTGAAGTGCACGTCGATGGGGATATTTACTTTGGGATTAACTTCACAAAGTCCGGCTTGTGGAAGCGCGAGCCATACGCGACCCACTCCACGAACTGGCCGCGCCAACGGCACAACTCCAGAGCCAACGTCGTCTTCTGCGATGGCCACATTGAGTCATGGAAGATCGAGAAACTTTTCCTCGACCGCGGCGGCGCCATCCTACGGAAATGGAATAGCGACAACGAGCCGCACGCGGAACTACTGCTGAAGCCGCGCTGAAAATCAACTTAAGGCAGGTAGGCGGGCGGACGCGTGATTGCCCCTCTCCTCGTCTTCCCGTCTTCTCGCTTTCATCAGTCGCGAGAACAGGCGAGACGCGCTGTCCTACTTACCTACTGTTTCGGCATTGCCGCCATTCGCCGCTGCATCTCTTCCGGCGAGACATCTTCGATGTGCGTCCCAAGCGTCCACGATGGCTTCTATAACAATTGGTGGCGCTACATTGTGGACTACGACAATGCCGTCAGAGATCTCCCACCTCCAGAAGGACGTCTCCACAAACACGCGAAGGCGATGTACTAACGCCGTGGATAGCTTTCCAGAACGACAGTTTCTGCGACTTTGCCGCAAACTTCCAAACTCCTGGGGGCGTCTCGCCTGTCACAAAGCAAAGCACCGAAGCGCATCGCCTCGGGCATTCAGCGGCGGCGCAGATTTAGTTGCCGCGCAGATTTTCCGCCGAACTCAGCGAGCATGACAGCAAGTGCATCCACGGCATCGCGGCCTGAATTCGCGGGACCAGCATAATTATTGAGCATAATCGAAAAGGCCAATTGCTCTCCTGTCGCAGAATTTGCATAGCCGGAGAGTGTATCGACGTAACGGAGGCGTCCTGTCTTGGCGCGCAGTTGTCCGGCGGCTTTTGTCTCCTTCATACGGTTGCGCAACGTGCCATCCACGCTCGCAATCGGCAAGGAATCGCGAAAGACATCGGCATATTTGTGACGGTGCATGAACTTGAGCAATTGAACTGTTGCGTTCGGCGTCAGAAGCCCGGCGCGTGATAACCCAGAACCTTCCTCCAACAGGACCTCGCCATCATTGATTCCAGCCTCCTTCAGAAACTTTTTCAATTCCATCAGCCCCAGATCCTCCGTTGTCACGCCAGTTTGAAGGTCATGGGCCGAAGGTGGCGCGCCGCCGCTGGCTGAGTCGGAGGCCTTGTCACGCGGGTTAGTGAAGGCGCCGATGGCCCCTGTGTGCAAAAGCAGCAACTGAGCGTAGAGGTTTTGCGACGGTTTCATCATTTTGGCGAGGACTTCCCTAAGCGGACGTGTTTCAAAGTCGGCTAGCAGTTCAGGCTTCGAGGCATCCGCTGGCTCTTTGCCGCGCTCGATCCAATCGAGCGTACGCAGACGGCCCGAGACCTTGATCCCTTTCTTCGCGAGCGCATCCTTGAGCAGCGTTACGAATAGCTCTGATGGTCGATGCACCGCAACCGCATCAATGTGATTGGAGCTTCCAAGAGGTAATGTGCCCGAAACGAAGACAGTATTCTGTGCCAACGGCCGATAAAGTTCGACCGATCGTTTTCCGGCTTTGGATTCCGTTTTAGTCTGATTTACGAAATTAAGGAACGCGGTCGCCGGGCTGACTGCAATTTCGCAAGGATCGCCAAGCTTTGTTCCCGGGCGGACTGTGAGATCGAGAACGTTGTCTTCTACCGTAAGTGCCGAAACACCGGCGCCGTAATAGTACTGGAGATCATCCCAAGTCCAGCCCGCGCCAAATGGCGCGCCTCGGAAAAAGCTTTCATCGCCGACAAGATCACCATCGATGCGTTTAACACCTTTATTCAATAGCGCATTAACAATGGGATCGAGCGACCTCTCATAGTTGCCGTCATTGAATCGCGCGGCGAAACAAGGATCGCCGCGGCCATAGACGATCAAGTTACCCTTCAGTGTTCCTTCGCCATCAGGTCGAGAGGTTGCGTAAAGCGAAGTCTTAAACCGATAACTTGGCCCCAACCGATCGAGCGCCAAAGCCCCGGAATACAGTTTTGCGTTTGAAGCAGGTTTCAGGAGCTTGTCGGCGTTGTGCTCAAATAAGGTTTTTCCGGTATCGAGTGAAATCACTTTGACGCCCCAGATCGCTTGGGAAAAACGCGGTTGCGCAATGTGGGACTTTAACCGGGCCTGAAAGTTTTGGAGCGTATCGACGGCTTCGGTGGACTTCGGTGGGGAAGCCGAATAGAGACAGACGGAGCTGAAGAGCAGGACGACTGACAACTGCCACCCAAGCCGTTGCGATATCCGGCCAAAGCTGTAACGGAATGGAACGATCATGCGTGCTATTTAAGACCTTTCGACGCAAGAGGCAAAACAATCGGCCTAAAATTTGCCGGTCCGGAATGAAGAAGAGCAAATGATGCCCGAACCCCCCTTGAACGACGGGCCCGCCACGTCTGTCAACTAATGAAAGCCATAGGGCGCGGCTTTTCTCCGCAATAGCGGATTGCCGATACGAAGGTTAGCATTTTGTTCGGAACATTCCGTTTTCAGTTCTTTACGCTTGCGGCATGAGTAAACCCAAATGCCGCGACATTTCTGCTGAAGCACAACACGTTTTAGACCATGGCCATAACGGATCTGGCCGCGCATGCCGAAACTCTCAGCCCGGCTCAACTGCGCGCCTTGAAGTTCGGCGCCGATCCTCAGACCCGAGAGATTGGATATCCGAAAAAGACGGTGTTTAGAATGGTGTTGCACCAGATTGACGACGAGCTGTTGGAACAAGTGCTCTTGGGCTGGCAGAGCCAAGTGCTGGGACCGTGGCAGGATCAGATCGTCATCGTCGACGGCAAGAAAGTGCGTCATGCCGGAGTAGAGATCGTCAATGCGGCCGATTCCCAGGGTCGATTTCTGGGGAGCATGGTGACGGCCCGCAAAAGCAACGAGATCCCGGCCTTTCAAAGCCGGTTCAAATCCGCTCATGGCGGACGCGAACGACTCCATGCGCTCATTCACGCCAAATTGCCGAGCGTGCTCGACTTATGAAACAGAAAAGACGCGTCCTAAGCCTTCGCGGGCAAAACCTAATAGGTCTTGACCTTACCCGTAGCGGCTAACTAATGTCTATGATGTGTTTAGGCACATTTCATGTTAGCGCAACTTAAAGGCTTGTTTTCCAACGACATTGGGATTGATCTTGGAACAGCAAATTCCCTCGTTTACGTTCGTGATCGAGGCATCGTGTTGCGTGAACCCTCCGTAGTAGCCATCCAAGCCGGCACAACCAACGTCCTGGCTGTGGGCGAAGAAGCCAAGCGCATGCTTGGTCGTACCCCCGGTAATATCGTTGCGATTCGCCCCATGAAAGATGGGGTCATCGCCGATTTCGAGATTACCGAGGCGATGCTGCGGCACTTCATTCAGAAGGTTCACCATCGCAAACTCATTAACCCTAGGGTAGTTGTAGCTGTTCCATCCGGAATCACCGAGGTCGAGAAACGGGCTGTCAAAGATTCAGCAACGCATGCTGGCGCGCGCGAGGTTTACCTGATCGAACAACCCATGGCTTCGGCCATTGGCGTCGGCTTGCCGGTTCATGAACCGGCGGGCAACATGATTGTGGATATTGGTGGCGGCACTTGTGAGATTGCGATCATTTCCCTAGCGGGAATTGTTTTTAGCCGCAGTCTCCGCGTGGGCGGAGACGAGTTCGACGAGACCATCGTCGCGCACATGAAACGGGCCTATAACTTAATGATTGGCGAACGCACCGCGGAAGAAATCAAAATCCGCATTGGTTCAGCATTTCCACTGGAGCAAGAGCTTTCGATGGAAGTCAAGGGACGCGACCTGAGCGCAGGTCTTCCCAAGACTCTAACTGTCCGCTCCGAAGAAATCCGAGAAGCATTGAAAGAACCGCTGACCAGTATTTTGGAATCGGTTCGCATAACCCTGGAACGCTGCCCGCCCGAATTGTCCGCCGATTTGGTGGACCGCGGGATTGTCATTGCCGGCGGAGGCGCGTTATTGCGCGGCATTGACCGATTGGTAGCCGAAGAAACAGGATTACCGGTTCATATTGCCGATGACCCGCTCACTGCGGTGGCGGAAGGAACTGGCCGGGTATTGCAAGAGCTCCAATTTTTGA
The DNA here is from genome assembly GCA_016871515.1 of Verrucomicrobiota bacterium. GTDB lineage: Bacteria > Verrucomicrobiota > Verrucomicrobiia > Limisphaerales > SIBE01 > SIBE01. The sequence continues at coordinate 39,815 of VHDE01000027.1, forward strand.
AACGAGTCGCTTCTTCCAGCAGGACTTAGCAGATGCGTTCGCCCGAGAAATGATCGGGTGAAAGAATGTTAAAACGGCCGCACTTTATTGCGCTTAGCATCGTTTTGTTATTGGTGCTGGTGCTCCTGAGTCTTCCAACTCAGACGGCGACGCAGCTTAAACTGGCGCTCAGCAGCTTGTTCCTTCCTCTGTTTGGTCTCGCCGGTTCCTACCAAACCCTCACCGAGCAGGCGGGCAATACCATCGTTCCGCGGCGGGCCCTGCTGACCGAAATCGAACAACTGAAGCGTGACAATGAGCGATTGCGGTTGGACGCGATGCAAAGCGCGCAGGTTTGGAATGAGAATGCACAATTGCGCCAAGCTTTGGGATGGCAGCAACAGGCCGCTTGGAAGCTCAAAGCCGCGCGCGTTGTCTTACGCGAACCCGCCAACTGGTGGCGTGGCCTGCAGATCGACGTTGGCCAACGCGATGGCATCCATACGAACCTGGCGGTCCTCACCCAGGAAGGGTTGGCCGGGAAAATCAGCCAAGTTGGGTATGCGCGGTCACAAGTGGTATTGCTGGGCGATCCGAATTGCCAAGTCTCTGTGCTCGTTGAAGATGGCGCCAACAAAGGTGTCGATGGCCTCATTGCGTCCAGTTCTTCCAGCGTTTTGGACCCCACGATTGTTGATCTGACTTTTATCGAAAGTCAGAAAGGTGTTAAGGCCGGACTGAAGGTCACGACAAGCGGCCTGGGTGGAGTGTTCCCGCGAGGGATTCCCATCGGACAGGTGATTGATTTCACAAGTGTTAGCTATGGTCTCTTTTCTAAAGCGCGGGTGAAACTGGCGGCGGATCTAAGGCATCTCGAACACGTTTGGGTGATGCTTCCATGAATTACCTGAATCTCATCGCGGTAATCGTTGTGGCTTACCTGGCTGTTTTCGCCCAAGCGCGCCAAACACTCCTGCGGGACCTGTTCGGAGCCCAAGTCGATCTATTGCCATCGTTGATGGTGTACTGTGCTTTGAATGCGGGATGGGGTGTTCTCGCCGGAATTGCGCTTTTGGGAGGACTTTGGTTCGACACATTGTCGGCTAACCCGCTGGGGATAACAAGCCTGCCGTTGTTCACGGTCGCGTTCATAGTGCACTGGCATCAGGACTTGATCTTGCGGGAACAACGTTATGCTCAGTTTGTTCTTGGCTGCTTTGCCAGCGCGCTCGCGCCGTTTCTAACGGTTTTGCTGTTGTTTGGCGCCGGGGACAAACCGCTGATCGGTTGGGGTTCACTTTGGCAATGGTTCGTTATGACCGTGATCGGCGGAGTGTTCTGTCCATTTTTCTTCTGGCTTTTCAACCGGCTCAACCGGGATTTCGCCTACCAACACTTGCCTGAATCCACTTTCCGTTCGGATCGTGAGGTAAAGCGCGGACGTTTTTAGCGATGAAGATTTTCGTAAACAGGACATTAGGAGCGCGGCGTTTACGCCGCTTCATCGTCCAATGGGGCGGGAACTGCGAAGACAGAAGCGGCGTAAACGCCGCGCTCCGATTTCATGGCCGCCGTAATGGAAGAGGGTAATGCTCATATTTGATCAATTAAGAAAAGGTGACCGAGATTTGCAGCTCCTCGCTGTCGGCGTACTGGGCGGCATGGGCATCCTTCTGGCGAGTTTGTGGTACTTGCAGGTCATTTCCGCGAAGCGATATCGGGCGGACCTGCAAGGTCAATCGTTTCGTGCCGTCCGCGTTCCAGCCACACGCGGCAAGATTCTGGACCGCAACGGACATGCACTGGCCGACAACCGGCCCTGTTACAACGTTAATCTCTACCTCGAAGAACTCCGCCGAGACTTCTTTTTTCACTATACGAACCGGGTGAAACCAGGATTCGTCCAGGCGAATCCAAAAACTAAACTGACGCGGGCCGTTACGGATGAACTCCAGCGCCAAGCTCGGCACCAGGTCGTCAGCAATTATTTGGCCCACGTGAGCGGAGTCATTCAACAACCCCGGTTGCTTTTGGAGAAAGAGTTTCACCGACACTACGACCAAAAGCGCTCTTTGCCGCTGCCTCTGCTGACGGATCTCTCCTTTCAACAAGTTGCCATGTTTGCTGAGAAGGCGCCCAATCTTTCGAGCCTCGCGTTGGAAGCCCAACCGTTGCGCGTCTACAGGCACAAATCCGCCAGCCATGCATCGGCCGCCGCGCACTTGGTTGGACATCTGGAAAAGTACGACAGCACGAATGACAACGAACTCGCCACACAATTTCGATTGTTGCGGCTGCCAGATTATCGGGGATCGAAAGGGATCGAAAAAGCCTTTGACTCGGAGTTGCGGGGCAAGCCCGGGATCAAGCTCGTCCTCGTGAACAGCATGCAATACCGGCAATCCGAAGAAATGTGGATCGAGCCGGAACCTGGCCAAAACGTAGTTTTGACCATTGATTTGGCAATTCAGCAAGCGGCCGAACGGGCACTGGCCGCTTATCGGGACGGGGCAAGCACGCGTGGGGCGGTGGTTGTGATGGATGCAAACAACGGAGATATTCTGGCGGCAGCTTCATCGCCAGCCATTGATTCGAACGAATTCATGTCGTCGCTCTCTCCGGATCGGTGGGCCGCCATGAAGGACGAGAACCTGCTGCCTTTGTTCAATCGGGCGCTCTATGGCACATACCAACCCGGTTCTACGTTCAAGATCATTACCGGGCTGGCCTGTCTGGAAGCGGGCTTGAACCCAGACGAGACGTTTCAGAGCAAAGGTTATTTTCAGCTTCGGCCTAGAGGCCGCCAATGGCGCGACACGGCCGGTGAAGGCGCATTCAATTTCCGAAGGGCATTCTGTTATTCGAGCAATCCATATTTTCAAAGCAACGGAGTTTTCCGAGCGGGTCCACAGCGCATCATGGAAATGGGCCAGCGCTTCGGCCTGGGCGAACCAACCGGCGTCACGAAAAACCTGGAAGCCAAAGGCTACTACCCGAACCATGAGGACCTTAGAAAAAAGGACGGCGGCCGCTGGATGCCCGGTGATACCGCCAACCTGTGCATTGGCCAAGGTGAGTTAACTGTGACGCCGCTGCAGATGGCCGTCCTAACCGCGGCGGTCGCGAATGGCGGCAAGCTTTGGCAACCGCGCCTGGTCGCCCGCGTTGAACGTCAAGAAAGCGATTCGAAACACCCGGTTGTTGAATATCCGGCGGGACAACTTCGTGGCGCCGCTTTGGTGAATCCTCAGCACCTCGCCCTCGTTCGCCAAGCGATGTTGGATGACGTGGAATACAGAGACCCCCTTCCACCGTACCGCCGGGCTACCGGCTATAAGGCCTTCGTGAAAGGAATGCGTGTCTGTGGGAAAACGGGAACAGCGCAAGTGTTCGACGAACATGGTCAACTCAAAGAATACACGACGTGGTTCGTCTCCTTTGCTCCGTTTGAGTCTCCCCGGTATGTTGTGGTTGTTGTGATCGAAGGTGGAGGATCTGGCGGAGGCGACTGCTGCCCCATTGCTGAAGTCGTTTATCAAGCTCTCTTGAAGATTGATGCGGCTGGTTAAGACAGATGTTTGAAGCTCATCTCAACGAACGGGAATCGCGAATCGAGTGGCCACTTTGGGTGGCGATTGCCGGCCTTATGCTCATGGGCAGCGCGTTCATCTTCAGCGCCACCTCGACCAACGAAACGATCAGCCTTTGGCAGCGTTTCCGCGACTCGACTTGGGAATCGTTCCTGACTTGGCTGATTCCGAAGGCTTACTCAAAACAAGTCATCGCGTATGGACTGGGTCTCTTCCTGGCCGCCGCAGTCTGTCTTGTCGATTATCACAGGCTGGCCCGCTGGTCGTTGGTTATCTACTGGTTCAGCATTTTGCTGCTGGTCCTGGTTTTATTCATTGGCGTCGGCGCCAAGTCATGGGGCGCTAAGCGTTGGCTCGATCTTGGTTTCTTTAATTTTCAGCCGTCGGAATTTGCCAAACTCGCCTTTCTGCTCGCTTTGGCCAACTCTCTCAGCCGGCCGGTCGAGGAACTTCGGTTGCCGGGCGTCTTCTTCAAAATGCTTGCCATGGGCGCGCTTCCTTTCCTGTTGATCCTGAAAGAGCCGGACCTTGGCTCAGCGTTGGTGCTGCTGCCAATCGCCCTCGTGATGATGTTTGTGGCGGGGGTTCCGCCCATCTTTCTCAAGAGGCTTGTTGGTGGCGCAGGAGCTCTGCTGGTCTTACTGCTGGCAGACATCCTGTTCGCGCCGATGAAGTGGCAGCCATTGGAAGAATATCAGCGGGACCGCTTGTTAGTTTATTTCGGCCGTGACTTTGCTCCGCCTAACGGCACCGACGAGGAGCGCAAAAGCGCTTTCAAACGTCAGCGAGACAGATCGCGAAACATCGAACAAGCGCTGATCTCTGTCGGTTCAGGTGGTTTGATTGGCAAAGGCTGGGGACGAGGCACACAGAACGCTCTCGGGTACCTGCCCAGCGCCGTGGCCCATAACGATTTCATTTTCTCTGTCATTGCCGAGGAGAAAGGATTTCTGGGCAGCGTGATTGTCCTCACGCTTTATACGGTGATCCTCTTTACCGGGATCAAGATTGCCGGCCAGACGCGCCATCGCTTGGGACGATTATTGGCCGTCGGAGTTGTTACCATGCTCTTCAGCCATGTCTTCATCAATATCGGCATGAACATCCGTTTGATGCCAGTGACGGGCATTCCATTGCCGCTGCTAAGTTACGGCGGAACTTCAGTGCTCTGCTCGTTGATCGCCATTGGTATATTGCAAAACGTGTATATTTATCGAAGGTCGTACTAACCTATGAGTGAACGAAATTTTTCGCATCGCCGCAGGGGCGGCATGCGTTTCCGGCCCAGCGGCGGCATGTCCGCAGGTGGCCCCCGACACGATCGTGATCGTGATCGAGCAGCCCACGAGGCGAGGGCTGATGCCTTGGCCGACAAGGGAGCCCCCGAAAATATTTTTGACAAGTCGCGCCATCAGCGGGAAATCGAACGCGCCGAGAATGTCGCCGCCGGTTTGCCGGCTGATGCGCCCCCTGCCCCCGAACCGACAACCGAAACTGAGGGACAAAAAAAACATCATTACCGCGAGCCGAACCTGGCCACGCCAGCTCAAGTTCAGGAAGAGACCGGTTTCACACCAGTTCCTGTCAAAGATCCGGCGCCGCAAGGTATCGTCGAAACGATCAAAGCGGCGGCCACCAAGGTGATTAAGAAAGTCCAACGGTTGATCAAACCCGTTAAGAAACTTCACAAGGAAGTTATCATTAATGCTGAGTCGCTCGAAACGCGCGTCGCTGTCATGGAAGAAGGCAAACTCGAAGAGTTTACCATCGAACGGACCTCAGACGAGCGATTGGTTGGAAGCATCTTCAAAGGCAAGGTGCGAAACCTCGAAGACGGCCTGAAGGCCGCCTTCGTTGATATCGGTTTCGAGAAGAACGCTTTTCTTCATTACTGGGATATCGTACCGGCCAGCTTTGACAGCGCCGTTGAACTCGTCGAACGCGAAACAAAGAAAAAGGACAAGCCTCGCATCACGCAACGCGATATTCCGCGTCTTTACCCTCCTGGCACCGATATCATTGTCCAAGTCACCAAAGGCCCCATCGGCACTAAAGGACCGCGAGTCACCACGAATCTTGCCTTGCCCGGACGTTATCTAGTGCTGCTACCGAACTCTGATCAAAGCGGCATCTCACGGAAGATTGAAAATGGCGAGGAACGTCAGCGGCTCAAAAACATCCTGCGCAGCCTGAGCATCCCGGACGGCATGGGCGTCATCATCCGCACGGTGGGCGAAAGCCAGCAAGCACGCTATTTCGTTCGCGACCTCGCTTTGCTTTTGGACGAGTGGCGTCGTATTCAGGAAAACATTAACAAGCAACCAATGGCCACCTGTGTCTTTCAGGAACCGGATTTGGTCGAGCGCACCGTCCGCGATTTTTTGACCGAAGATGTCGAACGCATCGTCGTGGACAGCCCGCCGCAGCACGACCGCATCCGCGAAATGATCAGCCGCATCTCCAAGCGGTCCGCGTCAAAGGTGAAGGTTTACACCGATTCGCAGCCGATCTTTGATCGATTCAATATTACGCGGCAATTGGAAGCAGCCTTTTCGCGGCAGGTTCACTTGAAGAGCGGCGGTTACATTGTCATCGACGAGACCGAAGCGCTTGTCGCCATCGACGTTAACACCGGCCGCCACAAAAGCGGGAAGGATCAGGAATCGACCATCACCAAAGTCAACCTCGAAGCGGCTGATGAAATCTGCCGGCAACTGCGCCTGCGGAACATGGGCGGCCTGATCGTGCTCGACTTCATCGACATGAAGTCGCGCCGCGACCAACACGCCGTTTACCAACGCGTCCGCGAAGGGCTCAGACGCGACAAAGCCAAGACACATGTGCTTCCTATATCGCAACTCGGCTTGATGGAAATGACGCGCCAGCGGCACTCGGAAAGCGTGCGCGCCGCAGTCTATGATGATTGTCCTTACTGCAAGGGCCGCGGTAAAGTGAAGAGCGCTCTCACCATGAGCGTCGAGATTCAACGGAAGCTTGGCGAGATACTCAAGAAGCGAGCGCGCGATGAATCCGATTTCCAACTTCGTATCGTCGTCAATCCGACTGTTCTCGAACGTCTCCGCACTGAAGATGAAAAACTCCTGATCGCGCTGGAAAAAAGGTATTTTGGCAAACTCTCCTTCCGCGCGGACCCGGCTTTCCATGCCGAGCAGTTTAAGATCGTCAACGTGATGACGAACGAAGAACTAGCCAGTGTCGGCGCTTGATGATCAAGGGCGCTGGCTACACTCGGAATTGGCCAAGAGGCGATGGGCTTGCTCCCGCGCGAGGTTTTGTTCCATATGGGACAAAACTTTGCGCTCATTCTTATTTCGCTCCACTTAACAGGCCATCCACAGGCGCAAAGTCATCCGCTAACAAGAGCGAACGAGAGTAACTCAAGGGCGGCTCACTCTTGAAGGCATAGACACGGCTTCTGAACGTCGGCATCGTTACGCGCTTGGTTTGAATAAGATCGGAGGCCTTTTGCAGCAACGTGGGCAAGCCCACCTTTTTCTCCGATTTCGTTCCGACCAACACTACGTTTAGCGAGTCCGTGGCCGGAAAGAAATACACCTGAGGGAAGACCGATTTCATCGTGCGATAAATCGAGCCCAGGATATCCGCACGCCAGCCCTGCAATGTTCCGATCACATTGTATGCGATCACGCCGTTGGTCGTGAGCCGTTCGGCCGCGAGCTGGAAGAACTCCTTCGTCGCCAAGTGATATGGTATGAACGACCCGTATCGATTTTTGGCATACGCATCCATGATGATGGCGTCGTACTTCGCTTCCGTGCGTCGCAGAAAAACGCGGCCGTCCGAAATATGAACGCGTTGCGTCGCTGCCGGCTTGAAGTTGAAATAATTCGTGGCGACCTTGAAGACGACAGGGTCAATTTCCACCGTCTCCACCCAAATGTCAGGGTAGTAATGAGCATACGCCCGTTGCGCACTGGCTCCGCCGAGGCCCATCATGAGGACGTTGGTAATCTGTCCATTCCAAAGCCACGGCATGTGGAAATATTCGGTATATTCGAAGTGTCCCTTCAACGGATCCTGCAGTGACATTCGAGTCTCCATTGTGCCGTCAAAGCTGAGGGTGCGGACATTCCCCTGATCGACCACGCGAATATTATGGTACGGAGACGCGGCCTCGAAAACAGTGCCGCCATACGAGACGGAAAACTTAAGCAACAAGGTCGCGGCAATTAACGGCCACGCTATGACACCATTCACAAGGGAAATCATATTTGCCTTCCATCGTTACAATGCACAGCACCCGAATTGATCTCCACAAAAAGCGAGTCCATAAAGAAACATGTTATTCCCAAAATAACCGTCAACGCTCCCGTCGCTCGAAAAATATTTGTGACAGTCATTTGATCGATCAGAACATAACCGGAAATAAACACGCCTGCGATGCTGCCCACTGTGCTCGCGGCAATCATCAGCCCGCTGATCTTGCCGACATGTGACATCCGGGTTGCAACCAAGCGAATCATGTAGGGCGCCAATGTCGCTAGACCGAAACAAGGCAGTAGAAAAATCAATGAACTGCCGAGCGCCGGATCAAGCTTCTGCCAAACGAGCGGGATGTCCCGGTCCGTTGGGTGTCGTGATATGATGGCATCAATCAGGCCGCCGGCGAAATTGGGAATGAACCACGTGATCACGCCCGCCGGCACCAACAACCACGCCAAGAATGAGACGCGCCGCCAGCGGTCTGCCAGAGCGCCCCCCACATAATAGCCGAGCGCCAACGCGATAAGAATGACGCCAATCTGGCTGATCCAAACGTAAAACGATCCCCCGAAATCCTTCGCCAAATACCGCGCCCCGATTATCTCCAAGACCATAATCGCGAACCCACCCAAAAAAACGAGGATCGTTGCCGCGACATTTCGCATCGGGCGAAACTACTTCGACGAACAGAGCGGGTCAAAGCAAGACCGTTCGCATCATTGTCGGACAGCGCGTCCCGCCTGTCCTTATGAAGCGCGATCATTTGCTTTGTGGAGTGCTTCTTATCATTTGCCTCCACGCGCCGAACCAGGGAAGCCGGGACAGGCGAGACGCACTGTCCTACCGAATCGCTTGCCGATACAACCTCCTTGAGATATGCTCCAGGGCGCATTTGCCGAACATGCTTACTCGTCGAGGATTTCTTACTACCGCCGCGCTCGGGCTCGCGCTCGGCGGCTTCGGTTGTCATGGATTGATCAGCGGTCCTCGGCGGCGCCACGCGGGGACGAACCGGATTTTCTTTGTCTCTCAGGGCCGTACCGCATTGATAAACGCCGACGGCAGCGGGCTGCGTTACCTCCGCTTGGATGCGCCCAATCAAGTTACGTGGCAACCAGCGGACTTCTTCACGGACGGTCGGAGAATTCTCTTTCTGAGCATGGAACCGCGACGCGATGGTCCCGGCCGGCCGTTCGATGAGTACTACACCCAAACCCCAACGCACCTGTGGATTTACGATCTCGATTCGGGATCGCTCAAGGAAATTGCTACGCGGGATCGACTGGCCGTTTTTTACACCCCGCAACTTTTGCTCAACGACGAACGCATGCTGGTGCAGGTCGTGCGGAACAAGATTGGCCAAATCTTCAGCATGAACCTGGATGGCACGGACCAACGCGAATTCACTCGATCCGGCGAAGGTTTGCCTTATGGCTTCGACCTCAGCCCCGATCAGCAAACGGTAGCCTTTCATTTAGCCAGTCCAGCCGGCTACCAAATTTGGACTAGCGATCTCGAAGGCCGGAACCGGACTCTTATCGCCGCGCATCGCGATCGTCTGTACTTCGGCCCGGTCTGGTCGCCTGACGGACAATGGCTCGCTTATCAATCTTGTCATTTCCGTGAGGATCCGGCCCACGATTGGTCGGATGTTTGCGTCAGCCGTCCTAATGGCAGCGGGCACCGCGTCCTCACGAACGGCCAGTCACATTGGTTTGGCGCCAGTTATGGCCATCCGCAGAATCGCGGCAGTGGTTCGAATATGCTCGCTTGGACCCATGACAGCCAAATTCTGTTTTCTCGAAAACTGCCCGGCTCCAAGGTTCCATGGGAGTATCAAACGCTCCGGACGGACACCGATCACTTCAACCGCGAGTTCAAACCAAGTCTCGCCCGCGGAGGAACGGAAATCTGCCGCCTTAATCCTGCCGATGGTTCCGTCGCACGGCTCACGCGCTGCGATCCACCGCGATGGGACTTTCGCGCCAGTGAATCACCCGACGGTGAGAAGGTTCTCTTCTGTCGCTCGGCGGTTGGCACAATGCCCTCCGTCTGGGTGATAGATTCGAACGGTCGAAATGCGAAGCAACTCACGCACGGTTTAAATGATCGGGGCGCCGATCATCCTCAATGGCTGCCCGTCACGACGGCAAATCTGTACTATCGCAGGCGATCGGCCTCAGCAGCGATAGAATCTCCACAAGTAACACTGCAACAAAACCAATGAATGCGCCCCTCTCCCTAGCCCTCCTCATGAACCTGGCAGGACAGCGGGCCTCGCCTGTCTATGCTCTTGGTGTACGCAAAAGCAGGACAGGCGGGGCGCCTATCCTGCTGGGCAGGTTCATGGGAGAGGGGCATGTTCGTGCGGACTCAGAAAGGGCGTGAAATGCAACGGCAAAGAGTGTAACTTGACGCCCATGCCAATGCGAAACCAGAATTCGCATACTGACAAAACATGGTCCCGGCGGGAACTGATTCGCGCTGGAGCGCTCGGATTGTTTGGCCTTTCGTTTCCGGGCTTGCTGAGCGGACGCGCCGCTCACTTGCGTGCGGCCAAGCCCGCGAGCTTCGGACGGGCCAAGTCCTGCATTTTGCTTTTCATGTGGGGAGGCCCCGCGCACCAGGATACCTGGGACATGAAGGCCGACGCACCCGCCGAAATTCGCGGTGAATTTCAGCCGATCCCAACCAATGTTCCGGGCATCCACATTTGCGAACATTTCCCGCGGCTGGCCCGTCGAGCAGACCAACTCTGCCTGGTCCGCTCAATGACGCATGACAACGGCGATCATACCGTTGCCACACATTATCTTCTGACCGGCGAACCTCCTCCGCGCACGACGGAAAAGCGCGAGCAATGGCCGCACTTGGGCGCCGTTCTTTCCGCCATGGGGCGCGGCAAAGGCGCACTGCCACCTTTCGTGTCAATGCGGCCGAAATTGCCCAACGATGTGCCGCGGTTCGTCGAGCAAAGCCAGGGCCAATTTGCCGGCTGGTTGGGACCGTTGCACGACCCTTTGACCATCGATGCCGATCCCAGCCTTCCCGATTATCGCATCGGCGAATTGACGTTGCAGCCGGAACTCTCCGTGCAACGCCTCGATGTGCGCCGCGATTTGCTGTCGAACCTCGATCGCCGCTTGGATCGATTGAGCCCGCAATTCGCCGCGCTCGATCAGAATCATCAACGCGCTTTCGAGTTGCTCACGTCTGCCGCTGCCGAACGCGGCGCGTTCAACCTGAATGAAGAACCCGCCGCCGTGCGCGAACGTTACGGCCTGAACCCGCACGGCCAATCGGTCCTGCAAGCGCGCCGGCTAGTCGAACGCGGCGTGCCGCTCGTCACAGTCTTCTGGCCCAACGATGGCGTCAAAAACGTCAGCGTGTATTGGGACACCCACAGCAAGAATTTTATCGACTTGAAAACGCGCCTCATGCCGGTCGCCGATCAAGCTTTCGCTGCGTTGTTAGATGATTTGCAAGAGCGCGGGATGCTCGACGAGACACTCGTCATCTGGACCGGCGAATTTGGCCGCACACCGCGCGTCGGCCAGCGTTCGAGCGACGCTGGCGCCGGCCGCGACGGCCGCGATCATTGGGGCGGCTGTTTCACGAGCGTCCTGGCTGGCGGTGGAGTGAAGGGGGGATTCGTTTACGGCAAGAGCGATGCCCAAGCTGCGTTTCCGGCGGAGAACCCAGTCACTCCGCGCGACCTAATTGCCAGTGTCTATCACTTGCTCGGCGTCCCAGAACAACAAGTGTTGACCGACTTGAGTGGCCGCCCGCAATTCGTGCGCCCTGGAAACGCTATCAGCGAACTGTTCGCCTAGGCAGCTGAGAGCTTGTCCGAAGGCGCGGTTGCTCCCGGTTGCCGGACGCGCCTTGGAGTGCGGTGGCAAGCGATAGCGCGACACCGCTTTCGTGTGCTTGCTGAACTGAAGCAAACGCTCGACAATTCGGAGGTTTTCCTTGGAGTTTCACAAGAAAGCGGTGTCGCGCTATCGCTTGCGGAGGAGCAATTATCTTGGCGCGAAAGGGTTGGGAATGCGTGAAGCCTGCTCCCGCTTTTTTCCGAGCGCGGCCGCCCCCACGCCAAAAGCGCCGGCAAGCCGGACGCAGTCCAACGCTGGCGCTTGCTTTCCCAAGAACTCCGGTTGCGGAACCTACCGTTCGAGGGGACGAATCGCTTTGAGCCGAAAAAACTTCTGGCTGGCTAACGGGCTGTTCGTGACAGCGACCGAAACTGCGCCACCGTTTCCTGTCATGGGCGCCAAAATGCTGTTGGCCCACGAAGCATCCGGACCGAACTGAAGCCGTTCTTGCACGACGTATTGGCGAGTCGCCTTCGTCATCCAGGTCAGCATTGCAGTCTCCAAGTTTGCATTCGCAGAGAATTGCAGGATGCTCAACGAATCATTTGCATCGAGGGGATTCGTATCGGCCAGGTACTCTTGCGCGTCAGTCGAGCCGTCATGGTCGCGATCGCTTTCGCCGCTCAATGCTGTCAGGTTGCCAGCATGCGTGAATTCCCACGAATCTGGAATACTGTCGTTGTCGGCATCAAGCCCGGACGCGATCGAGTCAATTTGGAGAAAGTAGTTCGCATCGCTCAGATTGATCCAGCCGATGTTGGCGCCATAGACAAAACCGCTGGGCCGCCCGTTTGCCAGGTCGATTCGCGGCGCGCCATTTGTTTCGAAGCTAACCCAGCCAATATTGGCGCCGTAGGCCAAGCCTCGCAGATTTCCGAGTCGATCATGATTCACGCCATAATCGGCCGCAGATTTGTTTTCGTATTGAATTCCATTAGCGGGTCTGCCATTGCCCAGATGTATCCAGCCAATGTTCGCGCCATAGATGAACCCGGTGATAGGAGCGCGGCGTTTACGCCGCTTCACCGTCCGATGTCGCGGAGACTGCGAACACAAAAGCGGCGCAAACGCCCTGGAGATTGGGTTCGCCTGCATATCAGAATTCGAAGTTCGTCCAAGGGTGGATGGCATCGACGATATTAGTCCCTCGAAAGATAAGTCCCAAGCTCTGCGCGCCGATGAGAAAATAATTGATCGTGTTATTAGCTGCCGTGTTCTTGAGGATAATGTTTCCGGCGACATCGGCACTGATCCCGCGATCGCTTGAAATGACCGTGTTTTCTTTGATGTTGTTGTCCGTCCCGCTGGCATGAATCCCGGCAGAATCGCGGACATTGAAATTGTTATTGCTTTGGTTCGAGGCCACCGTGCATTCCGTCGTGACAGAAATGCCGTCGCCAATATTGCGTTGGGCCGTGCATCCTCGGACGGTGCTTCCATTGCCGACGCGGATTCCGGCTTTGGCATTATTCTGGGCTTTGCAATTGATGACTTGGCTGTTGCTGCCAGCCACGATGCCGTTTTCCATGTTGTTGGACGCGGAACAATTGCTGACGTTGTTGTCGTGATCGGCAACGATACCCGATTGCGTGTTTTGTGAAACAATGACTCCGGTGATCTGGCAGCTCTCTTGCGTAATGACTCCGGAACCGGTATTCGCCGAAGCGAAACAATTGCTGACAATGCTGTTTGTGCTGACGGAGATTCCAGATGCTCCATTGTTGGACGCCGAAGTGCCGGTGACCTGAGCTTGATTGGCAGTCACAATGCCCGATGACGCGTTGTTGAGGGCGGAGCTGCCCGAGATCAGGCAATTGCCGTCCGTCGTGATGCCCGTGCCGCTATTGAATGAAGCCGTGCACGAAGTGATCTTGCTCCCCAAGCCAGCCCTGATTCCATCCAGCGTATTGCCGCGCGCCGTGCAATCTTTGATGGTGCTCTCGCGGTCCGCCTTGATTCCAATGCCCTCGTTGAGATACGCGACGCAGTTTGCGATCATACTGCTGGCTCCGGCTGAAATCCCGTGAGTCGTATTATCGAAGAACTTGAGAGATTCAAATTGGCAATGGCTTCCGCTTTCCGCGTCGATGCCGACAGCCCAGCCGCTAACCATTCCATTTCGGATGCTGATATTGCTCCGCGGGCCGGAAACCGGAATGCCCTTCAACGCGTTGGCAGTGCCAGTGAGACTGAAGCCGTTTAAATCCACTGAGACGTGGTCCGTTTGAATCGCGATACCATTCTGACCCGCGCCACCAGTTAGGTTTGTCGTGAGGTAATATGAACCGGCCGCGACAATGGTGAAAGGCAGCGAGCCAATCGGCGTTCTCGGTTCGATTTGAGCCAAGGTTTTCATCGTCGGGCCCGGCGGCCCTGGCGGAGTTAAGCTTCCTTGCGCCTGAGCTGATTGGCTTATGATAGAAAGCGCAGCAATGGACAGAGAATGAATAAGAAATGATGACAACTTCATAACAAAACGACGGTCTGGAAGGCCTTCGCCCCTGATGTCGGAGATTTGGTTAACTAACTAATATTGCGGACTCGATGAAGCGGAACGCAACCGATCCCAGTCACTGTTTTGAGGGCTGTTCGGAATGGGCAGCGTGTTCCAGCGCATTGTGCGCGTGTCGTTGATTTTCCAGATTTCGGCGTGTCCGTCAGCGAATGACAATGGATAGGTGTTGCCATGCCGAACAGCCGGCGCATCGAGAAAACCTCGAACGCCCTTCATATCGACGGCGAACCATCCGTCGTTGATGCTTTTCTCATGTTCATCAATGAAGACGAACGCGTGAGAAGGCGATGGCTCGGTGATGTCCGATTCCTTTAAGAAGACGCGATATTGATCCTGCCCAGCCAATGGCCGGCCTCCAATCCAGCCATTGATCGAATAGCTGCGCACGCGCAGGACCCCCTTCGTCGCACTGCGATCGGATGGACAATGATAAATGGCTGTCGATCGATGGTAGGGAAATAACTTTCCGACGGCGATCGCGTTCAAATTCGTTGAATCCAATACGCCGGGGTCAACCTGGCCGTAAGCCGGGTTATCATCCATGCTGCCGCGGATCCACGCGTTCGTGTTAATGACGCCATCAGGATGAAAATGATAATTCTCAGGCAGGCGTTCGTGGTCGTGCGAGTACATGAGCCAGCAAAGCGTCAACTGCCGCAATTGATTCATGCAAGCTGTCCGGTGCGCTTTGCTTATTGCCTGGGCTAGCGCAGGCAATAAGAGTCCCGCCAGAGTTGCGATGATCGCAATGACGATTAATAACTCGATCAGTGTAAAACCACGTCGTCTCATAAAAAGATTTTCTGCCGCCAATTCGAGGCCAGTCGAATGGCTATGAGCTGGAATAAAGGAAGCGCATTTCTTCTTCTTTCTTGATCCCAACGCAGTTTGCTCTCTAGCAGCTTCTATTCCACCGGCGATTTCCTGTGCGCAGGAATGCGTTAGCAAGCGCAAGCCGCTTTTCCTCTTCTGTTTGTCAAGATTTCACACAAAGAACAGCCCGCCTGTCTCATTTCTGATTGGGCCGCCACGGCGCGCTTTAACGTCTGAGAAATTGACTTAAGCAAATGTCCTGGTTCGCGACGCCGAGAGTTTCGCGAAAGTTCTTGACGAGTGGCCGAAGCCAAATGTCTTTGATCGGCAAACAATGCGAGTGGCGGCGGTCTTGTTTGCCCCGTCCGCGAGTCTGGCCCACGCAGATCCAGTTGGCCGCGCGGTAACAGGTTCCCGCGAAGCGCCCGCCCTCGACGAAACTTTCCAGCAGCGCGGGCCGATAGCCGTGCACTTGTTCGAAATCTGCGGGCAGTCTTCGCGAACAGATCGCCAGAGTTCTCGAAGCCAGATTTCGGCTTCGCACCCAGGGCAAAACAAGAAACCGC
This sequence comes from Verrucomicrobiota bacterium, assembly GCA_016871515.1. Taxonomy (GTDB): domain Bacteria; phylum Verrucomicrobiota; class Verrucomicrobiia; order Limisphaerales; family SIBE01; genus SIBE01. The sequence continues at coordinate 55,398 of VHDE01000027.1, forward strand.
CAATTGTTCAGAATCAAATGCAGGTAACGTTCGCGAACGCCGCCGTCCTTCCAACCAATGAACTGATCGCGACAAGCCAGCTTCCAGGCGGCGGCCCCAAAACCAATCGCCGCCAAGAGACCTTCGTCGCATTCGATGAGATAACGGCGCTGCGCGCCTGCCAGCGGTGTGTACCCGCGATAATGGTAACGATCCATAAGGCCATTCCAAAGCGCCGATTGAGCCTTCTCCTGCACCTCCACGACACGCAGGCGCGCAGCTCGTGCACAGGCCAGTTAATGGATTTCTCTGCCGGCCACAAAACCTGCTGACGGCTCAAACCGCGTCCGTTGCCATTGCCATTCCGTGGCGGAGGCAGTTCGATCAGGCCCAGTCTTTGCAAACGCAAAAGTCCGACTCGCGCGCTCATCAATTGTGGCTGGCCTGCCGGATTCATCCAATTAAGCCGCAGGCAGACTCGGCGCGCGATCTCCGCCCGGTTGCGAGGCTGCGCCCGATTGATCTCATCCAACACAGCGCGCAGTCCACGATCTCCAGACTCCTTGCCCAGCAATCTGCCTGGTGCGTTTCGTTTGGTTTGCATACGCGTGCTTGCCTGGCTTTTGCCTTTAGCGGATGGCGGTCATAACAAATCCCTCGCGCTGTGTTCAGCAGAAGAAATCAGGAACCCTGATCCTCGCGTAAATTTTAATTTGTGAAAAAGTTTTCAATGTCTGCGCGTTTTTTTTTCTTGCATGCCATTGTATAGAGTTAGCGATAGTTCATCGCTCGCCCGCACGACTCCCGATCCTCGCCAGATCCTGCTTCACGCTCGATACCCGGCCCCTGAAGGAACCGGCCTCAGCCAACGCCGGCGTCGTCGGCGTCTCGCGCGTTTTCCGCAGCCTGAAACTTCCAGACCTGATGGAAGCCAATCTCTGTTTC
>VHDE01000028.1 GCA_016871515.1 Verrucomicrobiota bacterium
GTGTTGTTCATCGGCATTGGGCAATCGCAGCGGTGGCGGCATGCCAGAAAAAAATCACGGACCGGAAAGTTTGTCCAGTTTTTTTCCGCACTTCGCTCAGGCCGCTCTTCGTTCTACGCGCCATCTTGAATCATCCGTGGGTGGGACTCGTGAGACTCGAAAACAAGGTTGTGCACACCGCGTAATCTGATACAATAGCACGTAAATCGTACGCTGCGATACTTGGACTTGGAAAGGCTCGTCATGTTGAGGCTGTTTTGCCTGCTCACCATTCTCGCCCTCGCTCGGCTTGCGATTGCAACGGCATCTGATTCAGGCATTCCTTCCAAACTCAATTCAAAACATTGGGCTTTTGTCCCCCTCAAGAAAACGGCGCCGCCATCCGATCCAACCACGTCGTCAACGCATCCTATCGACCTGTTCGTGAGCGCGAAACTGCGCGAGAAAAGTTTGAAGCCAGTGGAATTGGCTGACAAGCGCACCCTTGCCCGCCGCCTCTATTTCGATCTGATTGGATTGCCGCCGCGTCCAGACGAGCTTCAGGCCTTTCTGGATGATACGTCGGCGCAAGCTTGGCCCAGGTTGGTCGATAAGCTTTTGGCTTCGTCACATTACGGCGAGCGCTGGGGACGGCATTGGATGGATGTGGTTCGTTATGCCGACACCGCAGGCGACAACGCGGATTATCCCATTCCTGAGGTTCACCTCTATCGCGATTACATCATCGATTCCTTCAACGCCGACAAACCATATGATCAATTCGTCCGCGAACAACTGGCCGGAGACATTCTTGCCCAACAGTCCCCGCGCGAACGTTATGCCGAGCAGGTTGTCGCTACCGGATTTCTCGCGCTCTCTCGCCGTTACGGGACTGGCCCGGGCGAACTTTGGCATTTGGTTTTGGAAGACACGATTGAAACCGCGGGCCGATCATTTCTGGGACTGACGCTGCGTTGCGCGCGTTGCCACGATCACAAATACGATCCAATCACGACGCAGGATTATTACGCCCTTTACGGGATTTTCGCGAGCACACGCTTTCCCTGGGCGGGCTCCGAAGAGGTCGCCTCGAAGCAATTCAATCGCATGCAATTTGCGCCGCTGGTTCCCTCGGCTGAAGCTCTCCCCCGCTTCGAAGCGCACGAACAGAAAGTCAAACAGCTTCGAACCGAAATTGAGCGGACGGAGAAGGAGGATACGATCGTCGTCGCGCTCCAAAACGTCAACGCCCAAATTGAGCAGCTCTCGAACGAAAAACGACGACTCGAAAACGAAAAACAAGACACGCGCTCGCTGCAATCGCAACTCTCTGAACTCGGCAAGCAGCGGGACGAAACAAAACGGAAGCTCGACGCCAAACTTAAAACCCTCCGCACGGAACTTCGCAATTTGCAAAAGCCTGGATTGCCCTCCGATCTTCCCGGAGCTTATGCCGTTCAAGAAGGCCAACCGTCGGATGCTCGTGTTCAGCTCCGCGGCGATCCATCCAATCAAGGCGCCGTCGTTGAGCGCAACGTTCCGCAATTTCTCGCCAACGGTCAAAAGCTGAACATTCCGAAGGGCAGCAGCGGCCGTTTGCAGTTCGCTGATTGGATGATCCAGCATCCTCTCACCGCCCGCGTCGTTGTGAACCGCATCTGGCAATATCACTTCGGCAAGGGCATCGTCGCAACGCCGTCGAACTTCGGCCTGCGCGGCGATCCGCCCACGCATCCGGAACTGCTGGATTGGCTGGCAGCTCGATTCATCGAAAGCGGCTGGTCGTTTAAGACGATGCACCGGCTCATTGTCTCATCAAAAACATATCAACTCTCGAGCCGAGAGAACGCAGCAGACTTGGAAAAGGATCCCGGCAATCAGTTGTACTGGCGGCATGACCGGAGGCGCTTGGAAGCCGAAGCCATTCGTGACTCGATGATGATGGCGGCTGGAACGCTCAATCTGGCGGGTCCGCGAGAACACGCCTTTCCGCCCATCAAAGATTGGGGCTGGACCCAGCATCATCCCTTCAAAGAGATTTATCCATCGAATCATCGCAGCATCTATCTGATGACGCAGCGCTTTCAACGGCATCCGTACCTTGCGCTCTTCGACGGTCCCGACACGAACACTTCCACAGATGTGCGGCGCGATTCGACGGTTCCGTTGCAAGCGCTTTACATGATGAACAACGACTTCGTGCGCGAGCAAGCTGTGGCGTTCGCAAAGCGCCTCATTGCCACATCGTCCGATTTCCGCCAACGCATCCGTCTGGCCTCCGAGCTGGCTTGGTCGCGGCAGCCGAACGAGAATGAACTGGACAAGGCTGGCCTGTACCTCGGCCAGTTTCGTGAAGAACTCGCTCGCGAGGGTGTGACTCAAGAGGACCACGAATTGGAAACCTGGACGAGTTACGCGCGAATTATTTTTGGCGCCAATGAGTTTGTTTATGTCGATTGAGTTCAATGCGTCACTTTCCCTGAGCCTGAAGGTAGGGCGGCGTTGCTGCGCCGCCTGCATTAGATCACGCGTTTAACAAGGCGGCGCAGCAACGCCGCCCTACCAGCGAAATGGTTCATGAGTTCAATGCGCGAAATTTTGTTTCGGAGAAGTCTCTCCCCATCCGACAGCAGAGTGAAACTCTGCGTCACGGGGAACAACGCTCGAGTCACTCGTTGCGTCGAGCGCGCCGCTCGAGAAAGGAACCATGAAATGCGCATGTAAATTCAGTCGGCGGGAGTTTCTCCGAACATCCGCTGGGAGTGTCGCCGGTGCGCTCGGATTATACCCAGCGCTCGCCCTGGCCGCTCAACTCCATGACGGAGAGGCTCTGGCGCCGAGACCTTCTCATTTCTCCGCTCGAGCCAAGCAGCTCGTTAAGATTTTTCTGACCGGCGGTTTCGCGCATGTCGATACCTTTGATCCCAAGCCGCGCCTCAAAGCCGACCACGGCAAGATCGTGAGCGCCGAAAGCCTCCGTGATATCGGGCAACTGCCGCTGCTCGCTTCACCGTTCAAATTCACCGCGTGCGGAAAATCTGGCCTGATGATCAGTGAATTGTTTCCGCACCTTCAGAAAGTGGCGGACGACCTTTGTGTGATTCGCACGTTGCACACGGATATTGTCGAACATTTCCAAGCCACGCTGGCCATGCATACCGGTTCGGCGACGGTTCCGATGCCAAGCCTTGGCGCGTGGCTAAGCTTCGGCCTCGGGACCTTGAACGCGAACCTCCCGTCTTACGTGGTGCTCGCCGAGCATATGCCCTATGCAGGCGCGCAGGTTTGGGACAGCAATTTCCTCCCGCCGCATCATCAAGGCGTGCGCCTGACGCCGGGCGACAAACCGATTCCAGATCTCGATTCGAAAGCGCGCTCGGTGACTCTTCGCGAACTCGAACAGCTGATGCTGCGCGACGTGAACGAACTGCACGCCCAGGCAAGGCCGAATGATCTGCGCTTACGCGCTCGCATGAGCAGTTTCGAGACAGCGCGGGGCATGATGGCCGAAGCGCCACAGGTCTTCGATCTCGCCCAAGAAACGGATGCGACACTCCAGCGATATGGCTTCCAGCGGGGCGACAACAAATCATTCGGATGGCAATGCCTGATTGGACGCCGAATGATCGAACGCGGTGTCCGTGTGGTCGAGTTGATCGATACCGGTTCGAACAACAATTGGGACGCGCACGGCAACACAGAAGACCATCGCCCCAAAGCTTACCGCGTGGATCAAGCCATCGCCGCATTGATCACCGATCTCAAGCAACGCGGCTTGCTTCACGAAACGCTTGTGATGATTTGCACCGAGTTTGGCCGAACGCCATGGGCGCAGGAGGCGAACGGGAAGGGACGAAATCACTGGGCGAAGGCTTTCACCTGTCTTCTCGCCGGGGGCGGAGTGAAAGGGGGAATAACGTATGGAGACACCGATGAATATGGCGCGTTCGTCGCGGCGAATCCGGTGCATGTCCACGATTACCACGCTACTGTCCTGCACTTAATGGGCATCGATCACGAACGGCTTACCTACCGCTACGGCGGCCGTGATTTCAGGCTGACCGATGTGTCCGGCCAAGTGGTGCGAGAAGTTCTCAGCTAAGAAGTGATTTCAGAAGGGCTGTAAGCCGAATTTTGTCTGTCCCGCTTGCGCGAGAGAGAGAATCATTTGTCTGAGCAGCCAATACCCGAAACCGGACCAGGCAGGACAGGCACCGAGCCTGTCTTTTCGCGAAAACGCAACGACAGGCTCGGCGCCTGTCCTACCTGGCCATGGAGCGGGCCGCTCCGCGGTTTCCTATTTGGCCTTGCACCCGATGGGGTTTTCCGTGCCCCCTCGATTACTCTTGGGGCGGTGGGCTCTTACCCCACCTTTTCACCCTTACCCAACCCTTTAAAAGGGGCCGGGCGGTCTAAGTTTCTGTGGCACTTTCCGTCAGGATGTTTCGCAACATCGCTGCCCGCGTGTATCCCGAGGCTAACCTCAGGTTACGCGGCATCGCGCCCTTTGGAGTTCGGACTTTCCTCCTCCAGCTTGCGCCAGAAGCGATCCTCCGCCCTTCCGAAATCACCGTAATCTAATCGGCGACGAGCGGAATGACAAGTCCCTCACGCGACGAGGAATCTTGTCTGGCGAGTCTGATCAATTCAATTACAGTGGCCGCCAACCTACCTATGTCGTCTTCCGAACATCCGGCCCAGGGAGTTGGGGCAGGCGCCTTTCGAACCACGCACTGGAGTGTCGTGTTGGCCGCGAGCCACAGGCTTTTAGATAAGCATTACTTGGAAGGAATCACCCGGGAAGGCGGACGATTCCGTTCTTATTTGCTGACTACACTCAAACATTTTCTGGCCAACGAATGGGAGCGCGCTCGGACGCAAAAACGTGGCGGTGGAAAAGCTTTGGTTTCGTTGGATGACCAGGATGCGGAGTCTCGCTACAAGTTTGAGCCTGCCGATCGCGGCACTCCTGAGATTCTGTTTGAACGCCGATGGGCTTTAACGGTGCTTGATCAAGTCATGGTCCGGCTGCGTGAGGAATATATAACCCAGGGCAAGGCGGTCCTTTTCGAGCACCTTCAACCGCTTCTTGCGGGCGACAAATCATTGATTCCCTGCGCCGAAGTGGGCGCAGCCTTGAGCATGAGCGAAGGGGCCGTTAAAGTTGCGGTCCATCGGCTGCGCAAGCGCTACGGACAACTCTTGCGCGATGAGATCGCAGAGACGGCGGCGACGTCCGAAGAAGTCGAAGATGAGATTCGCTATCTGATCTCTGCGGCTAGCCGCTAATAATTAGCTCCACGCAGCACGAGCGGTTGTGCGTGGTAATCAGTGTGACTTTTATGGCTTCAAGCCAGCAATGCACGGGGTGCGGTGCGGAAATCATGGCAAACTCGCCGCGCGGACTCTGCACGAAACGCCTTTTCTCCCTCGGCCTGAGTGACGGCACTGAGTTTGCATTTAAATCCCTCGCAAACGGAAGAAAACGGACAGCTGAATGGAGTTAAACAGATGGAAAGGCGTTGCGAACTCGGTGCCAAGGTGGCACCATACATTTATGGCCGATGTTTTAGAAGAGTCTCGAAAGAGAATCACCGCCCGAGTTTCGGATGAAGTGAGGACCACCTTAGAGCAGGCAGCGGAACTTGTTGGAGCGACAGTCAATCAATTTGTGGTGCAGACCGCTTACCAGGAGGCTCAACGTCTGATCGAGAAAGAATCGATTATTCATCTCTCCCAGCAGGATGCGCGAAAGATTTTTTCACTTTTAGAGAACCCACCGAAACCGAACAAGCGGCTCAGGAATGCGGTGAAAGCCTACAAACGTTCTGTCCGTGCGTAAACTCGAGCCTCTGTCGAAATCTCATGACCGAGAGAGCTTCGATTGCGGGAACGAAGCCCTGAACTCGTTTCTCAAGCACACGGCCCGGCAGCATGCGGAGCGCGGAATATCGAAAACATTCGTCCTGGTCGAGGAGGACGCTCTCGAACCGAAGTCAATTCTCGGTTTCTTCTCGTTGAACATTTGCCAAATCAAATCGGAATCGCTTCCTCCGCCAGAGGCAAGAAGACTGCCACGGGATGTGTCGGCCGTTAAACTCGGTCGTTTGGCCGCGGCCAAAGAAGTGCAACGACAAGGAATCGGCAAGGTATTGCTGATTGCCGTCATGCGGAAGGTGCTTGAAATCTTTGAGACGGCGGGCGGCATCGGTCTGTTCGTGGACGCCAAGGACCGGCAAGGCGCGCGTTATTACGAACAATTCGGATTTGTTCCGCTGCCAGCGAACGAACTCCAGTTGTTCTTGCCTCTGAAAACGATTGAGCAGTCCCTGGTTGATCGCGACTGAACAAACAGCGACAGGCTTAATCGTCTCGATTGCGCGCCGAAACCGACAAGCCAACCTGCCTAGAACTTGAAGAATTACCGGGGGCTAAATCTGCCGCATCCAGGCACTGACAGAATCGCCCGACTCCGAACGAACAATCAAAATGCGCCAGCGGAACGACATCAGGTGTGGAGCCTCGGGCCGCTCCTGCAAGTGCGGGGACCCGGCGATGACACAGTGGCAATAATGGGAGAAACGTTCTCCGCAGGCGCGCCTTGCCGGCCTTTTCACCGCGTGGCGATCGGCTGGCGGTCATCAGCGCGGCTGGAGACATTCATATTGGGACGGTAGCGGACTGGAATGAGCTTCCCAGGCCTCGGTGGGTTTCAACCTTGAGACGGCAATTGAACCACAGAGAGCGGGTGTGTGGTTTGTCAACGGGAGACCTTGATTTTTTCCTCTGAAGAGTTTTCGAGGAAGAGAAAGGCCGCCAAAGTTGGTGGCGCTCCCTCCTTCCGGTTTTCTCGTTTTCTTGGTCACTGACTTTATACTAGACTTTGTTGAGATAGCCGAGCGCTCCCGGATTGCTAAAGGCACTGTCGATGGAAACACTGCGGATGCGGGGCAAGCGGCGTCCTCCCTGTTGTGTGCTGAGATCGCCGGGACATTTCTAAATGCCGAGCGCCGGATTGCACTTCCAGAGGTAGCCTGTTTGCATGTAGGTGGCGTTGGTCGCATCCGGATCGTTTGTCATGTCACCGCGCACCCACCGTTCGGGCGCATTCGGATCGCCGTAATAGTTCATGACCAGATGGTCGTTGTTGTCGTCCGCGTACATCGACCAGGAAAGCTGCAACTGTTTCAGGTTGCTGGTGCAGATCACACCTTGTCCCTTCACTTTGGCTTTGCTCAACGCGGGCAAAAGCATTCCAGCAAGAATTGCAATGATCGCGATTACGACCAGCAGTTCAATCAAGGTGAAGCCGAGAGGCAGCCGACGAAGTCTCTCGCTTGCGGAGTAACGAGGATTCATGGACGGAGATTACGGTGCCGGGCGATTGATGCAAGACCGGACAAAGGTTAAGGTTACAAGGTTGCAAAGGTTACAACGAGGAACGAAAAACCAAGCCCAAGCTAAGGCTCAGCTTAGTTTAGCTGAGCTGGGCCTAGTTTTCGATGGGCGCTACTCCGCCACCGCCAGGTCCATGTGCCGCGCGTAATAGAGGATGCGGCCGCAATTCGGACAGGACACAAGCTCGTTCTGCCCTTGGCAAGATATCACAATTTGGATCGGTAATTTCATGTGGCAACCGCCACAAACGCTGTGTTCGATGCCGACGACCGAACTTTCGCCCCGTTGCTTGCGTAATCGCTGATAACGCGCCAGAACGCTTTCTTCGACGGCCGCTGTAAGCTCGTCGTGATTCGATTCGAAGTCTGCCAATTGGCGCTTCAGACTTTGTTCCCGATCCGAGAGCTGGGCTGCCTGACTATCCGCCAGCTTTTTCATTTCCTGGAGCGTCTGATTCGCGGCCGCGATTTCCTTTTGGACTTCGTCGGCTCTTTCCATCAACTCCAACTGCTGATCCTCCAGAGTCACAATGGCGGCCTTGCAACCATCAATTTCGTGAGCCAGCGCCTTGTACTCGTCATTTTTCTTGGTCTGGAATTGTTGCAACGAATACTTCTCGATCTGCTGCTTTTTTGCTTCCACCTCAAGTTCAAGCTGTTTCCGTTCCGTTTCAATCTGCTTTAGTTTCAACTTGGCCGCATCAAGCGCTTGTTGGGCGCCGTTCAGCCGTCTTTGCAGGGCGTCTCGTTCCGGTTTAATGTTGCCTAACTCGGCGTGCACACGAACGATTTTGCGGTCGCGGTCTTGCAGGATCAGAAGTTTTTCGATTACGTCGCGCATTACTTTGGACTCACGTCTGAAAAACGTTATCGGGCAATCCAGCACAAGTCAATGGGGGCGAATTTCATTTCAATTTCGTTTCGACCTTGGGGAGCGCGGACCGCCGAGTCCGCGCCTCGTTTCGGCTTTTCAATCATTCCGCTCGCGGACTCGGCAGTCCGCGCTCCCAAGGTCGAAATGAAGTTTGAACGTTTTCTGGAAATATTGCTCCAAGTGCATGAATATGTCTTTCATGAAAAACCACACGTGTCGGATGTTGAAAGTGAAAGACGTTCTGGGAGGAGTTGTCATCGCGGGAGCCTTGGCCGCCGGTCCATGGTCCCTGGCCACTACGGCAGCTTCGCCTGCGCTCGAGATGGCGCGACAACTCAATGAAGCCTTTATTGAAGTTGCCGAAGCCGTTTCCCCAGCCGTTGTCGTCATTGAGGTCGCCCGCAAACCGGAGTACATGGAGATTGATCCAGACAATCCTCTGCTTGAAATGCTCCCTCCCGAATTTCGGCGCCAATGGGAAGAGCAACGGAAAAAGCGTCAAGCGGAGCCTCCCGACCGCCGCCGCGCCCCCATCTTCGATGGTCGTGGTTCCGGCGTGGTGATTCGCAAGAATGGCTACATTCTCACGAACACGCATGTCGTCGAAGATTCCGAAAAGATCAGAGTGCGCCTCAAGAACGGCAAAGAGTACTCGGCTGAAGTCCGCGGAATCGATCCGCAATCGGACATTGCCGTCATCAAGATTGACGCGGACAACTTAACCGTGGCCGCGCTAGGCGATTCGGCCAAGACTCGCGTCGGTGAGTTCGCGATCGCAATCGGCGCGCCGTTCGACCTCGACTACAGCGTGACGTTCGGTCACGTCAGCGCGAAGGGACGCACGCATGTGATTCCGAGTTTTGAAAATTCACTCGGCGCTTCGATGGATCAAGATTTCATCCAGACGGACGCGAGTATTAATCCCGGCAACAGCGGCGGACCGCTCGTGAATATCTACGGCGAAGTGATTGGCATCAATACACTCATTCGCGGCTTGAGGACCGGCATTGGCTTTGCCGTGCCCGTCAATCTGGCCCGGCAGGTCTCGGATCAATTGATCGCGGAAGGGAAATTTACGCGAGCTTGGCTGGGCATTTCGATTGAACCGCTGAAAAGCTCACCGCTGAAAGAAAGAGTCGAGGAAGTGAATGATGGTGTTGTCGTGCGAACGATTGAACCGAACGGTCCAGCCATCAAGTCCGATCTTCGCCCGCATGACATTATCACGGCAGTTGAGGGAAAACCGGTCACCGACGCGATACAACTGAGGAATGAGGTCCGCGCCCACAAAGTCGGCAGTGAAATCACCTTAGACGTTTATCGGTTGGAGGGGTTCCGGAAGGGCAAAGAGATCAAAGTCAAGGTCAAGTCGGCCGCTTGGCCAGAACAGAATCTTCAAGTCGCTGGACGGTCCAGAAGCTCGTCGAACAACAACGGCAGCACGCAAGGCTTAGGATTGACGGTTCAGGCGCTGACGAAGGAATTAGCTGAGAAGTATGGAACCGACATGAGAGAAGGCGTTGTTGTGACAGAGATCAAACCCGGCAGCCCGGCAGCTGAGACCCGGATCAAGGTGGGAGATATTATTACAGATGTGGACAACAAACCGGTGCGAACTCCCAGGCAATTCCGAGAGGCTGTGACAACTGCCGGCGAGGAAGGTGTTGTGATCAATCTGATCAGCGACGGTGTGCCGAAGTTCGAGATTCTCAAGGATAGTGGCGATTAGCCTCCCCGCATATCCACGAGGGTGCGCCAGCCGCAGTGGCTGGCGCATTTTTGTTGGCACGGCTGAACGCCAAAGGCCAAGGGACAAAGGGCGAATGGCCAATGACGAAAGAATTCCCAATGACTAATGACTGCAAGCGTTTCTCAAATAGAGAGTATAAGTATAAGTATAACCGCGAGAGTTGGGCGGACATCCCGGCTGCCGCAACTCGGTCATTGGTCATTTAGGCATTCTTTCGTCATTGGTCACTAGTGATTCGTCATTTTTATTTTATTCACTGGATTCCAGGTTGCAGTTTCGACGGCGCTTCGCTAGTAAACCCACATGCGATTTATTGGCAGTGTCATCGAAAAGCTGCAGCGGCATCCGAAAAGGATCGTTTTCCCCGAGGGAACCGAGCCTCGTGTCCTGCAGGCGGCGCGGCAGTTCTACTCGTTGCGCCTGGGGGTCCCGATCCTGCTCGGCGATCGCTCGAAAATCAAAGAAGCGGCCGCGCAACTGAATGTTTCACTAGAAGGAGTGCGCATCATTAATCCGGCGCAAAGCGAGGAATTGGACAATTTCGCGAAGCGATTCGAGCTCCTTCGCCGCTACAAAGGGATCAAAGAGACCGAAGCGCGCGAAGCGATGCTCAAGCCGAATTATTTCGGCGCCATGATGGTGGCCATGCATCAAGTCGATGGCCTCGTTTCCGGAACAAATGAAATCACCGGCAGCGTCTTGCGGCCGCTGTTCCAAATTATCAAGGTTGCGCCCCAAGCCTCGACCGCTTCAAGCTGCATGATCATCGAAGTCGAAGACAGCCGCTTCGGAGAAAATGGAGTGATGTTCATGGCGGATTGCGGCGTCATCCCGGACCCGAATGTGGAACAGCTCGCGGACATTGCAGTTTCGACGGCTCAATTGGCTCGGCAATTACTCGGAGTGCGTGCCCGCGTAGCTCTTCTTTCCTACTCAACCAAGGGGAGCGCCACTCATCCTTCCATTGGCAAGGTGCAAGCGGCCACTGCGCTGGCCGAACAAAAGGCAAAACAAAAAATGGTGGAAGCCGACTTTGACGGTGAGTTGCAGTTAGACGCAGCGCTTGTTCCGGAAATCGCCACACGCAAGATTCCGGAAAGCAAGGTAGCCGGCCGCGCCAATGTGCTAATTTTCCCGGACCTCAATGCGGGAAACATCGGAAGCAAGCTGATTCAGCATATCGCTCGTGCAAACGCATACGGACAAATTCTTCTTGGCTTGGACAGACCCGCAGCGGACGTTTCGCGTGGTTCAAATGCCCACGACATTCTGGGCGTCGCCGCGATCATCGGCCTCCAATCCATCGCTTACAATTTGCTCTACACAGAAAAGGCGCATTCAGTAATCGAATGACTGGGCCAGCTTTCGATGAACTCGACCATCAGCCAGGAGCTGCTTGTTAATCTTACGTTTACGCGCATAGCGCCCATGCTCTTGGCAGGATCGGGCGTCTCGCCTGTCCTGATTTTGGTGTACGCAGATGCTGGACAGGCGAGACGCCTATCCTACGACCGGTCACGGCATGAACACTGAAACCCCGCGTGTCTTTATTGCCGCCACGCGGCAGAACGACGGCAAGACCACGACGTCGTTAGGCCTGGTCGCCGCCTTGCAAAAGTTTCATCCACGCGTGGGCTACATCAAACCGGTCGGCCAACGCTTCGTCGAAATTGACGAACAGAAGATCGATGAAGATACCGTGTTGATGGACCGGGTCTATCAACTCAACTGTCCGCTGGTGGATATGAGTCCAATCGCGGTCGAACCGGATTTCACCCGCAAATATCTCCAATCGTCGAACTACGACGCCCTGGTGAAAAAAATTCAGAAAGCGTTCGATCGCGTCGCATGGGAAAAGGATTTCGTCCTTTGTGAAGGATCAGGTCACGCGGGAGTCGGGTCCGTGTTTGATTTGTCCAATGCCCGCGTCGCAAAACTTCTCGAGACGAAAGTCGTCATCGTCACTCAAGGCGGGATCGGAAAACCGATTGACGAGGTTTCGCTCAATCAGGCCCTCTTCGAGAAAGAGGGCGTCGAGATTATCGGTGTCATTCTCAACAAGGTGACTCCGGAAAAACTCGACTCGGTTACGGAGTTTGCGCGGCGCGGGCTCAAGCGCAAGGGCCTCGAGTTGCTCGGCGTGGTTCCACACCAACCCATACTGACGCGGCCGACTATGGAATTAATCCAGGAAGAACTTGGCGCTGAACTTCTCAACCGGCCTGATCAAATCCATAATCTCGTCGACGACGTCGTTGTCGGCGCGATGGGACTGCAAAACACGCTCAATACATTCAAGAACGGCGTGCTCCTGATCGCGTCGGGTGATCGCGAGGACATTATTCTGGCGGCCGCAACGACGCTCTTAGGGCAAGCTGACGGCCTGGCCGGCATCGTTCTGACAGGCAATTTGCGTCCCAGTTCGAGTGTCATAAAAGTCATTCGTGAGATGCCGTTCCCGATGCTACTGGCTGCCGAGGACAGCTATCTCGTCGCGTCCAAGTTGCACGACCTGATCGTCAAAACTCGTCCAAACGAAACCCAAAAAATCTCCTTGATCCGAGATGTCATCGCTCAGCACGTCGATGTGAATCGCATCGTGAAGGCATTGTAGAATTGCGTTATTGAAAACTCCTAACATGACACGCACCGGAACCATGAACCTGGCAGGACAGCGCGTCTCGCCTGTCTATGCTCTTGGTGTACGCAAATCCTGGACAGGCGGGACGCCTTTCCTACCGCGCAAGTTTATGGAAAGACACTGATTATGTCTGCTGGTCTGGCCTTAAACCCCGCCCTGCGGAACTTGCCCGTTTACCAACCGGGCCGCCCCATCGAAGAAGTCGCGCGCGAGTTGAATTTGCCTGCTTCGGAGATCATCAAGCTCGCCTCGAACGAAAATCCGCTCGGTCCTTCGCCCGCGGCGCTCGCCGCAATGCGCCGCGTCCTGGCGCAGCTCCATCTTTACCCGGATGGCAACGCCTTTTATTTGAAGCAGAAACTTGCGGAGAAGCTTGCCGTCCCGACGGCCAATCTTATTCTCGGAAACGGCTCGAATGAGATCATTGAATTTGTCGGTCATGCGCTCATGAGACCTGGTGTGGATGTGATCGTGTCGCAATATTGTTTTGCCGTTTACCCAATTATAACGCATCTCTTCGGCGCCAACTTAATTGCCGTTCCGGCGAAGAATTACGGTCACGATCTTCCCGCGATGCTAAACGCCATCACTCCGCAAACTCAGGTCATGTTCGTGGCTAATCCCAACAACCCAACCGGCACTCTAGCGCCGCGTCAGGAAGTGATGCGCCTCATCAAGGAAGTTCCGTCCCGCGTGCTGTTGGTAATGGACGAGGCCTACCTGGAATTCCTTGATGATCCCGTTGACTTGCTCCCTTTGATCCGCGCCGGCGAGAAGCCAAATCTCCTTTTGATGCGGACCTTCTCCAAAATCTTCGGCCTGGCAGGCCTGCGCCTGGGGTACGGTATCGGTCACGCCGAACTTGTCGCGGCTCTCGAAAAAGTCCGCCAACCGTTCAACATAAACGCGTTGGTTCAAGCCGGCGCTTTAGCTGCGCTCGATGACGCCGGTCACATAGCGAATACGCGCGCCAATAATAAGGCTGGGCTGCAATTCTTCACGCAGGCTTTCAGCGAATTGGGGTTGGAACATGTCCCCTCAGCCGCGAATTTCATTTTGGTCCGCGTGGGGAACGGCCAGCGAGTCTTTAACGAACTGCAAAAGCTCGGCGTGATTGCGCGCCCGATGGCGGGCTACCAATTGCCCGAATGGATTCGTATCTCGGTGGGCACGCCGGACGAAAATCGGCGGTGTCTGAGCGCGCTGCAAAACGCGCTCGCTTCGGCCTAATGAAACGGAGTCGTCGTCCAACTACAGCTGCTGTTCTCCGGGCATAATCAACAGGCGCGGAATGCGGATATGTGCGGGTTGTTCGAGCAGGAAGCGGATGGTGCGGGCGATGTCTTCGGGTTGTAGCGGCGACGAGATATTCATGCTTTTGGTCGGATGCACCTTCCAATGATTGTGCAATTCCGTCAGGACTAAGCCTGGCTCGATGCAGCTCACTTTGACATTCGTCCCGGCGAGTTCCATCCGCAATCCTTCGGAGAGCGCTTCGATGGCATACTTGGTTCCGGCATAGGCGCCGGCCGTCGGACGGACCTTTGTTCCCAGAATGCTCGAAGTGTTTACGAGATGTCCTTGGTTGATCCGTTTGAAATGGCGCACCGCTGCGTAAGCGAGCCGGAACGCTGCTTCGACATTGATTCGCACCATGCGGCAAACCCTTTCGATGTCGATCTCTTCGATCGGTCCAACATCGACAACGCCCGCGTTGTTGCAGATGACGTCGCAGCGCCCGAAGCGTTGCAGTGCAAGGTCGAGCAACTTCTGCGGCAAGCTCGGTTCGGTGATATCCCCCATCAGCGACGCCGATTCGCCGATTTCTTTCGCTAGCGAATCGATGCGTTCGGAACGCCTCGCCGTCAAAACAAGTTTCATCCCGGCCTGGCTCAAATTGCGGGCAACGGCTGCGCCAATGCCGCTGCTCGCTCCTGTGATTACCGCGACTTGATCTTTCAAGGTGGAAGCTGAATTCATGCGCTCACTCTAATGGGTCATATCGGCAGTTGGAATCAGAATTCATCGTGTGGTCTGGCGGTAAAGTCAGACACTGCGATGATTCACGACAGTTCGTTGCCTTGTAAGCGATCTCTGATCTGTTATTCTGCTGTTATGGCATTCGGAAACACGGACGAGCGAGTGGACACTCTCGAAGCTGCTTTGACTTCCTTCATCCGGCACACGACCGAAGGAATCGCCGAAATGCGGCGCGCGAATGAAGAAAGTCGGCGCGGTGCCGAAGAGATGCGCCGGGGCATCGAAGAAACTCGGCACAGTATTGAAGAGATGCGGCGCGGCAACGAAGAGTTCCGGGCGGAAATACGCCAGGACATTGCCGAGATGCGTCAATGGCGCATCCAGGCGCAGAAGCAATGGGGTGAGATCACGCAAAAGATGGGAACCTTCGTTGAAGATATTGTCGCTCCGAACATTCCTCATCTTGGCCGGGAGGTCTTCAAGCTTGGAGGAACAAATGAGGAACTATTCTCCGGACCGCGATTGCGCTTGCGCCATCCGTCTGATCCATCACGCATGCGCGAATTCGATTATGTCTACGCGACCGAGCGCGGGTGGGTCGTCGTGGCATCCAAAACGGACCCTAAGCTCAAGGATATCGATCTGTTTCGCGAAATGCTCTCGGAAGTTCGAGAATACTTTCCACAGTATGCCCAATCACCATTAAAGCCTGTCTTCGCGAGTCTCTACATCCCCGAGCACGTGGCTGACTATTGTACCCGCCACGGCATCTATGCTCTCGGCATGGGGCCTGAGACCATGCAGATTCTGAACCTGCCACAATTGCTTGCTTCAGGCGCTTCGGTTTGAACCTGTCCAAAGGAGCGCCGCTTTCCAAATTAGCAGTTGAATCCCCAGCGAAACGGACCTACTTATCTCTTGATTTGCACGATGCAAAGTCCAGAGACCCGTTCATTCGATATCGCGACCGTGGACATCAATTGTCTTCCTAGCTGAAGTGAAACTCACCGACCTCCGAGGCATTCTCCAATACATCCCGCGATTCCGGGAGAAGGTTTTTATTATCAGCGTCGATGGCGCCATCGTCACCGACGAGAACTTCGCAAATATCCTGCTGGATGTTGCGGTCCTTCGATCATTGAACATCCGCGTCGTGCTGGTGCACGGCGCCGCCGCGCAAATCCGGGCGTTGGCCAAAGAACAACGAGTGACGCCTTCCGACCTTGAAGGAAGCGGAATTACGGACGCCGAGACGCTAAAACTTGCGCTCACGGCTGCTAATCGGCTCACTCACGAGATCTTGGAAGGTCTCTCGGCGAATGACCTCCGAGCTGCCTGCACCAACGCGATCATTGCGCACCCGCTCGGAATCATCCAAGGGGTCGATCACCTGTTCACGGGCAAAGTCGAGCGCGTGGACATCGAATTGTTGCAGACGCTGCTGACTCAAGGAATCGTTCCCGTGGTGCCGCCATTGGGTTTTGATGGCGATGGCAAAACTTACCGGGTCAATTCTGATGCAGTCGCATTGGCCATCGCCGAAGCTTTGAAGGCGGCGAAGCTCATTTACATCACGACCTTCGACGGCATCATTCGACAGGGTCAACTCATCCGTCAGATGTTGGCCGGCGATCTAAACGAGATTCTGAGCCATCACAAAAATGAACTCGCGCCTGAAGCTGTCTCGAAAGCCATTCATGCCGCCGCCGCTTGCCGCGGCAGCGTTCCCAGAGTGCACATCATCAATGGCCGCGTGGATGAAGGCTTGCTGGCGGAGGTTTTCTCGAATGAAGGCATCGGCACTCTGATTTACGCGAACGAATATCAGCAGATTCGCCGCGCGATGAAAAAGGATGTCCGCAGCATTTTGATGCTGATCAAGAGTTCCGTCGCTACCGACGAACTCGTCAAACGGACCCGGCCGATGATTGAAAAGCAGCTCGGTGATTATTACATCTTCGAGATCGACAAAAATCCGGTGGCGTGCGTCGCGTTGCACGTTTATCCGGAACAAAGTCAGGGCGAGCTCGCGTGCCTCTATGTAAGACCGTCGCACGAAAATCAAGGTATCGGGCGTAAGATGATTAATTTTGTTGAAGACAAAGCCCGCGAGTTCGGCTTGAACGAGTTGATCACGCTCTCGACCCAGACCTTCACTTACTTCCAATCGAAAGGCGGTTTTGCCGAAGGCACGCGTGATGATCTCCCGCCGGCGCGGCGTGAAAAATACGACCAGAGCGGACGCAACTCAAAAGTGCTCGTCAAGAAACTGACCAAGCCCGCCAATAACGAGACCTCAGCGATTCGAACGGTCGGGGCATTGACAGTCTGACAAAGGCCAACGTGCAGACTGAAATTTCCTTCCTCACCGGCAGGACAGCGCGTCCTGCCGGTCTTCATTCGCGTGACGCAGGCGTTGAACCATGAAGCGGACTTGGGGTCGACAGCGTATTGGAGCACGGCAGCCCTCGGCCACTTTGGGACGATCAGGCCGAAACATGCCGGTGGACTGGCGCACTCCAGAATCTCGCGGAGTTTCGTCAGCCCGGCGCTCTTCGCATCTCTCCCGATCATTTAGGGTCGCGTGCCGAAAACAAGGCGTTCGTCCAAGGCGGTTCGTTCTGGTGGCAAGTGTCCGCAAACAGATCCTGTTGCTGCTCGAACGCGTTCCCGGAAGAGGCGGCGTCGGGACTTTTCCACAATATCGCATTCGGAATCGATACCGCATTTCCTCTTCTCGTTTCGGCATCGGCCAACAAGAAGGATCCAACCAAACTCCGCTTGGCCTGCATCGCATCGCGGAAAAGATTGGCGGCGGCCGGCCCATCGGCACGGTGTTTCGCAGCCGGCAGCCGGCCGGTCTGACGTGGCAAGGGCATCCGGGAGCGGCGATCACTCACAGAATACTTTGGCTCGAGGGCCTCGAGCCCGGCTTCAATCGTGGCGGCAACGTGGACACGCACGCTCGATATATCTACATCCATGGCACGGGCGACGAAATGACCTTAGGCCGGCCAGCTTCGAAGGGCTGCCTTCATTTGTCATCAGCCGACTTGTTGCCATTGTTCGATTCGATCCCGAACGGAACATTGGTCTGGATTGAAGAGTAACGGCGCACCGTCGTGAATCTTGCGATACGGCAGAGTGAAACTCTGCGCTGCGAGACAGGGAAAGTTCCGAGTGGAGTCAGCATGAGCGCACTCATCGGCCCGGCCACCTTCGGCCTTGACCCAAACTTGGAGGATCGCAAGCTGTCCGTCATGAAAAGGGCGAGGCCGACCAAGACCGCGCTGTCGAGCTGGCGCGAATGATGAACCGTTCGAATCCAACGTGCGTTGGGACGTGTTTGGGCGCGGCGTTGATGTTTGCCGCGGGTTGCGAACCGAAACATCAACCGACGAAGACGGAAAACGGCGAAGCGCTCGCCAACGTGGCCTGTTCACGATGTCACTCATGTCCATCTCCTTCTTTTCTGCCGCGCGAAGAATGGCCGTATTTGCTTGCCTGGATGGGGAGCTATCTCGGTCATCCGGCCGATATCGAATTGCATCCGGTGCTTGTGGACACCCGACTTGTTCCACCCGCGCCATTGGTCACGCGCGAACAGTTCGAGGCGATTCGCACGTACTTCCTCGATCAAGCTTCGGTCCAGTACAAAGAGCCTGAACTAAAACCGAAGCCCAATCCTTCGCCGCTGTTCGAACCTGTGCCTCTCGCAATCCCAGCTTTGGTAATCACGATGGCTTGCATTGATTCGTTCGATCAAACGCTGTTGATTGGCACTTCCCGGCCTGCGGAATTGATGGTCTTGGAGCGGGGACGCACGAGCAGCATTGAGGTGCATTCGGAGCCAGTTGGCTTCGAACGCTTCGGTCCGATACGCCGCGTCGCGTTGATGGGCCACTTCGGGCGTGACTTTGGCCTTGGACGAATTGTCGATTTCAGTCTGAGTGAGCAAAAGCAACAGACGGTCGTGGATAAACATCCGCGCATTACCGCGCACCGGACTGCAGACGTGGATGGTGATGGCATCGATGATTTGTTTGTCTGCGCTTTTGGTGATTACCCAATCGGACGCGTCGGCCTTTGGTGGGGCGGCCAAGAAACGCTGCAGGAGAATGTCTTATTCGAGGAACCGGGTGCAACCTGGGGCGACGTCGCGGATTTTGATGGCGATGGTGACTTCGATGTGATGATCGCCGTCGCCAATGCTCGTCCGCGCCTGCTCGCATTTGTCAACGAAGGAGAGCGCCGTTTTTTGCCGCGCGTGATTATCGATAGGCCGGTCGGATGGGGATACAATCGATGTTTGCTGGTTGATTGGGACAAAGATGGAAAGCCCGATCTGGTCGAATCGGCCGGAAACAACCTGGAACTTCGAGGCCGGCCGATCAAGGCGCACTATGGTGTCCGCATCCTGCGCAACGAAGGGAATTGGAAATTCGCCGAAGTTCTCTTCGAGCGCCTTGATGGCGCGATGGACGTTGTATCCGGTGACTTCGATGGCAATGGCCGCGTCGACCTTGCGGCGACTGCGTTCTATCCGGACTGGCGTTCGCCAACTCCGACGACCGCGCTGATCCTGACGCAACGAACCGATGGCGCGGTCGAACGCTCGAGCATCGATGATCGCTACTGGAATCGCTGGATGCGGATTGGCGCCGGCGATGCCGATGGGGACGGCGATATCGACCTGCTTCTCGGCGCAGCACAAGTGCCGATGGCAATTCCGTCTGAACACGTCGCGCGCTACGAGGAATTGCTGCGAGACAAGGCGAGTGTGTTGTTGCTGCGCAATCGGACGGTGCGATGAGTTCTCTCGCGCTTTCGCCTATGAATGAATGAACGCGGTAAGACAGCGCGCCTCGTCTGTCCTCCGACGCCGGTTTAGAACCTAGATCGAGAAAGAGTCTAAAGTTTCCGAACCCAAATATTCCTGAACCGCACCGCACAGCCGTGGCCCGCCAGTACGATTGGACCCTCGCTCACTTTGACGGGGCGGGGCAATCCGCGATGGCCGGTGCCGCCGTAAGTTTCCTGGTTCAAATGGACGAGCACACCGTTGTGAAACATCGTGATTCGCGCGGGCCTCACAACCTTGCCATCTTCGATGACAGGGGCCGTGAACGCGATGTCGTAACTTTGCCATTCGCCCGGCGGACGGCATGCGTTCACGAGCGGTGGCGTTTGTCCATAGACAGCCGCGCACTGGCCGTCGGGGCACCACTTTTCCGTCCACGAATCAAAGATTTGAATTTCGTACAAACCATGAAGTGAAACGCCATTGTTCCCGCGGTCATACCAAGGGCCGTTGAAATTTGCCGGTGGCATCCATTCCAGATGCAGTTGAAAGCTGCCGAATTGTTCTTTCGTTCGCGGCATGACATTTCCCGAAGCTTCGAGACAACCGTCCACAACTCGCCATGAATTGCTGCGCCATTGCGAAACATCTTTCCCGTCAAACAGCACAATCGCATCCGCCGGGACGGGCGCAGGCGGCAACGCAGGACCAGGATTGATCCGTTTCGGCGCGGGCCGGTCCGGATCGTGAACGAGATATTCGCACCACGGAAGTTTCGGCGTGTCTTTGTAACCATAAACGCCGGAGCCGTCCTTTGCGTAAACGAGCGGATGCTCCGCGGCCGGCGCATCGCTGACGGAGCACAGGACGAGCGACAGAACCAGGGCAGAGAGAAGCAGTGTTTTCATATTTCAGATGGCAGCGAAGTTAACTGGCTGGCATGACCGAATCCAATCTTCTCCTTGCCCGCGTGTCAATTCGTCGTCCGCCGCGCGAGTTAAGGGACGTGAGCGTGGCTCTGGCTTGTTGATCCTGATCCTGATCTTGATCTTGCTCTTGATCCGCAAAGAACTCAGACCGACGCAGGGTCGGTGTTTGGCGGCAGATTTCACCGTGGTCTATGGTCCGAGCCATTGTTGTCGTGCGCTCTCGCCTTCCTCAGCATCCAGCCTTTGAGTTGGCGAAGTGTTGTCAGATCCGATCACTCTGGATTGCCGAAACAGTAGAGCGCACTTTGCGTCCGAATGCAGAGCTTGTTGTCCATAATCGCGGGCGTCGCATAGCACTGATCATCGAGCTTATTGACTTTCAAAACAGTCCATTCACCTGAGGCTTTGACGACGGAAACGTTCCCTGCTTCGCTTACGAAATAGACCTTGCCGTCAGCAGCGACCGGTGACGCTAAGTATTGTCAATCGCACCTTCGAGCCGGTCGTGTTTGATGATCTCGCCGGTCTCGGGTTTGACGGCGGCCTTGAGTTTCGGATCGCCGGCGGTGGCTTGCACCAGAAAAGCCGGACGAGCCTCGATGGAAGGCTGTTCCAACGCTTTCTGAAATATTTCGCGTTCCCGAGTCATTTCACGGCTCGATCAACTCGCGCACTCCGGGATTGTGCGGCGGTCCAGTCCGATTGGGCTGACGGGATTCCTCCATACCGGCATCAAAGGATAATTACAGAGGTTACGCAACGGTTTTTCAGGTTCGGACCGATGGGACGGTGCGGACCGCGGACGGTCCCCGTCCGCAGCGGGACCGGCTATTTCGCCGCCAGCCGGAGCCCGGTGCGCTCGGTGCTTGCGGGCGCGCTGCGAACCGGGACGGTTCGCGGTCCGGTGCGAAGTGCCAATCGGTTTTTCCAGACCGATTGTCTTCAAGCACTCGGGGGTTGAGGAGTGGGGTCATATATCACAATTACAGTTATATAATTGACCGGCTGCAATGGAATAAACAGGCTTTGGCGGCCATGGCACGGCCTTTGCCGATCGAGAAGGCGGGTGGTTGGCATCATGTGAGCGCGCGCGGCAATGCACGAGAATCCATCTTCCCGTTCCGGGACAACCGCGACCGGCAGCATTTCCTGGAGATCCTCCCGGAGATGGCGGGCTGAATTTCGGGACGAATATGGCGACAGTGGACGGGACCTGGCGCTGTATTTGAGGCGGCGGTTATGCGGGATGAAACTGGCGGAACTGGCCCAGACGGTCGAGCAGCGACATTACGGAGTGGTGGCGACGAACGCCCAACGATACGAACGGCGATTGGAACACGACCGCGCGGAACCAGCTCGAATGAAACAGGTTCTTGAATTGTTGACTGGTCTTGTGAGATGTGACCCCGCTTTGCGCCCCGAGCATCGCCAAAGCGACTGAAAGCCGGCGGACGCACCCGACAGTTTACACACAGTTGCAGCAGTTCATTGGCACGCCTGCTTTCAGGAGTCGGGAACAGATGGAAACGAGCGGACTGGATATTGATACCCGCAGCGATATCTACAGCTTCGGCGTGCGCTGCTGGCAGCACACCCGTCGATCCGAAGGAATTAGTGGCAATGCAGAGAAAGCCCGTCCAAACGGAGCAGAAGGCGGAAGCCGCAGCGGCGGCGCTTACTTGGAATCTTTATTTTGCGGAGATGAATCTAAGAAAGGCTTAAAAACCTCAACTCCTGAAGTGTTGTTTCAAACCGTGAATTCCGCCGCCCAGAGCAGCGCCTACCGCTTGGCCGGCAATTGGTATCCCTCTTGGTTGAGCCGAATTCGATAGAGTCCTTTGCCAGCCGTGATGTAGAGGGTTTTGCTTTCTTGGCCGCGGCCGAATCCGACGTTGGTAGGAACTTCGGTTTTGATGTAGGCCAGTTCGCGACCGTCGGGTGAATAGACACAGATGCCCGGTCGATTTTCTGCGCGAACGGCGACGTAAAGATTGCCTTGTTTGTCACAAACCAAACCATCTGGGCCATCATAAGGGGCGTAATCAACGAGAGTCTTGCGGAACTTGGCCGACCCATCTGCCGCCAGATCATAAGCCATGAGCGCCATGTAACCTTTGCGCAATGGAACAGAAACGCCCGTGGCTTGAGCGGCCCCTTTGCTGAGGCGTTCGAATCCAGTCGCGCCATTGTCATTACTGACGACGTACATCGATTTTTGGTCGGGCGACACGCAAACGCCGTTAGGTTTCCCTGCATCGGTGATGATGCGATGAATCGAGCCGTCCAAATCAATCCGGTAGACGGCCATCACGGGCTGATCGATGGTTTCGTAGCCGAGGTACCGTGGATCACTAAAGTAGATGCGGCCCTTCTCGTCGATCGTCACGTCGTTCGGAGCATTGAAAGGACGCCCTTCGAACAAGCCCGCAATGATGTAACTCATGCCGGTCTTCATATCAGTTCGAGTAACTCTGCGTCCGCCATAGTCAGCGCCTTCACACACGAGCATATTTCCGTCAGCGTCGAATTTGATGCCGTTGGACATGCCGCTGGGTGAACGAAAGATCGCTGTTTTGCCGGTCTTCGGATCATACCGCCAAATGTGACCGGCATGAATCGCGCCTTTGTCATCGCGCGCGACATGGGAAAAGGTGATGTCGCTGAAATAGACCAATCCATCTGGGGCGACGGCGACGCCTTCGGTGAGGACAATGCCTTCAAATAGCTTTTCCAGATGGGCCCCGGGCGGAACGATTGGTTCGGCGACCGTTAAGGGGAAGGAGGAAATGACTATGACCGACAGGCTGTTGATGGCTTTAAGGAGAGATCGATAGGGGCGCGTTGAGTTTTTCATACGAGTTGAACAAAACGGTTTTAAACAATCCCGCGTTGAAACTTCAGGACAGGCGAGACGCGCTGTCCTACGGGGATGGAGCGGATGTTGTTCGAGAATTGGCGCGAGCGCAAGACAATCAATTGGTTCGGCGTGCAGGAAGTGCAGGAACGTTCAAAGGCTGCAGTTCAAATCGCCGGAAGAAGATTTCGGAACCTTCGCATTGCAAGAGAATCTTTCCCTTAGTGGGATAGACTTGGAAAGCTTCGTTAACAGTGACGCCGTTGACTTTGATTGTGATCCTGTCGCCTGCGCAGACGCATTCGCCGCGCGTCCATTCATCGGGAGGGCTTTCGACATCATGCGCCCCGCGGAAATCGAGAACGTCTTTCCAATTCGCATCCTTGCCGGACCAGTTCACGCGTCCCCAGCGTTGGACGGTTTGGCGGCGTCCGCCTCGTTGCCAAGTGAACGAACCATCGCCATCGCGTGCGTTAGCAACCTCTGTTGTGAGTCTCGGAGCGATCAGAGAGCCATCGTGCGCGTTGCCGCGGATCAGAAGGAAGTCGCCGGTTGCTCCTTGAAACAGGTTACATTCGATGGCCGCCATAAACGCGCCGCGGCCATCGTGGCTGTTGCCGTCTGGACCGGTCGCGTGCAGGAAAATGCCCGAATCACCCGCCTTGCCGACACGATCGCCCCAATGCCAGTTCGTCTTCCCCCATTTGAATTCGACCACTAGATGATAGTCGCGATATTCCTTTTCCGTGCCGAGATAGCCCAATCCTTCGCCGCTGATGCGAATCATTCCATTTGTGGCGCTAAAGACGCGGCGCGGGTCTTCGCGCTTCGTGTCGACCAACCAAGTGTCAAGACCCGTCAGACCTCGTTTGTCGAGGAGGCCAATCTGAGTGGCTGGCACGATGGGCTCCGCCGACAAACTCTGTTGATGGAGCAAGAGACAAACCAGCAGCGGCAGCAACCATCTCATGGCAATTTCAAATGCTCTTCTTGCTTTGGAGGTTCAGGAGCGTAGAGTCTCTCAGCGAATTAATCTTACGAGAAGGGGAATCTTATGCTTATCAGCGACTCCATGAACGCGGCCATCAACGAACAGATTGGCAACGAATTCAGCGCGTCCCTGCAATATGTCTCTATCGCTTCCCACTTTGCTTCTGAAACGCTCCCGGAACTGGCGGCGCATTTCTACAATCAATCCGAGGAAGAACGCGATCATGCCATGCGCTTCGTCAGATACGTTGTCGATGCCGGCGGACGCGTCGAGATTCCAGCCATTGCCATGCCCAAAGCGGATTTCAAATCGGTGGAAGAAGCCGTGCAAATCTCGCTCGAACAGGAGAAAACCGTGACGCAGCAAATCAACGATTTGGTCGAGCTGTCGCTGAAAGAGTCTGATCATATCACGCATAATTTTCTGGCTTGGTTTCTCACCGAACAACTCGAAGAGGTCTCCAGCATGCAAGATTTGCTGAAAGTCGTGCAGCGTGCTGGCGACACCAATTTGTTGTTTGTTGAAGATTACCTTGCGCGGCGAAAAGGCAAAGCCATGTCAAAGCCTGCGCCGCTTGCGACGTAATCAACACCGCACAACTCGCGGGCGCTATCAAGGACCGCTCGGTCGCACTTGTTTCCTTTGCGGAACTTTTTGCAAAAACTTCCGGCTTGCCAAATGGCTTCGATTGGTTACAGTCCGCTCCGCCATGGGGTGCTTGTCCAAACGTCGGTTGAGCCGGAAGTTTGCTGGGAATCCATTCATTCTATTGTTGCTGCATGAGCCTTCGTTTCGCGTGGCCTGCGCGGCGCTTCTACTTTTTCTGTCAGTTGCCGGCCTATCGTTGCCGAGGATTTGGAGGATGACGCCGAAGGGGTTCCTCCCGATGGTGAAAGTCAGCGGACTTGACCTGGCACAAGCATGGTCATTGAAGCGAACGGCTTTGAAGGCCACAGCCGCGCGCGAATTCGGCCAAGCCCATTACGCGTGGAAAGCCGCCATCGCAAACAATCAAGCGGATCCAAATCTTTTGCGGGGAGCGTTGCGGACTTTTCTCGAGGACAAAACCAAGAGTGGTCCCGACGCGTTGCGGCAGTCGATTTGGCTGCTGAAGTTGACTGCGACAAATGTTGCCGACCTGGAACTTGTGGGTGATGTGCTCTTCAGTCAAAGCAGGTTCGATCTCTTGATTGCATTGCTTCAACCTCGAACGGATGAATTAACACCCCGTCTGGAAGCCTTCTATTTGAAGTCTCTTTTCAATCGCGGAAATATCGCAGCGTTTGGATCGCGCTGGAAGGAAGCATCTCAAAAGCTGCCAGCCGATGCTGAATTGCCGCTCTATCATTCGGCTTATCTTTTGGGATGGGGACCTTCCAGTGATCGTTTAGCCGCGCAAGCGCGCCTGGAGTCTGCATCTAAAGACCCAGTTCAACAAATGCTCTCCTGCCGTTTGCAACTGGCGGTTTATGCGCACTCGCGTGACCTCGACCGCTACGCGAGGGCGTTGGCGCAGTTGAAAGAAATTGGCGCGGAGAAGCTCATTCACCGCATTGGCTATTGGCGATTGCTGCTTGAATTGGGGCGGAGGGCCGAGGCCATCGAACTGAGTCAATCGATCACGAACTTGCCCGAGGTCTCGTTGGAAGCGATGAAATTGACTGGGTTATATGTGGACTTGGGATTGCGCGATCGCGCGCTGGAATTGTTGAAGCGAGTCGCTCCAAGTTTCGCTGACGAGGCCGGTTTCTGGATCTTTTACGCCGATCAATTGACGACCGCTCAAGCATGGGAAGAGCTGCGCCGCGCCGCAGTCCAGATTCGCGGCCATGAGACAGTCCGCAATCAACTGCAGGCCTACAGCTATTTCCTCGAAGGGCGCGCGGAACTCGGGCTGCATCGCCACTTCGTCGCCGACACTGCTTTTCAAAAAATGGCGGAATGGGACATTGGCGATCCAGGTTTGGGCCTCTCCATCTGCGCCGATCTGCTTCGCTTGGGTTATCCAGCCATTGCCCGAAGTTCACTGGAGAAACTCGAACAGGACCTAACGCACGAACCAAAGTACTGGATGCTTCTGTTCAATATCGGAGATCAACTGAAACAGGTGGACTTAATGCTCTCCGCCGCTCAGCGTGCTTTTGCCCTTCGTCCGCACGATCCAGTGGTGATGAACAATTACGCGGCGACGTTGATTATCGCGCGGCAGAATCCGGAAGAGGCTGTGGGGATCACGTTGCGATTGCTTTCTCAGAATCCCCAATCCCTGGTCGTCCTCGTGAATCACAGCGCCGCGCTCATGCTGAATCAGCGGCATCACGAAGCCGAAGCCCTTCTGCGACGCGTCAACACCGCCAAACTGACGCGAGGCCAGACCGCCCATTATCACCTCGATCTGTTTGAACTTTACTTCCACTCGCGAGATTACGACCGCGCTTGGGCCGTTGGCAGTTTGATCGATTCCGAGCAGCTTTACCCAACGCAACGGCAGTGGCTGGAGGCGAAATGGAAGGAATTAGCTGAATTAGCTGGGAAACAGCGGGCAACAGCGAGGTTGAAGTTGCGTTCGCGGAGGTGAATTTCTAATTTGTCGGCGTGGTCCGACTCGTCTTATTTGATATTGACGGCACATTGATTCGAACACAAGGCGCTGGCGTCAGAGCTTTCGAGCGCACTTTTTCTTCTGAGTTCAAAATCCCCAATGCCACGCGAACGATGAACTTCGCCGGGCGGACAGATCCGTCATTGGTTCGGGAATGTTTTCAGCTGCATCAGATCGAACCTAGCCTCGAGAACTTCGAGCGCTTCTTCGAGGCTTATGTGTTTTGGCTGGATTACTTGCTCCGCGAATCCAAAGGCGCCGTTTGTCCCGGCGTTCGCGACTTGATTGACTATTTCCAGACTCTTCCCAGCGGACCATTGCTCGGTTTGCTCACTGGAAACATCCGGCTCGGCGCCGAGATCAAGCTCAAGCATTTTGGGCTTTGGGACGCCTTTTGTTCGGGCGCCTTTGGAGATGATCATGAAGATCGAAACCAATTGGCTGTCATTGCGCAACAGCGTGGTCGCGACATGCTGGGCGGTCCCTTGCCCGGAAAAGAGATTCTCGTGATTGGCGATACCCCGCGCGATATCGCTTGCGCGAACGCAATCAATGCGAATGTGCTAGCGGTCGGCACAGGCGCATATTCCTGCGAAGAATTAGGGACGCATCAAGCGACATGGGTGGTGGAAAGTCTGCTGGATTTCAAGCCCGGCGAGCATTTCGGCTGAACCACGAATGAACACTAATGCACAAGAATGACGCCCTTTGAGCCGTCTCGGTTCGTGTTTGGTCGCCCCTTCGTGGTTAATGCGAGTGCGGAACCCCGGTTCCGCATCGTCCGCATGAGCGCGGATTTGAAGTGCATGCTGGAGCTTCACCGGCGCCGCCCTCTCCCGAACTCGATGCGAACACGGAGAACTTCTTGGCCAGTTTCGTCGAACCGCAATGCGGGCAGGGCGTCCCTTCCCAACGGGTCGAACGCACCAAGATTTCGCTATCGCGACGGCATTTTTCGCAGTGGAATTCGTAAAGCGGCATGAGCACAAAGGTAATCGGTCGCGATGAAAGCTCAAGCGGGAAGGAAACGAACGCCGGCCCGAACGCCATCCAACTCAAGCTGTGGTCTCGAATTGTAGCGCAGAGTTTCACTCTGCCGCATCGCCGACTTGCAGTCGGCAGCGTGTTCCCCTTGTCCAGCGTCTCGGGTGTTGCGGGAGTTCTGCAGATTGAAAATTATTGAGAACCTGCGAGACAGCAGAGTGAAATCCGCGCTATCCGCGCTACGCGGCGGGAAAAACTTCTGGTCGATGCCGCGCAACTGTGATACCTGATCGTTACCGATACAAATGTCCAATCATCGTGCCATAGGGTTTTGTGGATTCCTGGTATGGCTGTTGTTGCTGGGTATTTCCTCCGCGCCGTCCTTCGCAGCGAAATCGTCCGAGAAGCGCTACGTTGTTAAGAAGAATGACACACTCAGTGGCATCGCGCAGATGCATGGCGTCACTGTTACGGTTTTGATGAAGCACAACGGTCTCAAGGACGCCAATCAGATCCATCCGGGCAAGGTGATTCGTATTCCGCCCGTGTCAACGGCTCCAAACAAGCCCGTTCTTGATCGCGCCATTCTGAAGTTGTTGAATGAAACTCGAATTGTCCCAAAGAAGTGGCGCTACGTTGTCATTCATCACAGCGCTACCGACTCGGGAAATGCCGAAAGCATGGATCGCTATCACCGGCGCGAGCGGCACATGGAAAACGGCCTGGCTTACCATTTCGTGATCGGCAACGGGCGAGGGATGCCGGACGGAGAAATTGCAATCGGACGCCGGTGGACTGATCAAATCCAAGGCGGCCATCTGGCAAGCGAAGAATTGAATGAGAAAAGCATTGGCATCTGCCTGGTCGGGAATTTCGACGACGCTAGTCCGACGCAAAAACA
Organism: Verrucomicrobiota bacterium; assembly: GCA_016871515.1. Lineage (GTDB taxonomy): Bacteria > Verrucomicrobiota > Verrucomicrobiia > Limisphaerales > SIBE01 > SIBE01. Next base: position 28,684 of record VHDE01000028.1, read on the forward strand.
AATGGCGAACTTGCAAGCGTTGCTTCATTACCTATTGCGAAGTTGCCGGCTCGGTTCGGCCGCGGTCAAGACTCATCAACAGATCAATCCGATCCACACGCGTTGCCCAGGACAAAGGTTTCCCGCGAAAACCTTCCTCAAGGAGTTGCAGTTGCAGTTGACTCGAAAGTGACTCGTTGGCAGGCGTCTTATCCCAGACTTCGGCCACAGCCGCCTGGGTAGGACAGGGCGTCTCGCCTGTCCAGCGTCTGCGCACACCAAAAGCAGGACAGGCGGGACGCCTGTCCTAGATCGAACCATACTACATTGGTACATTTCGCCTCTCGGTTCAGAGGCAGGGCGCGTCACTCCGTGCGCGCCGAGGTACGCCGAGCAGGCTGCGCTTAGTGGAGTTGCGGCGCGCGCAGAGTGACGCGCCCTGCCAACCGCAGTTGTGCCAATGTTGCGTTTTTCAATTTAGCAATGGCCGCCACTAGGTTAGATTACACGTTGAACTTGAAGAACAGGACATCGCCATCTTCAACCACGTACTCCCTGCCCTCCATCCGATAGAGCCCCGTTTCGCGCGCCGCGGCGATGGATCCGCACTGGACCAAGTCCGCATAAGCGACTGTTTCAGCTTTGATGAAACCACGTTCAAAATCGGAGTGAACTGTGCCTGCCGCTTTGGGAGCCGTATCGCCCGCGTGAATAGTCCAGGCCCGCACTTCCTTTTCTCCTGAGGTAAAGAACGTGCGCAGGCCGAGCAAATGATAACTGCTGCGGATCAATGAGCCGACGCCTGACTCGGAGACACCGAACTCGCGCAGAAACTCCGCAGCTTCGTCCGGTGACAGATCGACGAGATCACTTTCAATTTGCGCGCTGATAACGACGGTTTCACAGGAGTGATGTGTTCGCGCGTACTCACGCACTTTTGAAACGTGCGGGTTTTGACCGGCATCGGACAGTTCGTTTTCGCGAACATTAGCGGCGAAGATTGTCGGTTTGTCCGTTAACAAGAAAAACCCCTGCGCAATGGCTCTCTCTTCGGGTGTGAGTTTTAGCGTGAGAGCTGGTTTGCCTTCGTTCAGATGCGGTTCAAGCTTCCGCAGAACTTCTGTTTCAGCGATGGCGGCCTTGTCGCCGCGCTTGGCATCTTTCTCGATCTTTTCCAATCGCCTCTGGATTGCTTCCAAGTCGGCAATTACCAACTCGGTCGTGACGATTCCAATGTCGCGGCTCGGATCAATTGCGCCGGCGACATGGTGAATGTTGTCGTCTTCGAAACAACGAACCACTTGGATAATCGCGTCCACCTCGCGGATATGACTCAGAAACTTGTTGCCCAGTCCTTCTCCTTGGGAAGCACCTTTCACAAGGCCGGCGATATCTACAAACTCGATGGCGGTCGGAATAATGACAGACGTTCCTGCGATCTTGGCGAGCGGCGCCAAACGTGCGTCCGGCACTGTGACAATGCCGACATTAGGATCAATCGTGCAAAACGGATAATTCGCCGCCTCTGCCTTGCGCGTGCGGGTGACTGCGTTGAAGAGAGTCGATTTCCCAACATTGGGGAGACCGACGATTCCGGCCCTTAACATAGCAACGCAGTGAAATCAGTCGCCGCTCGGCGGAGTTCCGAAAGGACGGACGGGATTGGGAAGCTCCGCAGCGCTTGCCTATCCGCAGGGTGACTTGCCTCCGGCAGTCCTACTTCGCGAATTACGCTAACTTTTTGCATTCGCAGTCTCGACGGCCTCGCGGATCACGTTCTTAAACTTTTTGATTCCTTCGTCGAACGCTGCCGCCAGTGGCAGCACGGGAGTCTTCGGGATTTTCCGTTTGAACGTTTTCAAATTCGTTTCGGCGACTGGTTCGTCCATTTTGTTGGCTGCGACCAAGCGCGGCTTTTCGAGCAAAGCCGGGTCATAAAGTTCCAACTCGCTCAGCACTTGCTTGTAATCTTCCCAGGGCGCTCGGCCATCCACGCCGGCCATATCGATCAGCAACACGAGAATCTTGCAGCGCTCGATGTGCCGGAGAAACGCGTGGCCTAGGCCCACATTTTGATGGGCGCCTTGGATCAGTCCGGGAACATCGCAAACGGTTAAGCGATGATAATCGGAATATTCCACAATCCCGATTTGGGGATGGAGAGTTGTAAAAGGATACGGCGCAATCTTCGGGCGCGCGTGAGAAATTGCCGAAAGCAACGTCGACTTGCCGGCGTTCGGATAGCCCACGAGGCCAACTTCGGCGATCAGGCGCAATTCCAAACGGAACTCGCCTTCCTCGCCAGGTTCACCCGGTTGCGCGAATCTCGGTGTCTGTCGGCGAGCTGTGGCAAAATTGCGGTTTCCTAATCCACCACGTCCTCCTTTGCAAAGGACGAATTGCTGGCCGTGTTCGGTGAGGTCAGCAATTAACTCTGCACCTTGAATGCCTCCCGTAGTTTCTTCGGGAGTATCTTTAGATAAATCAATCTCCAAAGCTCGCGCTGCCCCTGCGCGACGGAACATCGGGCGCTCTCCTGTCGAAAGTCTAAGTGTCTGTGCGCTCTCGCTTGGACTGACAGATGCGGCGGGCAATTCCGCGGGAGCAAGCTTCGACTCCAATTTCCAAATCAAGGTCCCACAAGGCACTCTGACGAGTAGATCTTTTCCCGCGTGGCCATCCATTCCCTTGCCCATTCCAGCTTCGCCCTTCTCCGCAATCAATCGAGGAGAATAATATTGAGCAATGAGATTATTAAGGTCGTGGTCAGCTTGAAGAATAACATCGCCGCCCCGTCCGCCGTTACCGCCACTGGGCCCGCCTTTAGGGACGAAGGTCTCGCGATGAAACGCAACGCATCCCTTCCCACCGTGCCCGGCCCGGGCAAAAACTTTGACTTCGTCGATAAACATTGCTGGAGGCCAATGCAATGGCCGATCAAATATACTTCGATTCGGGGGATAAAGAAAAAGGCGAGGTCGTTGACCTCGCCATGTTTTCTGCAAGTGATGGTTAGTTGTTCTTTGCTGCGGCTTGCGGTGTCACATTAATCCGCCTGCTCCCTTTATCGAAGGAGACCTTGCCATCTTTGAGGGCGAACAACGTCCAATCGCGGCCCGTGCCAACATTTTGGCCTGCGACAAACTTTGTGCCGCGTTGCCGCACGAGAATGCTGCCGGCGGTGACGAATTCGCCGCCAAAGCGTTTTACTCCAAGTCGTTTGCTAACGCTATCGCGTCCGTTGCGAACGCTGCCTTGACCTTTCTTATGTGCCATAACAACAACCTAACTGATCTTGATTTCTTTGATTTTTACCACCGTTAATTCCTGCCGATGCCCAACCGTACGGTGATAGCCCTTCCGGCGTTTCATCTTGAAAGCGATTTTCTTCGGTCCGCGAATATGCTCAACTACATCCGCCACAATGCTGGCCTGAGCAACCGTGGGCGCGCCGACCGATATTTTGCCATCGTTATTAACCAACAATACCCGGTCAAATGTGAAGGGTTGACCTGCCTCCGCCGTCAATCTTTCGACTTCGATTGTCTCGCCAGCTGCGACCCGGTATTGCTTACTGCCTGTTTCGATAATTGCGTACATAATTCCCTTTACCAAAAGGGGTGGAATATCACCAAAAGCCTCCGCATGTGTCAATGGCTGATTTCGAACAAATTATCACCGAAGATGGCCGCGTACCTAAAATAATCAAAAGCCGCGCAGTCTAAATCGTTGCAGGACAATGGCGGCTATTTAATCCAAAACTGAGCCCGCTCTGCTTAACCCACCTTTTTCAGCGACGCTAGATACTCTACCAAATCGATCAATTCCTCAAGCGACATGGTTTGCTGCAGATCGCTCGGCATAATGGACGTTTTCATCATTTGCCGCTTGGCAACTTCGGACTTTTTGTAACGAGTGACGATCCCATTCTGCGTCTTGATCGCCAATTCATCTGCTGTTTCACTGACTAACAGGCCGTACGCCTCGTCGCCATTCTTGAGCTCAAGTTGCCATGCTTCGTACCCGAACGATATTCCCGCGCTCGGGTTGAGGATCGCTTCGTAAAGCGCGTCCTTGCCAAGTTTGGCGCCGATCTCGGAGAGTTTAGGTCCGAAATCAATCCCTTGGCCATTAACCTGATGGCAGTTGATGCAGCCTGCCTCGGCGCGCGAATAGACTTCTGCTCCGCGCGCCGCATCGCCGCGTTTCCCCGTCAATTCAGCAATCGACGGCAATGGCTGAGCGTTTCGGGCTTGGGGAAGAGGCAACAGCTGAGCGGCTTCACTTTTGATCCTCGGCCACCGAACAGCATTGAGTTCCATGCTCGCCAGCAATCGGATGTCTGGCGCGAGGCGTTCCTCTTTGGCCAGCTTGAGCAAGACAGAAGCGCCTTCTTGGTTTTGAGCTAGACCGCGAACGGCTTGTTTGCGCAGCTGCGCATCACGTTGGGAATCGGCCACGATCGGTTCGAGCAGGGGCACAACTTTCTTCTCGGCCACATTACCCAACGCTTCAGCCAGCCTTGTTGCCGATGCGGTGCTGGTGCTGTTCAGCGAATCGCGCAAGAGTTTGGCATCGCCGGCTTCCAAGATGGCGCGAACCGCGTCTGTCCCGAACGAATTAGTCGCATTCTGAATTGCGATGGCGAGCAGGGCTGGATTTTCGTTTGTAATTTGAAACTTGCGTACTACCTCGACGAATTGCGGCGTTCCGCGCGTCGCCTCGATCACTCGTTTCAAAGCTGCCTCAAGTTTCGGATTGCTTTTGATCTGCTCCGGCGTGAGCCGGCTTAAGGCTTCGATGGCAACAGCCGTGCGTTGCGGGTCGGCTGGTTGCGCATGAGAAGCAGCGATGAGCAGAAGAGCGAGGAATGCTGTGATTGCCTTCGAAGGGCGCCTCCCGATGAACGTAAAGGCAGGGCGCCTCAGCGCTTGGACAGGCGCGACGCACTGTCCTACCAAGAGGTTCATGAACACGATTAGATGCGCTCGCTCAACTGACGAGGAACTCAGTTTAGAGCGCTTGTGGCTAATTCGGCCAACGCCGCATCTTTCTCTGGCGACTTCGGAATGAAATCCATCGCTCGAAGATAACGCTGTTTCTCACTTTCTGGTGTCGCTTTGTCCGTAATGATTTTGACGAGCAACGCGGGCGCTTTATTGGCGCGGGCGCGCCAAATGATGTCGCGGCCTCCTGGTGTGTTCCATTTATCGCCAACCTGACTCAACCAAACGCCGAAAAACTCGTCCCATTGGTTGTCCGCGCCGATGCCCAAAGCTTCAAGATGCCATCGGTCTTTGCCATCATGTTGTGCAGCCAATTGCGCCCAAAGTTTCCGCGCTTGAGGGGCTTTGTTGTGGCGCAAGGCAATCGCGCATTCGCGGCGCACTTGAGGTGATGAATCTTTCACAAGAGCCTGGACGTACGGAATGACATCGAGTTTTCGCTCGCGGGCGATCCGCAAACCAGTAATGCGAATGTCCGGATTCTTATCCTTGAGCGCTTGCTGAATGTATTTCTTTTCGTCGCCTTTGATCCGAGCCAAGAGATGCAGGGCACGCGCACGCAAACGTTCGTCTTTGCTCTTCCAAAGCTTCGCCAATTCCTTCTCGCCGTTGCCCTGCATTTCGTGCAGCTTCGTCCAGGCGAGATAACGAGTACCGTAATTCGGCGATTGCAAGGCTTCGACGCAGCCCGCCGCGGTCGCGAGATTCAATTTCGGGACCGCGGGTTTGTGTCCTTTTGGAGCAACACGATAAACACGACCGGTCATTATCTCGAGTTTCTGATCGGCCATCGCGTGTCCGCCGACTCCGGCGTCGTTCCAATCGGCAATGTAGATCGAACCATCCGGCGCCACGGCAACATCGGACGGCCGATACCAAGTGTTCGTGCTGGTGAGGACATCGACAATTTTGGCCTTGTAACCAGCGCCATCCAATTCGACTGGATAAGCTCGAACCACACGCGGGCCGGCATCGCAATGGATGACCTGATTTTGGAAGATAGTTGGAAGCAACTTGCCTTCATAAACAGTAATTCCAGTGGGCGAGCCTGCTCCAGTTTGCAAGAGATTCGGAACGACTCCAGGATCGTTGAGGTGCCAATGGCGCAACGGAATCTCTGTTTCGATGTTGCTTCGTTTCTGCGGCCAACCAGCGCCAGTGATTTCGTCTGTGTAGCCGTAGTTGCCGAATTCCATCACATAATTGATGCGAACACCTTTGTTGCCATCGTCGTCGTTATCCGATTGCCAAAGTGTGGCGAATGAATCGACGGTCACTTCGTAGTTGTTGCGGAAGTTCCAGCCGAGTGTCTCGACTTCGGAACCATCCATGTTGCAGCGGAAGACCAATCCTTGGCGGTATGGTTTGCCATCGGTCTTTACTTCGTTGCCCGCCATATCGACGATGAATCTGCTGCCGTCGGGCGTTTTGAGCTGGCCGCCGCCATTGCCAATGTTGAAGTAGAATTTCCCATCGGGACCGAAGACAAAGGCGTGTGCGCCATGATCATGTTGAACACCGGCAATCCCGCTGAAAATAATTTGCGGCGGGCCATCGGCTTTGTCGTCGCCATTGGCGTCGGTGAACATCATGATCTTGGGCGAGCAGGAAACGATCACTTTGTTGCCGAAAACGCCGATGCCAAGCGCCGTATTGACATCGGTCCCTTGATAAAAGGTCTTCGATACGTCCGCCGTGCCATCGCCATTTGTGTCTTCCAGAATGACGATTCGGTCACCTTCAGGCCGGAGATTGCGCCACTGGCGGTAATTCGCGCCTTCGGTGATCCACACTCGACCGCGCGCATCGATGTCCATGTTCGCGGGATTCACCAATTGCGGCTCGGACGCGAACAATGTTACTTCGAGACCCTGCGGAACCGTCATGGCTTTGAGGTCTTCGCGGGCCGCTTCAAGTCCCGAACGGCGCGGATTGTCAGCCGCGCACGCGACCGACAGCGTGGCTGCGAAAAGAGAACTCCATTTGAGTGTGTTAAGAGTCAGTTTCTTCATACGTTATGATTGCGATCAAAATTATTTTTTGTCGCCTTTCGGATCAAGGTTTTGCTTTAACTCCTCCGGCGTCACCGTCGAAGGAACTCCATTCGCAGGGATTTCGGCCTTAGCCGTCCAGAGGATGGCGTTCAAGATGAGCTTGCGGAAATTGTCGTCACCCCAATTCCGATGGAAGTGACCACCTGTAAAACCGAAACCCCGCCCGCCATCCGTTCGTTCCGTCGCCCACATGACATGCTCGGGCATGCCTTTGCGCGCAAACACATGTGGATTTCCGCCGTGAGAACTGTTGGCTCCTTGGCGTCCTCGGGTGTTGTCGGGCGGCACAGCCGTTAGGATGGGTGTGACGCCTTTCATGCCCTCCGGAAAGCGCATGTGATAGTACCATTCGTCATTGATCTTGAATGGCGCGACACCGCGCGTGATTGGGTGCGTCGGCAAGCTTTTGAAATCGGCGTCCCAATGCGGGTTGACCGACCAGAACATTTCGAAATAACCACCAATCCAGGCGAGCCATTCGGGCCCGCCTTTGTCCTTCGGCACTTCAACAGCGTAATGAGCGCAGCCCAAGCCGACACCTTTTTTCATCAGGTCTGCCAATACTTTGAGGCGTTCGGGCTTAATGGCGGGATGACCGCCACCGCCGTCGCAATAGATAAAGACCGCGTCGGCGCCATCGAACACATTTTCGTCTTGAGGCCAGCCATTGAAATGAACGGTGCTTTTGATGCCAGGCAGTTTGTCGAGGCATTGCTTGAGCAGCAGGCAACCTGCTTGGAATTCGTGTTGGCCGGAACCGTGGCTGGCACGGCCGGCGATCAGGACGATCTTCTTGTCAGCTCCAACTGCGGTGAGCGCGAACGACAAGAGACTTAAGACAGCGATAGACTTCAAAACGAATGAACGCAGGTTCATAATCATAAGGCCATACACATTTCCCTCGAACGGCGGAGACAGGAGCGCGGCGTTTACGCCGATTCCGCATTCGAATTTCCGGCGATGCGGTGCGACATGGAAGCGGCGCAAACGCCGCGCTCCTATCGCAGAAAAAAAGTGCCACGCGAATTGCATACTCGCAGACGAGACACTACTTAGTTGCCGTCCACGTGGCTTCACCCAGTTCTCCGAAGCGAACTGTGCCTTTCATCGTGTTAGCATTCTCAATCTTGCCGGAGTAGCTGACCGGAATGATTTCCCCCTCGCGATTGGCGTCAAAGGAGAATTTGATCTCTGGACCGCGGACACTGCCGGTTACTTCTGCTTCGCCGAAAAGTCCCTTGTACGCGCCAATAAGATTTTGTCCGGCGTGCGTGAATGTGAAGGTTGGGGTTCCGGTCCCTTGATCAGTTTCCACTTGGAAGTTCCACTTGCCCGTGATGTTCACGGAGCCGGCCGGCTGTTGTTTAGGATCGAGGTTTTGGGCTGCATCCTCTGGCGTGATCGAGGATTGGACACCGTTAGCCGGGACTTCCGCTTTAGCAATCCATAACAGGGCGTTCAATACGACCTTCCGGAAGTTGTCGTTGCCCCAATTCACGTGTTTGTGTCCGCCAGTGAAACCGAAGCCGCGGCCACCATCGGGCCGCTCGAATGCCCACATCATCGTCTCGTCCCGGCCTTTGGCTTCCTGGATGTGCGGATAGGGGCCGCGCGGAGCAACGTAAGGTCCATTACGAACAGCGTCGGATGGTTTCGCCACAAGAATGTGCGTGAGGCCTTTCGGGTCGGGACGCCAGCGCATGTTAAAATACCATTCGTCAACGAGAGCGAATGGCTTGACGCCGCGCGTAACGGGATGATTCGGGAAGGATTTGAACTCGGGTTTCCACATCGGGTTGACTGAATATGCATGCTCATAATAACCGCCGATCCAACGATGCATTGCTTCGCCCGGATCGCCCTTGGGCACTTCGACTCCGAAATGCGCGCAGCCAATCCCGACGCCCTTTTGCACCAGACCGTCAATGAGCTTCAGGCGGTCCGCTTGAAACCCAGGGTGCCCGCCGCCTCCGTCAGCATAAATCAGAATAGCGTCCGCGCCTTCAAACGCGGATTCGTTCTTCGGCCATCCGTTGGTGTGAACTTCGACTTCCAATCCCGGAACGCCATCCAGGCATTTTTTCAAAAGCAAACAGCCGGCGCGAAATTCGTGGTCGCCAGGACCGTGGCTTTGTTTGCCCGCGAGCAAAAGGATTTTTTTGTCGGCGGCGATGGCGCTTAGCATTGCGCCAAGCGACAATAGGGCGGCAAGCTGGAGCAGCTTTTTCATGTTGATCGAAGGATTTAAACGGGAGACAGGCGGGACGCCTGTCCTACTGATCTATTTGAGTGACTTGATACGAATGCTTCTGAACTGAACGGTCATCGGCGGACCGGTATGAATCTGCAGCGCGAGAATGCCGGACTTGGCGGCTTTCGATTGTTGTTCATCGACGACATCGACCGTGGGGACGCCATTGATGAAGTGTTGAAGGTGGTTGCCCTTGGCGATGATGACGTAATCGTTCCAGTCCTCTTTCTTGATCTTGGCCTGGATTTCCTTGGGATCGCCAACCGAGCCAACGACTTCGACTTTGTGTTTGCCATCAACGTCCTTGATAACTGTCTTTTGCCCGCGCTGAGCGAGAATGCCGCGGCCTTGCTCTTCGTAGAGAATGCCACTGAATGTATTGCCGGCCTCAAAGTCTGCCTGGTATCCACCCACAACGGGACCAAATTGGCCGGTTCGAAGGACCTTGCTCCGGTATTGAATTCCGGAGTTTCCATTCACGATGCGATAGGAAAGGCGCAACTCAAAGTCCTCGACTGGGCCGTTAGTGTAAACGAGGAATGTGTTGTGCGTGAGCTTCGGATCGGCCTTCGTAACGCCTGTGATCACACCTTCCTTCACCGACCAAAGATCGGGATTACCCTCCCAACCCGAGAGGTCCTTTCCGTTGAAAAGGTTTTTGAAGCCGGGCTCATTGACCGTTTTGTCATACACAACGGCGGCCTGAGCCATGGTCGGACCGACGAGCGAAACGATCAAAACAGACAAAACTGTCTGAATACGAAGTTGAACTTTCATGTGATTTTAACCTTTCGATATGTGTTTGGTTTTTGCTCGACCGCCAAAGATCAGGCAGCGTGCAGTTTGGGTGCCGCGCGCACAAGTGCCCGCTCAACCGCTCGGGGCAACACCAAAAGGACGAACAGCTTGGCAGGATACAAATAATCTTCACCCGATTCATCAATCACCCTTAGGAACTCCTTGGTCGCGGCGGCTTCGTCCGGCAGAACTTCATAAACCTTGCGAGGTATTAAGTCCTCTGCGCCACCACTGCCTAAACAAAGTGCGAATTGTCGCGGGGCGCTACGATGTTTCATATGAGCTCGAAGAACATTCCATTGCAGTAGTCCGAGTTTCAAGCGAGCGCTTTCTTCAAAAACCTGATTCCCTTTGTGGCAATCTCGTCACGCGTCGGCTCCATACGCCGCCAGATAGCTGCGGCGCGTGCAATAACTTTAACATCGGTTGTAAACGACTCGATGACAACGTCGCCTTGGTAACCGATGCCTTTCAGGGCCGCGACGATCGGCTTCCAATCGATGTGATCGTTGCCGGGCGTGCCGCGATCGCTGCCGCACGCGTGAAAATGACCAAGAGTTTTGCCTGCTTTGCGAATGGCTTTGCCTTGGTTCTTCTCTTCGATGTTCATGTGAAACGTATCGAGGTGGAGCCGAAGCGCGCGGCTGCCGACATCGCGCAGCATCTTCAGGCCCTGATCGCACGTGTTAATGAAATCGGTTTCAAAGCGATTTAGCGGCTCGAGACAGACTTGTTTCCCTTTTTTCTCGGCGTACTTGCAAAGCGTTTTGAGATTCTTGACGACGGTTTTCCACTGTTGCTTTTGCTCCTTCTCAGGCACGGCATCAGCGCGCCCGACGGCGGAATAAACCGGCCCGATCAAGCTCGGGCATTCCAACACGACCATTTGGTCAATGAGCTTGAGCATGTAATCCAAGCCGGTTTTCTGTTGTTCAGGCGTGCCGCGGAGATCGCGATCCGGCCCCATGCAAGCGCACACGGAACCGCACACCAAACCATGTTTATCGAGCTCCGCTTTCACATGCGCTGGATTGATATGCGACGGATCTTCGACCGGAATCTCCACGGTTGCGAAGCCCCACTTTTTGAATCGCGGAAAGAGCGATGTGCTTTCGTTGGTGAAGGGAGAAGTGAATAGAAAGGTATTGATGCCAAGTCTCATAATGGATTTCACCGTAGGCTAGTCGAACGCGAGCAACTGTCAAAAGATTTTGCCATTTCCGCGTGTGACAGGTGTTACAGGAACGACGCTCCGCCTACAAGACACGGATATCATGACTGGTGATCCAGATTTCGAGTTGTTGAAAACGGACCTTCAGGGATTCTCAGCAATTCCGGCGGAACGCGACGGCCGTCATTGAACCGTCGTGGCAGAAGGATTTCGCACCGTCGATACCCTGCCATAGGCATCCAACCCTTCGAATACAAACGGGATATTTTCTCGCGCCAGCAGCGGTAACGCTTCCTCCGACACCAGCAATTCACCGCTTTGCCACGACTTGAATGGATGCTGGCCCAGAAGCGATTCCAGGGCGCGATCCTTGGCCTCTTCGTTTGGAAAGCCGGTCAAGATCATGACCAATCTTAGCCCCAAGGATGCTCAATTAGCAAGCGGTCGCAAAATCCGATGTTCCGCGCACAGCGATTGTTCCATTCGTGTCGCGCATCAAAATAACTTATCCCTAAACCTAAATGGTAATCGCAGTATCCGCATCCTGGACATGCAGATATTCCAGGACCTTGGCCACGGATTCCGCAACCGTCAATTGAGTTGTAGGCAACTCGATTTCGGGATTCAGCGGCGCCTCGTAAGGAGCGGATATGCCAGTAAATTCCTTGATTTCATTCGCGCGCGCTTTGACATAGAGCCCCTTGGGATCGCGCTGCTCGCAAACTTCAACCGGGGCACTGACATAGACTTCGATGAATTGTCCATCAACAACCATGTTGCGCACCAATTCACGGTCGGAACGATACGGAGAAATGAACGCCGTGATGCAGATGATGCCGGCATCCGCAAACAGCTTCGCCACTTCGCCGACGCGCCGGATGTTTTCCTTGCGATCCTGCGGTGAGAACGCCAAGTCCGAACAAAGGCCATGGCGAATGTTATCGCCATCGAGCACGCAGGCGTGTTTGCCCATGTTGAACAGTTCGCGCTCGAGTTCGGTTGCGATGGTGGATTTGCCGGCGCCGGAAAGTCCGGTCAGCCAAACGACCGAGCCAGGATGGCCGTTCCGGCGCGTGCGTTGCTCGGCCGTGACTTTGCCGTGGCTCCAATAAATATCGTGGCTCTTATGCAGCGAGTCGGAGGTGCGACGTGGATAATTGTCTGCGGCCACGATGCCCCCGCCGCAAACTTCGAAGCCATCCACGATTACAAACCGGCCGGTGGGCACGATCTCGGAATGCGCGTCGAAGGCAACTGGCCGTTTGGTACGAATCGAAAGTTCGGCGACTTCATGGCGTCCGACGAAGATTTCCTTCTCCTTGCGCGAAACGGTTTCGAGCGTCGAAGCATCGATCACTTTATCGATGGTCTCGATCTCGCAATCGACTTCCTGCGTGGCTAGTTTGAGCTTGTAAAGTTTGCCTTTGCTAAAGGGCGCGCGACCGAGCCAGAAAAGGCGGGCTTTGAACCTGGTCAATTCATAGGGAGGCGCGGTTTCAAGTCCGGCGATCGCGCCGCGTTCGACGAAGATTTGCTCGGTGAGTGTGATGCCGATCGATTCGCCGGCACTCCCTGCTTCTCGCGAGGGTGCATTCCATCGCTCGATGGTTTTGACGGTGCTGACTTTGTTGCCCGGGCAAAACAGCAAGCGGTCGCCGACTTTGATTGAACCGGCTTCGACTCGTCCCGCCAGAATGCGCCGTTCATCGAAGCGGTAAATGTCCTGAATCGGAAAACGGAGCGGCTGATCTTTGGGAAGTTCGGATACCTTGAAAGTGTCGAGCGCTTCGAGCACGGTTGGCCCGGACCACCAACTCATCTTGTGGCTGAGCGAGGCGATATTGTCGCCGTGCTTGGCCGCAATCGGAACAAACAACTTGGGCTCGACCCCGATGGTTTGAAGAAAGCCGCGGTACTCTTTTTCGATCTGATTGAATCGATTTTGCGAATAATCCTGCAGATCCATTTTGTTCACGAGCACGGCGATTTGGCGAATGCCAAGCAAGTTCAGCAGATAACCATGCCGCCGCGATTGTTCTTGCACGCCTTCGTTCGCATCGATCAGCAACAGCGCGGCCTCGGCATTGGCGGCGCCTGTCACCATGTTCTTCAAAAATTCTTTGTGGCCGGGGGCATCGATGATGACGTATTGCCGCTTCTTCGTGTGGAACCAGATTTGTGCGGTGTCGATGGTGATGTTTTGATCGCGCTCGGATTGGAGAGCGTCCATTAAGTTGGCCCATTCGAACGGAACGCCGCGGCGCTCGGCGATTTTTTGGAGCTGCTCGTACTTGCCTTCGGGCAGCGACCCTGTGTCGTAGAATAACCGGCCCACGAAAGTTGATTTGCCGTGATCGACGTGGCCGACGATGACGATTTTGAGTTGTTCGGTGGGAGGCAAGGAATTGGCGGACCGTTCGACGGAGTTCATGCAAGTTCTCTTCAATCGGTTCTTTCCTTCGTTCGGTTCCTGCTGATCTCAGCGGAAGAGCGTAATGGTTGGGCATTTCGTTTCTCGTACTCCTGTCGGAAGCTTTCGAGAAGCGGCAATTCAATTAGATCCTTTTGGCGGCCACTCGCTCGCTTGCTAGCGATAATGTCTCGCAGATTAGCCACACGAAAGAGACCCACAGTCAGACCGCGAGATGCGGCCTCTTGAAAACTTGATATGCCATCGGGCGCAAACACCAGGTCCACGTCAAACGGACCACTCTTGATTTGGACGAAATCTCTGCTTGCAATAATGTCACGCTCCAATTCGGGACCAATATCAAATCCGATCTTGCGCAAAGCGGTCACCATACGACGTCCGTTATCTGGAGAACGAGCTGGAAACACATCCACATCTTGCGTCGTGCCAGGATAGCCAAGGAGAATGGCGCCACTCTTGCCCAGAAACAGGTATTCCACTCCTTGCTCGCAAAAGGCGCGCGCAAGCTCTTCAGCCTGGTTGGACTGGAACTGCGGACGATTCATTGCACTGCAGGCTTAAAGCCGAGGTATTCGGGCAAATTCTCTGCGCACCAACGCCGATACTCTTCCATAGTTGCAAACGAACGCCACGGCGCATCATCCAAGACGGGTTTGTACACATAGTTGAATCCATATTTTAGCCGGAGTTCCATAGGACGGTCCATCTGCCGCCGGCACTGATCCCGCCATTGTTCATCGGCTATTTTGTCTTTTGGATTCATTATTACATTACATTACATATACCCATCTCGGCGCAGCTTCTCAAATGCATCCTCGCTCTCTTTGTCCTGAGCGCGGCCAGAACGTTCGCTCGTTTTGGTCACGCGTAATTCCTCGATAATCTCCCGGACGGTTTTCGCGTTCGACTTGATCGGAAACGTGCAGGGCGCACAGCCGAGGCTCCGATAGCGTTCGCCTTTGCCATTCGCGAAGTAGAGCGGGATAACGGGCATGTTCTCGCGCTCGATATATTCCCAAACGTTCAGCTCTGTCCAGTGGAGCAGGGGATGAATCCGGATGTGCGTCCCTTTTTCGAAATCAGTTTTGAATTGGTCCCACAATTCCGGCGGCTGATCTTCGACGTTCCATTCCATGTTTTTGTCGCGCGGACTGAAGTAACGTTCTTTAGCGCGCGTAGGTTCCTCGTCACGACGCACACCCACGATGACACCGGTGAAATGATGTTCGTCCAGAACCTGCTTAAGCGCGTCCTTCTTGAGCGTGCCGCAGCATTCGACGCGTGTCGCTCTGCCGTTTGGATAGGTGACACCGCTCTTCAGCACTTCATTGTTTTTGCCGACAACGAGTTCCAGTTTCCAATCCCGGACGAGCCGGTCGCGGTACTCGATCATCGATTGGATCTTGAAGGTCGTATCGACATGCACGAGTGGAAAAGGCACGTGCCCAAAGAAAGCTTTCCGCGCGAGCCAAAGGAGCACCGTCGAGTCTTTGCCGATGCTCCATAGCATGGCGAGGTTTTCGAATTTGTTGAACGCCTCACGCATGATGTAAATGCTTTGGTTTTCCAATTTCGAGAGATAATCCATAGGAGAAGCAAACGTATAAATTGCAGGAGTAATTACGCTTTCTTGGCCATGAAGGTGTGAATGCCGCATTCGACTTTGCTGAAACCGGTCCAACGGCCCGCCCGCTCGCCTTCCTCGTTCGCTGATTTCCGTGTGCATGGCTGGCAGCCAATCGATCGATAGCCTTGGCCGTTCAGCGGATTGTAAGGAATCTTGTGATCGCGAATGTACCGCCAAACAGCTTCGCGCGTCCAAGCGGCCATTGGATTGAGCTTTACGATTTCGCGGCCGGTCGCTTCGTCAAAGGCATAAACTTCAATAATTCCAATACCGGCGCGGATTTCTGATTGTTCGCGTCGCAAGCCGGTGATCCAACAGTCCAGTTCGCCGAGTTTGCTTTGCAGCGGCAGCACTTTGCGCATCGCGCAGCAAAGGTCGGGATCGCGTTTCCAAAGTTCTGGACCATGGGCAGCGGCCTGTTGCTCGACAGTCAAGTCGGGTTGCAGCGCTTCAATGGCATAGCCAAAAAAATCCTCCAGCCGCTTTTTGAGATCGACTGTTTCCGGGAATAAGAGACCAGTATCGAGAGTGAAAACAGGAAAAGGCAGCTGTCGTTCCTTAGCCACATGCATTATGACCAACCCGGCTCCCTGAAAGCTTGTGCCAATCGCAGCCCGCGGACCAAAGCGTTCCCATGCCCAGCCCAGAACCTCACCGGTTCCTTGCTGAGCAAAGCGTTGGTCAAGCAGTTGAATGTCGGCGGAAGTAAGCATGAAAATTCGAGGAATTCGATTAGGATCAGCAGCCCGTATTTGCTGATCCTCAAAACTAGTTCTGAACCTCTTTCCAAAAGACTCGTTCGCACCAATCACCGAAACGTTCGCCTTTGTTCCGTTCCTGCGCATAGCGAGTCAGGACCGGGCGAAGTTCGGTAATAATGTCCTCGCTCTTCACAACGTCGCGGAAGAGCCGGTTCAAGCGCGTGCAGCTTTCGTTGCCACCAAAATAAATCTGATACTTGTTGGGTGATTTCCCGACAAAGCCAATTTCCGCCATGTACGGACGCGCACAACCATTCGGACAACCTGTGCTGCGAATGATGATTTCTTGCCCACCCAGTCCAAGCTCGTCTAACAACGCCTCGATGCGCGTCAAAATATCTGGGAGCACACGTTCCGATTCGGCCAGCGCAAGTCCGCAAGTCGGCAACGCCGGACATGCCATCGACGCGCGCCGGATCGCTGTGGACTGGTTTTCTACTGCTATGCCATGGCCGGCCAAGATGCGCGTGATTGCGTCGCGGCGAGCGGAGGGAACATTGGCCAAGATGAGATTTTGCGATGGCGTCAAGCGCACTTCAACCTGGAATTGCTCGACGATTTTCCGCAACGCAGTCTTGAGCTCGGCGCCGGGAACATCTTTGATGCGTCCTGTTTCAACGTAGAGTCCCAAAAATTCATTGCCGTCAAATTGCCGGTGCCAGCCGAAAAGATCGCCTTGCTTCGTGAACTGGCAAGGACGAGCCGGTTCCAACTTAAAGCCGATCCGGCGTTCAACTTCCTCGCGGAACCAGGCCACGCCGCGTTCTTCGAGCACGTACTTCAGCCGGGCATGCTTTCGATTCGTGCGGTCGCCCCAATCGCGATGCATCGTCAAGACGGCCTTCGCGACGGTTTCGATATGGTCAGGTGTGAAGAACCCAATTACATCTGCGATCCGTGGAAACGTCTCTTCATTGCCGTGGCTCTTTCCGAGGCCGCCCCCTGCGGCCAAATTGTATCCAACGAGCTGGTCACCCTCAGCAATGGCGATAAAGCCCAAGCAATTCGTGAAGATGTCGATGTCATTCAAGGGTGGAATGGCGAACGCGGTTTTGAACTTGCGCGGCAGATAAGTCTTGCCATAAAGCGGATCGACAAACCTCGCGTTCGATTCTTCCTCAAGATTCAATTCCTTGCCCTCCACCCAAATCTGATGGTAGGCCTTGGTCTTCGGCAGAAGGGCGTTCGAGACGCGGCGCGCATCGTCGAGCACACGTTCGACAAGCTGACTGGTTGATGGGGTCGAAGGCGCCATAACATTGCGGTTCACATCGCCGCATGCGGCCAGTGTCGTAGCCAGCGCTTCATTAATACCCTTCATTAACTTGCCGAGGCCGCCTTTGGTGACGCCGTGAAATTGAAAACCTTGCCGCGAGGTGATCCGCAAACTGTTGTTGCCGTAATCCGTCGCTAATCGATCAAAGACCAAATACTGAGATGGCGGGACAACACCCCCTGGGAGCCGGCCGCGAACCATGTAAATATATTGCTTACCCCCTTTCCGTTTGTCGCGATCATCCTGTTGATAGATTCCGTGAAATTTTAGAAATTGAACGTCGTCTTCGGCAAAACGATCCGCTTGAGCATCAGCCAAGGTGGAACCAATTGTGCCAGTTAAAGTTGGATTGGCTTCCTTAATCACCTCATTATGAGATGGCTTAGCCGGGGCCGCTGTTGTAATCATAAGTTATATACTAAAGATACGCAACTTTAGTTGCCTTCGTGACATTGTCAATACACTATCCGTCAAGTTTTGCTCTGCGCGGCGATGCTGCGGTCGAGTCATTCAACTCAGATTCTCGAGCTGACAGCCGGACCGATAAACCGATAAACTGCTCGCTTGCTCTTCCAAGCTTACGGTCTAGTCTTACGTGACAACCTTGAGAAGTCGAATCAGCAGAAGCAACAAAATATGAGCCAGCGGAAGATCTATTACTTCGATAACAACGCCACAAAGCAAGTTGCGCCCGAAGTAATCGACGCGATGATGCCGTTTTTGACGGAGCTTTGGGGAAACCCATCGAGCGCCTATTCATTCGGCAACCAAGTTGGGAAGCATGTTGAAGAAGCGCGGGCGCGGGTCGCTTCGCTAATCAATGCGGACCCTCGCGAGGTTGTTTTCACGAGTTGCGGGACAGAAAGTAACAATTCCGCCATTCATAGCGCATTCGCTTTGAATCCAGACAAGCGGCACTTTTTAACCACGGCTGTTGAACATTCCGCGACCATCAAATTTAGTGAGTTCCTAAAAAAACAAGGCCATATCGTAACATTTCTGCCGGTTGAAGCAGACGGCTCACTCGACTTGCACCTTTTGGAAAAGTCGATTCGACCCGACACCGCGATCGTTTCGGTCATGTGGGGGAATAATGAGACGGGCGTTGTTTTCCCGATCGAAGAGATCGCTGCGATTTGCCAGAGCAAGGGCGTGTTGTTTCACACCGACGCAGTTCAAGCGGCCGGAAAACTGCCAATCGACATGAAGGCAGTCGGCGCGGATTTCATATCGGTCTCGGCCCACAAATTGCACGCCCCGAAAGGAATTGGCGCCCTCTACGTGAAGCGGCGGACAAGATATCAACCTTACGTAATTGGTGGCCATCAGGAACGTGATCGCCGCGGGGGAACGGAAAATGTGGCTGGAATTGTTGGCTTTGGTCGAGCCGCTGAACTCGCTCGAGATCGTTTGACAGGCGAAAACACGCAGGTGCGGAGATTGCGCGACCGCATGGAAGAGACAATTGTCAGGACCATTCCGGATGCCATGCGTAACGGCGCCAAGGAGCCGCGTTTGCCCAATACATCAAATATCGCGTTCGCAGGCATAGAAGCAGAGGCCATCCTGATGCTATTGGACAGGCTTGGGATTTGCGCTTCGAGCGGGTCGGCTTGCACCACAGGATCGCTGGAACCCTCGCACGTATTGAGGGCAATGGGACTGAGCCCAGAACGAGCGCGTGGTTCTGTTCGCTTTAGTCTCGGCTTTTACAATACGGATGCAGATGTCGATTTTTTGCTGCAACAGCTTCCGCCGATTATCGAAAAACTTCGGGCTATTTCTCCACTCAATCCTGAACCTTCAGCTCAGTCGAAGCGTGAATCGCGTGCGGGGCGGTCAAACCATCCAGAGAAGGTGACAGTCGTGTGAGGCGGCAGTCTCGCAGCGACACTTTCTGAAACTGAGCAAAACGTTTCTCAGCGGCTTGAATTTGTTTCAAACGATGGCACAACTTTTGCCCGCATTTGGAGTTTAAAGAAATGCCTTTCGCTCTGGCCAGCGCACGAAGGCATCGAAGACGAGACGAGACAGAAGAGAAGTGAAGATGAAAGCAATTATTGCTGTTGTGGCGAGCCTCGGTGTTAGTGTCGCGGGGACGTACGTGGTGGTTTCCAAGACAAAGGAGGCGGCCTTTCAAAGAGAACGTCAGGCTTTGCAAGCCGAGTGGGCCGTTGTCAAAGCGGAGCTTGAGGGTGATTTGAAAGTTGCAAGGAACAAACCGGCTCGCGTCGAGACCATACGCGTTCCATCCTCTGAGGCGGGAGCCTCAAGGCAGTCGCCGCAAGAAATACTTGAGAAACTGAAGAACACCAAAGTTGGGACTGGTTCAAAACGCTCGGCAACGATTCGTGATGTGGTCCATCAATTGGAAAGTTTGGCGGAAAGCGGCCCTGATGCGGTAACTGCCATTCGCGAATTCCTCGCGCGGTTCGAGGACATGGACTATTCAACCGAAGCAATGCGCGCAGCGCGGGAATTGGGTGATCCACCCGGTCCGGAGCGCCTGGGGCGAGATGAACGCGCCGACGCCGTCGCGGCAAAGGCGCCCGGTTCCCACCGCAATCCAGCGCGGCTCGATTTTGTTCTTCCGCCGTCCCTGCGACTAGGTTTGGTGGACGTTTTGAGGGAAATTGGCGGGGACGAAGCTGAAAAGGTTTTGGCAGAAACGCTCTCTGCGACCGGACGGGGTGTTGAAGTGGCTTATCTTGCGAAAGTGCTTCAGGAAATCGCGCCGAACAAGTATCGCAATGCAGCGGTGACGGCGGCGAAGGATCTTCTTTCCAATCCTCCGACAATCGAAAAGCCGAACCGTTTGGATGAAGACTCCAAAAGCTATCTTTATGGTGTCTTGGCCATGTACAATGATTCGTCGTTCACGACGGCAGCTCACGACGTGATTGTAACTGCTGACGGCAAAATTGACCGAACGGCGCTGGAATATGTCACGACAACTTTCAAAGATCAGGCCATCCCAGTCCTTTATCAGGCCTATAAGGATCGGAGAATCACGAATCTTTGGGATCGCGCGTCACTGGCTGGCCAAGCGCTGAACTATGCCGGCGCCAATCCGCAAGCTAATGATCTTTTCAAGGAACTCGTGCATAACGAAACATTCCCGTCCTGGATGCGCGCGATGACGATTCAGTCGCTGGCTGGAACAGGTTTCTTTGGTGGAAACACGCCGACCGATCGGCAGCAGGTTCAGTCGCGGTTGAATTTGCTGACGGCGCTGCCTCCGTTCGCCGATGAACAAATGGAACGCGCACGGAAGGAAACGGTCGAACGATTGAACAACACTCTAAGCGGCAAGTCCGAGGCAGAACCTCAAGGCGGCCCCAAGCCGGCTCAAGCCGCCCCTCTGGGCGCAGCGGAAAGCGCACTTCCACGATAGTAGGACGCCTGATCGCATTCGAAATTCCCGGCAACGAGACTTGCGTTTCCGCGCCATCACTGTCGCTCAGAGAAGCGCAGCGTTCACGCTGCAGAACGTGAAACTCCCGAGCGGGCCCGAAACCGCATTCGGAACTTTTTGACTCTGCGAACGTTTCTGCAGCGTAAACGCTGCGCTCCCTTACTGACAGTTTTAAGGTTCATAATGGTTCATAATGCAGGGGCTTGACGGTGCCAAGAAGCGTACTTAGGCTTTCGCAAGTTGATGCTCCGCGGCCCAACCCTAGTGGACGCGGGGCTTTTGTATCTTGGGAGAAAGGTTTTGTGTGAATGTGACAGTCGAAAATCTTGCGCCGTGCCGGAAGATGATGCGCTTCGAAATCGATGCGCAAGCCGTGGATTCCGCCTTCGCCACCGTGACAGCGCAATTTCAGCGCGAGGTGCGGCTGCCTGGGTTTCGGCGCGGCAAAGCGCCGCGCGACATGGTTCTAAAGACGTTTACGAAGCAGATCGATGACGAGGTCAAGCGGAAGCTGATTTCCGAGAATTATCGGAAGGCGTTGAACGAACAAAAGCTTCGAGTCGTCGGTTCGCCGGATGTCGAGGAGATTCAGTTCGGCCGCGGCCAGCCTTTGCAGTTTGCAGTGACTATCGAAACGGCGCCCGAATTTGACCTGCCGGACTACAAGGGCCTTCCCGTGAAACGGGAGACAGCGAGCGTTACGGAGGAAGACATTGAACGCGCAATCGGGGTTCTGCGTGATCAACATGCCACCTATAGCGATGTCGCGCGTCCTGCTCAGATGGAGGATTATGTCGTCGTCAATTACAAAGGGACGTCGGAAGGCAAGCCGCTCACGGAGATAGCTCCAACGGCCCGAGGGTTGACGGAGAAAACCGGGTTTTGGTTGCACATCAAAACAGGCGCATTCATTCCCGGTTTTGCGGAACAATTGACCGGCGCGCAAGCTGGCGAGCGGCGCACCGTAACGGTCGATTTTCCGGCTGATTTTGTTGCTCCAGCTTTGGCCGGGCGGAAGGGGATTTATGACGTCGAGGTGGTTCAGGTCAAGGAACGCATTCTTCCAGAACTGAACGATGAACTGGCCAGGCAGTTTGGGGCGGAAAACGTCGATAAATTACGCGAAGGCGTCCGCCGGGATTTGGAAAACGAACTGAAGTACAAACAAACACGCCACATCCGGAACCAGCTCGTCCAAGCTTTGCTCAACCGAGTGAATTTCGATCTTCCCGAAACGCTGGTCACCAACGAAACGCGCCACGTCATTTATGATATTGTCCGCGAAAACCAGGAACGCGGCCTGACCAAGGAGATCATCGACAAGCAAAAGGAAGAGATTTACAACGTCGCGAGCAACAGCGCCAAGGACCGCATTAAGGTGTCATTCATCCTGGGGCGAATCGCTGAGAAAGAAGGGATCAAAGTAGATCAGCAAGAGATCACGAAGCGTATTCTCATCTTGGCTCACCAACATCAGATCAAACCCGAAAAGCTGATCAAACAACTTCAAGAACGGGATGGCATTGGCGAAATCCACGACCAAATCCTGACTTCAAAAGTCCTCGATTTCCTGGAATTAAACGCCAGCGTTCAAGAAGTTCCGCCTGGCATGACATCCTAGTAGGACAGCCGTCCTGCCTGTCTCGGCAGCGGACTCGAAGCATCTGCGCGCAACGCTGTTCGCGGGATTGCCCCAGACCAAGGAACTCATCCGCCGAGTGAAGTCGCTCGCTTGCTGAATGAAGCGTTTTTCTTTCGTGGGTTTCGTGTCTTTGGTTTGGTGGCGCCATACGGACTGGGAACAGGGTTGACACCTTGAGCGCTGGCATGTTGGGTTTTTGAGGAGAACAGAGATGCGCTCCTTGACTAACGCCAGAAGCAACTCCTTTCGCTCGGGTCTTTGGCTCGTCGTGCTGGCTTTGCTGGCCGCCGGCCTCAGCCGGCTTCATCTCGATGTCGAGATTCTGAACCTTCTGCCAGAGGAACTGCACGTCGCACAGGGGATTAAGACGTACCAACAGCATTTCTCAAACGCCCGGGAACTGCTCATCACCGTCAAGACGGCAACTCCCGACGCCGCTGAATCCGCCGCCCGTTCGTTGGCGCAGGCATTGCGCGCTGAAACCAATTTGGTTTCGGGAGTTGCATGGCAACCGATGTGGATGGAAAACCCGGCGCAAGCGACCGAGTTGCTCGCTTTTCTTTGGCTCAATCAGCCGCCGGCGGTCTTCGGTGAATGGACCAATCGTCTCGCCGCGACGAATTTGGCGAATGTCCTCGATGAGACCCGCGCGCGATTGGCAACGTCCCTTTCTCCGAGCGAGATCGCGCTGAACAGCCATGATCCCTACGGGTTAATGCGCTTGCCGGAATCCGCGTCCAGTGCCGCGCCGGCCATGGGCAACGGCGAAGAGCTATTTGCTTCGCCGGACGGAACTTTTCGTCTGTTGTTCGTTGAAGCTAAGCCAGACATTACGGGCTATCGCGATTGCCGGTCGTGGCTGGCGAGCATCCAGCGAATCGTAGCCAATGCGCGACGCGCGTCCGAATTTCCAACGGAAACACAGATTCGTTTCACGGGCCGTCCGGCTTTCGTAACTGAAATTGCCAGCGGCATCGAGAGCGACATGACAGGTTCGGCGGGCGGAACGCTGGCTATCATCGGAATTCTTTTCTGGCTCACGCATCGCCGCATGCGCCCGCTTCTTTTGCTGGTGGCCGTGCTGTTGGGAATCTTGGCCGGCACGACCGCGCTAGGCGGATTATTTCTCGGCACGGTTAACGTCATCAGCATCGGCTTTGCCTCAATCCTCTTGGGGTTAGCCGAAGACTTCGGAATTGTTTTGTACGAGGAATCGCGATCGCATCCGGATTTCTCGGCGGCAGAGATTCGCCAAGCGGCGGCGCCGGGCATTTTTTGGTCGGCGATGACAACGGCGGGCGCTTTCCTGATTTTGAATTTGAGCTCCTTGCCCGGGCTGCGCCAACTCGGCTCGCTCGTCGCGATCGGCATCATGCTCGCCGCCGTCGTGATGCTGTACGGTTTCCCGCCGGTGCTATTAAGTTTCAGGCGGCAGAGCGACTTGACTCCCTTGCCTGGCGGCCTCAGGGCAGAACGATTTCTTTTGTTTGATTCGCGACGGTTAATGCCTCGGCAAGCCATTTGGTTGATTACAGCGCTGCTCCTCTTGACTTCGATCGTCATCCTACGGAACGGCGGCCCGCGTCTGGATCGTTCGCCTGACGTGCTCAAACCGAAGAACAGCGAAGCCAATGCCGCCTTGGAAGAGGTCAAAGCGCAGTTCGGCCGCCGACAGGAACCGCTCTGGGTGCTCATTCCGGGACGCGACGAAACCGAGGTCGCGGTACGAATGGCGAGCGCTGACACTGCCTTGACCGACGCAGCCTCGAAGCAATTGATTAGCGGATTCACGCTGCCGAGCGCGCTGTGGCCGAGCCCGGCCAACCAGCGCGTCAATCGTCAAGCCGCCGCCGCGCTCCTTCGCCAGCGCGACCTGGTTCGTGCCAAAGCGTTGGAAGGAGGTTTCACAACGCATTCGTTGCTCGCCACCGAAAGCATTCTCGACACCTGGCAACGCGCGGTTGCAATGACGAATGTTTTCTGGCCGACGAACGAGGCGAGCCGTTGGGTTCTGGACAAGGTGGTTGCCAGAAACAGCAGCGGTTTTTTGGCATTGGGCGTCGTTCATCCCATGACCAATGTGGTGGCAACCCGGACGCTGGCCGCGACATGGCCAGCGGGCTTGCAACGCGAGGGGATTATCCTGTCGGGTTGGGAACTGCTCGGCTCGACGGTTTTCGACATCGTCATGAAAGAATTGCCACGCGCCCTGGTTCCGATAGTGATCTTGGTCCTGTTTTCACTCTGGCTGGCTTTTCGTAATATCAAAGAAGTGGCGCTCAGCCTCGCGACGCTGGGTGTCGCCGGCCTCTTGCTATCGGCGGGGATGCGGCTGTTGCAGTGGGATTGGAACATTCTCAATCTGATGGCGCTGCCGCTGCTCTTAGGTATGGGAGTGGACTTCAGCATCCATCTTCAGCTCGCGCTCCGGCGATATGACGGTAACTTGCTGGCGGTGCGCCGGTCGGTTGGACGCGCGCTGCTCTTGGCTGGCACAACGACGGTCGCGGGCTTCGGCTCCCTTGCGTTTTCGACCAACGCAGGCATGGCTAGCTTGGGACGCGTTTGTGCGTTGGGCATCTCGCTCGCGCTGTTGACCGCAGTCTATTTGCTGCCGGTGTGGTGGAAGAGTTGGATGAATGCCGAAATGGTCGAACGCTAACATGTAAATGCTCAGTTACCCGAGGCTCTTTCTGTAAACGTCCAGGGCGGGCGGAGTTGCTGCGCCGCCTATTTAGATTTCGGGTTTGAAAAGGCGGCGCAGCAACGCCGCCCTGCCTTAAAAGCTCATTGGTACGTGAAAATATGAACAAGTTAATTCCGATTGGCGCACTCTTGCTGATTGCATGCTCATGCGTTTCGCCGCTCAACCGCCCAACGCTTACTCGTTTCGAATATCAGCAACCGCAAATGGGTTTGCCATTTCGCATTGTGTTTTATGCGCCCGATCAACAAACAGCAGACCAAGCCGCACAGCAGGCCTTCCGCCGCATCAAGCAGCTCAATGACATCATGAGCGATTACGAGCCCGAGAGCGAACTGAGCAGACTTTCCCGCTCTTCCGGTCAAGGCCAAAACATTCGCATCAGTGATGATCTTTGGCGCGTTTTGCAACGAGGGCAGGATTTGGCCAAGCGCAGCAATGGCGCATTCGATGTGACGGTGGGCCCTTGCGTGAACCTTTGGCGCACGGCGCGGCGCGAACAAAAAATGCCCGACCCTGTTCGCCTGGCCGAGGCTCGCCGGCCGGTCGGATTCCAACATGTTCGGCTCGATTCTAAACGACAGACAGCGACGTTGCTTGTGCCGAACATGCGCCTTGACTTGGGAGGCATCGCCAAAGGTTATGCGGTTGATGAAGCGCTCGAAACGCTGCGGTCATTCGGAATCACGAGCGCTTTGGTCGCCGGCGGGGGCGATATGGCGGTAAGCGATCCTCCACCGGGAAAGAAAGGCTGGCGTATCGCCATCGCGCCGCTCGACATTCCAAACGCTCCGCCCGGCGCGGTAGTTTTACTGTCTCATGAGGCAATCGCGACTTCGGGTGACGTGTTCCAACGACTCGAAATCGAAGGGAAACGGTATTCTCACATTGTTGATCCACGGACGGGCATCGGGCTGACCGACCACAGCTTAGTCACCGTAATCGCGAAGGATTGCATGACGGCTGACAGCTTGACCAAAGTAGTGAGTGTTCTTGGGCCAGAGAAAGGGATGAAATTCATCGCGCGCACGCGCACCGTTGTGGCGCGGGTCGTCCGGAAGCCTGTAGAAAAGATCGAAACGTACGAAACGAAGGGATTTGCCCGCTATTACGAAAAGAACGGAAGAGGGAATGGGACAAGATCGTTCTAAATCGAGACTTACGACATTGGTTGCAGCTCGCCTTTAAATTGAACAGGGCGGTTCATCTTTGTTTCCTTCGTTGCCTTCTGTTCCAATCTTCTGTGCGTCGCCCTGCCAACTGCGGACTGTGCCTATGTTTGTCTGCTTCGATTTAGTTAGCTTGCGCCGTTTTTGAAATCCGAAATCCGACACAAATCAGTTCGTCGGTTCGAGCAAATCCCAAAGGTGGACAAAGCCCAGCTTGCCAATACAGAAGTCCAGCGCTTCATCGTAGTCGCGAACCACGAGTGACACGCGACCAAGTGATTGCCTTGTCGGCGACATGCGGTGGTCCATCAGGAGGATATCCTGAATCTAGTTGAAAATCGAAGAGTGGCTCTTGGCGTGGTAGCAACCACGCAAACAAAGAAACAAAAACAAGAGCCACGCATGAAAGTCGAAACCAAGAATCGAAAAAAAGCAATGGCGGGATTCCGCCAAATGAGCAGCGAGCAACAACAGCGTCAGCAAGTGCATGAGATCATCCAGAACGGCGCTCAGGCTCTGCATGAAGCGACCTTGAATCTGGGCCGGCAGTTGGCCGAATTTATTCTTTATTCGGAGCGGGAGGAGCGGGCCGGCCCAGACTGTCAGCCACGCAAAGAGGGGTTGTACAAATGGGCTTCGGAGCCTGGCTCAGTC
>VHDE01000029.1 GCA_016871515.1 Verrucomicrobiota bacterium
TTCTTTGTCCAAAAACTCACAATACCGGGTGTCCAGCGCACCAGCCATTCGAGGAACGAAGGCCTCGATGAACTCGAAGAAGAACGTGACAAGCAGTTTCTTGAAATGCTGATCATGCGGCGTCACGCTTTTCGTTCACATAGGACGGCCATTCAAGGTTTCAAGTTCAGCAAAACTGCACCAAAAAGCCAACACGCGAAGCGCGATGCCTGCTGATCACAGCAGTGTCTCGGCAAGCGGCGCCAGGACTTCCAGTTTCCGCTGCAGGGAAAGGAAATTGTCGAGGCGCTCCGAACAAATGTCGTAGTCTTCGCGGCTCATTTGCCCATCGGCTAGATCCTGTTTGAGGGAAGCGGACATCTTTTCGACACGTTTACCCGAAGAACTCAGCCGCGGCTTGATAAAATCATTGTAGCTGGTGCGCAAGAGAAGCGCGATGTCCGGTTCAACCTCAAAATGATCGCGACGTTCGCCCGGGACCCAAACCTGGCGAATGGCCCGCCATCCCACCAATTGCCGCGTCCCGGTGCTGGCGCTGGCCTTGCTAATGGCGAGTAACTCGGTGATATCATCCAAGGACAGTGCTTTGGCCGAAAGAAAAAGCAGCCCGTAGATTTGACCGGTTGAACGCGGCAGTCCAAGGAGTTGGCAGAGACGCCCACCTGCATCGATCATCTCGATTCGGGCTTGGGAAAGAGAGGCCACGGCCACGGTATCACGGGCTCGCTCCTTTGGAAGTGTTTGCATGGCGGACCGGTCAGAATATACAGAATCGGCAAAGACACTTCGTGCCGGTCAGTTCGCAGCGGCTCTTGGCTCGGGCGAACCTCCAAGCAAAACTATCGAAACGTTCAATTCGGACTGAACGAAATAGATCATCGTGTGAAAAACGCAAGCCTTTCGATTGAAAAAGTTGATTTGGAGTTGGGAGCTGGGAGTTAGCATGGGGTTGGGAGTTGGGAGATTGGAGATATTTTTCCTCGAACTCCTATCTCCTATCTCCGATCTCCAGTCATTCCAAGTTCCTACAACCACGCGCAGGGCTACTAAGGGTGAAGCGCTCAGAACGATTAGTATGGAACTGTCAACGCTTGTTCCCTCGTCAGCGCCTTTTCGTTCTTTGTTCTTAGCATTGCACGATATAGGCCCGCATCTTCGACGGCGTCGAGTAGCCTCCAGTAGGCGGGCACATCCAAAACAATCTTGCTGACTTTGCCGCGAACGTCCGTGATCAACTCGCGGGCAAAGGGATATTCTGCTAAGCTTGCTTCCTTTGGGACTTTGATCGTTTTCAAACGGATCCTCTCGATTAGTTAGACCAACTACTCATGGCGAACGATGCGCCCCAACGCTGCGTAGGGACGTTGATCCAGAGACGGAGCATTTCGTAGAGCCACCAAAGCATTACACCTGCGCAGGGCAAATAACAAACCCAGCCGTGTTTATGTCCTTGCGGAGTGGGCATTGCGGAGAGGGGACCAAGGACCAGAGACTAAATAAAGACCAATCATTTCTTTTCCGCCGTCGATCCACCCGTCTCTAGAGCTGTCACTAAGCCGACATCGAGAATGTTAATTCGGCTGCCTTCACTGTTCACAATGGCCGTTTTGCCATCTTGCGTTATCCAGATGAATTCCGAATGCGGCACCGGCACGAGAGTCCCGTCGGTTAAGCGTAGGCTAAAAGGCCGTCGTGATTTGACCAGTTCCTGCAACGCTTCGGTTTGCATGAATTGATTCTGTTTACGCCAAACTTCCAAGAAAACAAAAGATCGCAAAGGTCGCCAAGAAATCGCGGGCCAGTAAGCCTGAGAAACTTTGCGGGCTTCGCGATCTTGGTGTTCAGATCTGTGGCTCGGCGGACGCTATCTCGCAGGGGGGAATACAGGCTGGAGCGAGTCCAGCCTGTCCCACTTCCCTCCTTGCTTGCCTTCAAAATGGGTGCTGCCGCTGACAGGAACCATTGCCGTCGTTCCCCAAGCGATTGGATGCAGCGGCTCCTTCCACCGAACAACAGGTGTTCAGGGAGTTGTTATAAGTATTGCGCGATGGGCGCAGCAGCAGCACGCCATTTATTCCTCTGAGATGTGGCATCCCTGAGATTTTGCCCTTCCTTGGCATACACGTATTTTTGCATTAATCTTTTGCAAATCTCAAGAAAAACTTAAAAAAACTTACTCACATTCCGATGTGGAAATTGTGAATAACGCGACTGCATGACACGGATTT
Organism: Verrucomicrobiota bacterium; assembly: GCA_016871515.1. Lineage (GTDB taxonomy): Bacteria > Verrucomicrobiota > Verrucomicrobiia > Limisphaerales > SIBE01 > SIBE01. The sequence goes on from VHDE01000029.1 coordinate 2,229, forward strand.
GGCAAGGACGGATTCCACTCCGTCCCTGATTTCTTTCAGGCCGGAATGTCAGGGACGTCGTCGACTCGCGCTCCTTACCAGTTTCATGGTCCATAATGCATTTTCGGATGCGAAGCCGCTGTGTGCTTTGCGTGCTTGGACAGGCGGGACGCGCTGTCCTACGAAGCGCGCAGCGAAAACTTTTCGAGTTTGTTGACCAGCCAAGCCATGACGATGAGGCCAGCTGCGCTGAATATAAAAATGCTCCAGCCTGCCGTGTCGTGAAAACTTTTCAATGCCTCGATGCCGTGTCGATGCGCGGTGATCGTCAAATAAAATGAACGCAGAAAATTCCCAGCGAGCGCCAAGCCGATCCCCGCGATCAAAAACAAAATTTGCGAACCAACTCTCTTGAATATCAAATTGCCAATGAACAGGCCCGCCATAACGCTCGATTGCAAGCTGCGCACGCCGCTGCACGCTTCATCCACACCGACGACGCAATTCGGCAATCGAATCACGTTGGCCTGTTGCAGAGCCGGAATCCCGAGCAGATTCAAAGTCTCCACATTAAAGAATGTCACCATGCGCTGGAGTCCGAGAACGACTGGATTCCAAATAATTCCCGGCAACGGCACAGCCAGGCAGATTAACGCGAAGGGAAACAAAAAATGGCGGACGGTTTTCCAGCCGTGCAGATAGAGCAGATTCGCCAACAAGTAAAACGCGCATCCGACGCTTAAACAGAAGCTGGCCGCCGGTGTGTTGGCGATGGCTTGTTTGTACAATTCCGCGACAAGCACGAACGGCGTTCCAATGAGAACGAACAGCGAACAAAGCCAGACTGAAACGGGGCGGTCATCAAGTGGAATGGTGGACCAACGTTCCCAAATCAAATAACAGGCCAGGAGAACGACGATCCAGCCGTATTGGTATTCGATGAGCGCGCGCCATTGGAATTGCAGGTCGTACAGCCACCAGCCAACGATGAAAATGATCGGCAGGTAAACGGTCCATTCCCAGCTCGAACGCGACTTCGTTTCGGCGGCGGGTGTTGCGGCTTCGACCATCTGGGATCAATTGCAATCTCAATTCCCCGCACGTCACACACGCAGCTATGAGGGACAGGCGAGCCGCCTGTCCTGCGCTTGAAGTGACACAGGAGCGCAGCGTTTACGCTGCAGAAACGTCCATACGTTCGAGTCAGTTCGCAAGTTTGGAAAGCCCCCGGTCGATTTTACATTTCTGTAGCGTGAACGCTGCGGTCCTGCTGCGGAGTTCATATAACAGATGGCTCAGCGGCAGCTTCGCCCTACCCGGCCGTTACGCCTTCCAGATTGTGCCTGGCTTTACTTTTACGTCAGCGAGTGCGTTGCGGGTATCGACGATGCAGTTGGACCATTCGGCCAATTCTTTGTAATTCATGGCATCGTGCGCGGTGGCAATTAAGACCAAATCAAAACTGGAAATTGTTTCTTTGTTCCAGGTCGCCGAGCGTGTGCCCGCCCAATGGCTATGCTCGCGGCTCGGGCGAATCACCGGGACATGCGGGTCGTAGTAAGCCACGTCAGCGCCACGCTGCTTCAGCAATTCCATGAGGTGATAACTCGGCGACTCGCGATCGTCATCAACGTTCGGTTTATAAGCGATCCCAACCACGAGAACTTTCGAGCCATTGACCGGCTTCCGTTTTGTGTTGAGCGCTTCGGCGACGCGGTTGATCACATATTCCGGCATGGCAGTGTTGATCTCGCCGGCCAACTCGATGAAGCGCGTGTTTTGTCCGTACTCGCGCGCTTTCCAAGTCAAATAAAATGGATCGATCGGGATGCAATGGCCGCCGAGTCCCGGTCCAGGATAAAACGGCATGTAACCGAACGGTTTCGTTTTCGCGGCGTTGATCACTTCCCAAATGTCAATTCCCATCGCGGCATAAACGATCTTGAGCTCGTTGACCAACGCGATGTTGACGCTCCGAAAAATATTTTCCAGCAGCTTGGTGGCTTCGGCCGCGCGACACGATGAAACCGGCACAATCGTTTTGATGGCGTGACTGTAAAGCGCCTTGGCGCGTTCCAAACATTTGATCGTGTAACCGCCGACGACTTTGGGAATGACAGCGACCTTGCTATTTGGATTGCCGGGATCTTCACGTTCGGGCGAGAAGGCGAGATGAAAATCTGTGCCAGCCTTCAAGCTCGAACCTTCTTCGAGCACGCGACGAAGGTCTTCGTCGGTTGTGCCCGGATAGGTCGTCGATTCGAGCACAACCAAGATTCCCTTGCGCAGGTGTGGAGCGATTGCTTCGCCAGTTTTGATGATATAGGAAATATCTGGTTCACGATTTTTGTTGAGCGGGGTCGGGACGCAGATGATGACCGCTTCAAGTTCCGTGATCCGGCTGAAATCGCTTGAGGCAGAGAACCGGCCTGCCGCTAGCTCGGCTTGAATCGAAGAACTTTCGATGTGTTGGATGTAGCTGCGGCCCGAATTGATGGCATCGACTTTGGCGGAATCAATATCGAGGCCGAGAACGGTGACGCCGGAGCGCGCGAATTGCAGAGACAGCGGAAGTCCGACGTAACCGAGGCCGATGATGGCGATGCGCATAGCGAACTAGTTCGTCGCGGTAACCTGGCGGCGCGGCAGCGCCGCCCTATCGGCAGGTTGAAGGATTCTATTCAATGGCGCTGAGAGCTTGTGGTGGTCGCGAGATTCTGTTTGTACCAATCCAATGCTTCGTCCAGCCCTTGCTCGACGGTGTGTGTTGCTTCGTAAGCTAAGAGCCTTCGCGCTTTAGCGATGTCAGCCTGCGAATGCCGGACATCTCCGGGCCGAAAATCTTGATAGACCGGCCGATAATCCTTCAGATGAGAGAACGCCGGAATCAAACGCTCCCGCAGCATCGCAAATAATTCGTTCAATGTCGTGCGCGCACCCAATGCGACGTTGTACACTTGCCCAGTGGCGCCTGGGTTTTCCGTTGTCGCGGCGAGCAGATTCGCTTGCACCGCGTTAGCCACAAAACAGAAATCGCGGCTGGTTTCGCCGTCACCATTAACATAGGTCGGCGCGTTCTTGATCATCGCGTCAATCCAACGAGGAATGACCGCGGCATAAGCACCGTCCGGATCCTGGCGCGGGCCGAACACATTGAAATAACGCAAGCCGATGCTCTCGACGCCGTAACAACGCGCGAACACGTCCGCATACAATTCGTTTACGTACTTTGTGACTGCGTACGGGGAGAGAGGGCGCCCAATAATGTCTTCGACCTTCGGCAATCCCGGATGATCGCCGTAAGTCGAGCTGCTCGCGGCGTAAACAAAGCGTCTGACCTTCTCGTTGCGCGCCGCTACCAGCATGTTCAAAAAGCCTGTAATGTTACTCGCGTTCGTCAGGAGCGGGTCTTCAATGGAACGCGGCACCGATCCCAACGCGGCTTGATGCAAAACATAATCGACGCCGCGAGAGACCCTCTGGCATGCCTCCAACTCGCGGATGTCCCCTTCGACAAAATTGAATCTGGCCCATTGTTTGGTTCGAACCAAGCGGCGGACCTGCTCGAGATTCTGCTTCTTGCCCGTCGAAAAATTATCGAGTCCAACCACCCGTTGATCCAAACGAAGCAACGTCTCGACCAGGTTAGAACCGATAAATCCACCGGCGCCCGTAACCAGCCATGTTTTTGGCGCGACCTGAAGCTGCGCTTTGACTCTTTCGAAAGCGGTCATTCAGTTCGCGACCTATGATGCCTCTGTTTCAATTTCACTGTCGCCTTATCGTCCGCGATTCCGGTTGGCTCGCATATCCGTGAAAAGCCGGAACAAGCATCGGGAAATCTCGGTTTGCCATCGGCGATTTCTTCTCTTCCGAACCAGGCAGGGCGGCGTTGCTGCGCCGTCACATCGTGGGCTTGGACAGGCGGCGCAGCAACGTTGCAATCCTTTCAACCTCGCTTCACGTCAGAGGTGGCCGGTTTCAAGGCGCTCGAAGTCGTAATCATACGCGCAGGTTCAGCGGAGACGAACGCCAATTGCTTCTGAAACAAAAACGCCAAAACCAGCGGAACAAAAATCAAGCCGCAGTTCAGAATCAATGGCAAGGACAGTTCAAGCACAGATCCGGCGATCGCCAGGGCCACGCCCATAATTGGCAACTGGTAAGCGGCATTCTTCCCGCCAATCGCGAAAAGCCAGCCGACAAATACAGCGAAACCGCCCGATGTATATCCTGCCAAGACTAGCGTCAGACCGCTGAGATAAAACACCGGCGCGATTAATTGGATGCCAGGCGAAACGCGCACCATTTGGAGCAAAATCGCAACGGTACAAACGGCCGCTTCCACAGACAGAGCTTTGATGCCCGCGCCTTTCACATCCGGAAGGACTTCGACAGCAACTTTCGTCAGGAGATAGGCGCCGATGGCCGCGCGAATCAAATCAACCCAGTTTTGCCATGGCTTGAGGAGTGCTCCGGGTTGCGTCGCATACCGCCGCGGCTTCATCACTGACTTGCGCAACGACCCTGCTAGCAGCGGCGGTGGCAACAACAGGGCGAGCGAGATCAGAAACGCTGGCCAGTGGATCGTCATGGGCAACCAGTGCAGATGATAGGCAGATGCGTGTTTAGCGCCGTTGCCTTTGTTGTAGCGCTGACTTTCAGTCTGCTGTATCGCCGATTTGCAATTGGCATGCGTCCGAGCCTTCCAGGACGCTCGAACTTGCGGACGACCTGCAGAATACAGTTCTGCGATAGAGCAGACTGAAAGTCTGCGCTACAACATACACGGACGGTGAACCAACGCCGGCTATTGGTCATCAGCATCAGAGCAACTTCTCCGCTAACGGGATCAACGTTTGCAGTTTCTTTTGGATGCGCGTGAAGCTCTTCAGCCGTTCCGAACAAAGTTTGTACTCTTCGCGCGTCAGCGTTCCTTGGGCCAATTCTTCTTCCAGCGTATTCGACATCTTCTCGATGCGTTGATGCGAAGAATTCAACCGCGGCTTGAGAAAGCCGGTATAGCCAACGCGAATGAGATGGGTTAAATCCGGCTCGACCTCGAAGTAATCCCGGCGTTCGCCCTGCACCCAGACCTGCCGGACGGCGCGCCAAGCGAGCAACTGCCTTGTGCCGACGCTGGCGCTGGCTTTGCTGATTCCGAGCAAGTCCGCAATTTCATCCAATGCCAATGGTTTTGGCCAGAGGTAAAGCAAACCGTAGATTTGGCCGGTGGAACGCGGCACGCCGAGCAGCTGACAGAGCCGGCCGCCGGCTTCGATCATCTCGAGCCTGGTTTTCGACAGTGTCGCCGTGGTCATGATACCTTCGCCTTGCCAGCCAGATGGCTCATGTTCAATGCGGGTCAAAAGGAACTGGCGTGGCAGGACAGCGCGTCTCGCCTGTCCAGGTGCACGTCAATGCTTGGACAGGCGGGACGCGCTGCCCTACGAGAAGCTTAGCTTAGAGTGCAGTTTCGCAAAATCGTGGAGACACTTCGTGCCGGTCAATTCGCACCGAGGAGCAGCGCGAGGCGAATCTCCAGAGACTCCGTACAAAACGTTCAATTCGGACTTTACGAAATAAACTCATCACCAAAAAAATCAAGTTTTTAATGCAACGTCCTATCGGCCAGATCGGCCAGCGCGCCTTTTCCGGATGCGGATGTTAGTTAGTTAGTTAGATTAGGCAGCGTGACTCAATAAATAAAAACCGGGACAGGCGGGACGCCCGTCCTACTCGGGCGCCGGAATGACAGCTTCGGCGGGAGCGGCCGGTTGCGGAGGCTTCACTTCATTAACAATCGCCATGAGATCATTTGTCAGCGTCTCGATGGCTTCCGGCCTAATTCCGGCGCTTTGAAGAATTCTTCGGGCATCATTCACAACCAACTGAACCTCGGTTTGAGTGAGATTGGCACTGTGGACCGTGCGGCTGAGGTCTAAGGCCAATTGCGCCCGTTGTTGCGGTGTGAATCCTTTCGCAGGCCACGCAGCAATAAGGTCATCCACTAACTTGGTGGCCGTTTCCAAAGAAAGTTTGGCGGCAACACGCGGACGCAATTGGTCTAGAGCAGGACTAACATTGCCAAAATAGGGACCTGCTTCGATAGATCGCAACGTATTGATCAGCGCTTGCCTCTGAGCTGGCGTCGCCGGCGTTCCTGGCCGAATCGCGGTGAAGTCCGCAATCAGCTTATTCATCATTTGCGTCTGGATGGGGGCGATCGCCGCGCGCGTTTGGTTCGTCGAAACCACCGTTGAATTCGTCGCGGCTCTGGCGGCGCTGGTGAAAACAGGGTTTGCATAACGAGCGGCTGGATACGTCATGTCAGGGCCTGCGGGCAAGCGTGACGGAATTCGATTTGTGGAAACGAAATTTCCAGGTGGCGCATTCGTGTTCACCGCCGCCGCGTTCGGAATGAGTCTTCGTCCGGGCGGAAGGTTTGTGGCTACGAAGCGATTCGGGAAAGGCCGTGCGCCTGGCGCGAGATTTGTCGCGGCTCCCGCGTTGACGGCTGCATTTGTGGGCGCTGCGAAATATGGCCTTCTAATTTGACCGTTGTTGCCGGAGGCAGGGTTGCCCGGGATAGGCGGTTGTCTGGGCGGACTGACTTGGGCGAAGGCGACGCTGAAAGTTCCTGCGAGCGCGAGAATCACTGGACCAATTTTCATAACTCCTCATGCTTAATGCTTGTTAGGCTCGTTCGGCATTATCCGCAACATTAATGTAACGGAAACCGTCAAAATTGCTCGCACAAAAATGAGGCTGCCAGTCGCAACTCGCCCCAACCCACCTCCATCGGATTGTAACCTTGCCTTTCCAATTCTCGGAAAACCTCCGCGAAACCATTGAATGCAAGCTTGTCCTTTAGGACCATCTCGTTGAATTGTGGAATTCGGTTGAAGTGTGTCAGCGCCGAATTCGGTTCGCATCCAAGTTCGCGGCAGATTTCAATCAGTTCTTCGGCCGTAAGATAAGGCCAAAGCATCGAGGCCGCGATTTCGGAGAACAACTGGCTTTCCGGCGAGTTGTCACGCAAACACGGAATAATGCCAACGAGCCGCCCGTGCGGCTTCAAAAAAGCGGAGGCGTGGCGCAAGAGAGGCTCCAGAGCCACCATTTCAACGATTGGGCCTGCCAGCAAAAGCGCTTCGCATTCGGCCGGCGCCGCAACAGACATTGCCAAGTGTTCGGCCTGCCACAATTGAAGCGCTGCGGACGCGGAGGACCAATCGAGCCAATGCATCCCAGCCATCTGTTCGTTGACGAAGCGCTGTTGAGCAGCCAGATCCTCGGCGGACCAACGCACGAGCGCGTCATGCGTGTACCACCGAAGAAAGTCTCCAACGGCAATAGGGTGTGCCATGATCGGGCAAGCGCTGGCTGACTCATGTCCGATAGCGAACCGGGATGGTAAAACGCAGCACCTGCGTAATTCTTCGGGCCCGCTCGGCTTGTGTGCGGCCGCCCAAGCGTGATGGTTCGAGCGATTTCGTCGAAATCTCTTCGACGTATTGTTCAACCGCCATCTGTTGCTCGCGATCCGTCTGGTGTTCTGCGCGGATGAGAGCAAGTTCACCTGCATCCAGCCAATAGCCGCCGCAGTTCGGGCACTCATCCACTTCGACCTCGCGCCGGGCGCTGAAAAAGTGGCGCATCATGATGATGTCCCCGCATTTCGGGCAGTTGCGTTTGCTGGCGTGGTCGATCTGAAGCCCTGCTTTCGCCGCGATGTTTCCCAGCAGATGCCCGCCACTTTCGTGCGGTTCATCAAGTTTCTGCAGCTCGAAATTGTCGAACCAAACTCCGGCACACCCTCCGGCACAAACATCGACGGTGACGTGGCCAGCCTGAACCGGAGTAAGACTATTGTTGCAAACAGGGCAGTTCATAAGTTTCTCCATGAACTATCGTTAACCGTTACCAGTGACTCCTTGGCGATAGCGTCCACTGGTTCCGCCTCTGCAAAAGACTCTGCCTCTTCCTCGCCTTCGTCGATATGCCGGGGCCAAATGTGAAAACCACCGTGGCTGAAATTTGAGATTTCCCACGTGCCCCAAATTCCTTTGCCTTCCCGGAAACCGCGATAGAACACGTCGTGCGTTCCAATGTAAGTTTTCGTCCAGTAACACTCCCGGCTTGCCGTGTCGTAACGCCCTTTGATGACAAATCGGCCGACATCATCATTCCCGTCGCCGGACATCGTTCCATTGGCAAAGCTCAGGGAAAGGTCCATGCGATGTTTGTCTCTGGGACCGCGATAATTATAAAAACCGGCCCATGGTCCCGAGGGAAACAACTCGTCGTTCACCAGGCATTGGTAGCGCGCCTCTCTGCTCCTGTCAAAAAGTAGATTCAGCCCGTCGCGCCCGGTTTGTCCCGCTAGCGCTGCTGATCGAAAATAATTGTCTTCGGACTGCCCGCAAGTTCGAGCGTCCTTGGAAGGTGCGGGAAGGCGCGGACGATCAGCCGATTACAAATCGGCGATACGGCAGCGATACAGCAGACTGAAAGTCTGCGATACGCCAAAGGCATCGGCGTTCCTAACCGACAACTTGTGGATGCACCGACAGAAGCACGCAAAGATCGCGAAGCATCCCGGCAGATAACGCCTACTCATCCGCTGCCGCGACCGGGTAGAGTGCGAAATGTTTGTTTCGATAGACCGGTTGCAGGGCAAGTGACGGCCCATCAGATTCCAGGACCATGTAATCCGCGGAATATTTTCGGGCGAAGGCGAGGCGCGCTTCACTGGCGCCTTTAGGGATTTCTTTGTCTTCGAGAAAGCGCTGATGCCACTCGCGAAGGCGCTCACTTCCAGAATAGAGAAGAATACCGCCATCTTTCTTGCAAAAAACGAGGCTTCTCTGGGCGATGAGCCGCAGCAACGGCGAATCATAATCGATCAGCGCATTGACCGGCGTATGGTGGCGTATCCACTCGCCGAGACTTTTGACGCTCGAGTCACGGCCAAAGCTCGCTTTCGCGTGAACATGTTCGTTCCAGAGCCGATGGAAGTGCGTCCCATTCGGAAAGGAAGCCGCGACGACGAAGCCGGTGATGACGACAATAATGGATCGTTGCTGCCAGGCGCGCGTTCCTTCTTGGGCCGCTTTCAGAATGTGAGCGAGGAAATAAGCGGCCAAAGCGAACAGGGGCAAATAAACAAACCGCAGCGCCCGCATCTGATCGAAAATCAACGGCTTGGATTCTGTGACCCGGCTTGCGACCTGAATAACGGCCGTGCCCGCGAACGACACCACGACTGTGCTGACCAAGAACCATTTGAACCAAGCATCTCGCGAATCCAGAGCCCCGTTTCTTCGGCGCAGCCTCCATCCGAGAAAAGCCAAAGCCGATGGCACGGCCACACCAATCAAAGTGTCGCTCACTCTTTCTCTGGCAAACGGAAAAAAAACCGCAACACGGTATTGGAACATATCGAGCAGAATCGGGTAAGGGACGGCATCCGCTTTCGCGACGCGCGTTCCGCTCACGTAAGTAATCGCAAAGCCAATCACGGGCAACGCCGCAGCGATTCCCAAAAGCGCACATCGACTGAAGGCTCTCAGTCGAAACTTATTTTGCAGGAGGATCGTTAAAAGCAGTATCTGGACGAAGCCGAAACCCGAAACGGGATGCAAATTGGCCAGCAACCCAATCGCCAGAAAGATCGCGACCGCTGGCAGCAGCCGCTGGCTAGCGCGAATGAGGCCCAGGGTCAGCCAAGGAACGAACGCAAGGAAAACGCTTCGAGGCAGCATGTTTTTCGGAACATCCAATCCCCAAGCATCAATTAGCGTTGGCCAGGCGGGCAAAGAGAGAATCGCCGTCAGGACGCTGGCCAGTTTGTGTTGCGCCAACGCGAAAAACAGCCAGTAAGCGCCGCACAAATAGATGCTCACGAGAATCGGCGTTAAAATGTGCGGCGCGGCAAGCAGATCTCCGGAGGCGCCGGCCAAGAAGGCGATAAGTTTGCGATAGGCTGGCGTGTAAAACCGAAACGCGCTTTCGTCTGCGAATCCGAGATTTCGAGGACAAAAGTTTTGAGACGATCACCTTTCTGGCTTGCTTGAACCATATTCCGAACCGGGAAGCCGTCCTAATCGAAGCGTCGAGAGTGCTGGCGAAGGACGGCCACATTCTAATTACAATGCCGACCCCACTCATCAGCAAGATGGCCCACAAATGGTGGGAGCTGCTCAAATTGGGGGAGGATTGGGTTCGCGATTGGCATGAAGATGAAGTGTACGGTTTCAACCGACGTCAGATGGGAGCATTACTGACAGGCGCGGGATTGAAACTGACTGAGCACCGCCGCTTCCTTTACGGCTTTAATCATTTGTACGTCGCCCGGAAAATGGATCAGGCGACTGGATAAACCTCTGATGCCAGAGCGCAAAGACAAGCAGGCAATAGATCTGATAACTCCAATCGATCCGTCCCGAGACATGTTCGCGCAAAAGGCGCTCAACAACCTTCGTCTCGAAAAAGCCCATACGCGAGAGCGCCGTCGGCGACAATATGTCATGCACGTATTCGCGCAGCTCGCCCTTGAACCAGCTATTTAAAGGGACGTTAAATCCGGCTTTTCGGCGATGAATGATCTCGTGCGGCAACCGGTCTCGCATGAGCCGCTTCATCAGGTATTTCTTGGTAAAGAACCGGCGCAGCTTAAGTTCAGACGGCAAGGTCGCCACGAATTCAACCAGCTCGTGATCTAAGTAAGGCACGCGCACTTCGAGCGAATGGGCCATGCTCATGCGGTCCACTTTCGCCAACATATCGCTCGGCAGATAAAACAGGGTATCGACCGCCAAGAACTCATTCAGGCCCCGACCGCGTCCGAAGAATTCGCGACAAACATCGAAGGTGTCGCATGGCTCGATTGCTTTCCGAATGTCGGGAGCGAGCAAACTTTGCTTGAGCGCTTCGTCGAAAATAATTCGCCAAGAAAAATGCGCGCGCTCCGGTGAGAGATGCGCGGCTGCGACGAACCGTTTCAACTTGTAGTCCAGCGGCAATTTCCCCGCGCCCGCTGGGAGCGCGCGGATCAGCGGTTCAATGGCCGACTTTTGCATCCAACCTGGCAGCCCCCGATAAAGCTGCGCCAAAATGTTCGCCTGATACGTCTCATAGCCGGCCAGCAATTCATCGGCCCCATCCCCTGAAAGCGCCACGGCAACATGTTTCCGGGTCATTTGGCTGAGGTGCCACACCGCGATCATCGACGCGTCGGCGATCGGTTCCTCGGCATGATAAACCATTCGATCCAAAATCTGTCGGGCATCAGGAGTGACCACTTCTCCACGGTGCTCCGTTCCCAAATGGGCAGCCACCTTGCGGGCATAAGGCGCTTCATCGTACGTCTCCTCGCGGAATCCGATTGAAAACGTTTTCACGGACGCCGATTGGCTTTTCATGTAATAAGCGAGCGTGCTCGAATCGAGCCCGCCACTCAGAAACGCGCCGACCGGCACATCACTCAGCATCTGGCCTCGCACGGAACGTTGCAGCAGCGCGTCAAAGCGCGCAACGGCGTCGTTCTCAGAAATTGGACGAACCTCTGTCGGCAATCGCCAATAGGTCTTCGTTTCAATGCGTCCGTTTTCCCAGACGAGCCACTCGGCTGGGCGCAACTGTTGCACGCCTTCGAACATCGTGAGAGGCGCAGGCAAATAATTGAGCCATAAATAATGGCCAAGCGCATCCAGTCGGACGGTCCGCTGCAGAAGGCCAGAAGCCAAGATAGCTTTGATTTCGGAGCCAAAAGCAAACCCTTCGCCGGTTTGCGCGTAGAAGAGCGGCTTGATCCCAAGCCGATCGCGGGCGAGGAACAGCCGGCGCCTTGCTTGGTCCCATATGGCAAAAGCGAACATCCCATTCAGCCGCTCCAGCATCTCGGTCTGACGCTCTTCATAGAGATGCACGAGCACTTCGGTATCCGTTCGTGATCGGAATTGATGCCCGCGTGCCACCAAGTCGACGCGCAGTTCAGCGAAGTTGTAAATCTCGCCGTTGAAAATGGTCCAGATCGAACCATTTTCGTTGCTCATCGGTTGATGACCGTTTGGCGAAAGATCGATGATCGAGAGGCGGCGATGACCTAACGCGATAGCGTCGTCCAGAAAAGTCCCGCTGTCATCCGGCCCGCGATGACGCAAAGTGTCGGTCATGCGCTGGATTAATTCTGGAGGGACAGTTCTTCCGCGAGAAAAGGCAATGCCAGCTATGCCACACATTCAGACCTAATCGCGCCGGTAGAGTTCGCGCCGAATCGCTGCCACCTGATCGGCGATCAGTCCAACAAAAAACATGAGCAACGACGTCATAATCAGCAGCATGCCACCGACACTCAGGCCGCGTTGATCAAAAACATAAACGCTGCTCCAGCCCACACCTAAAATCATGAGCGCGATACTGGTCGGGAGAAAGACTCGCATCGGGTTGAACAGCGTGATCAGCCTCAGTAACAGCAACAGTGTTTCGAACCCAGTCGAAACCGTGACGCGGCTTTTGCCCACGCGCGGCCGGACTCGGATGGGCACATAGACGACTTCGTGGCTTTCGGACAGAAGCGCCATTGTCAATGTTGTGGTAAATGAAAACTTGTCCGGGCAAAGGTGCAGGTACTGCAAGAGCACGCTGCGTCGAATCGCGCGCAATCCGGAATTGAGATCCGGGATACTTTGGTTCGTCAGGTAATTGGCCAGCTTGGTGAGCAGGAATTTTCCCGGAACACGCCACGCGGGAGAGTGGAGCAAGCCTTGCCGCGCGCCCACCACCATATCGGCCTGCCCGAATGCTTTCACGATCAGCATAACATCGACCGGATCATGCTGGCCATCGGCGTCGAAAAACACCACCACATCGCCCGTGGCATGGCGTGAACCTGTTTTGAGAGAAGCGCCATAGCCACGATTCCGCGCGTGATGCACGACGCGTAGCCTCGGGAATGATTCTAGAATCTTGGCTGTGTCATCGGTGGAACCATCATTGACGACAATGATCTCTTTCTCCTGCGGCATTTCATCCAGCACTTTGGTGAGAAGCTGAAGTGTTTGGGACAGAAGCGCGGCTTCGTTTAAGCGGGAACCACGAGGCTGATCTTCATCTTTAATGAGCGATTGGTTAACAGCTGCAGCGAATTGAAGGAAATCGCGGCCTTATCCAAACCGGCGCTGAATAACACGCTTTCAATCGTTCACTTCGGCGGAACTGATCGCGCGACCGCAAGTCTTTCACGTGACCGTCTCTCGTTGCGATATTCGAGGTAATGACGGTGAAGGTAGTCGAGCAATTGGTCTCTAGTGACAGGGTTCTTCCCGATTCGCTGCGTCTAAAAGTAAGTTCAGACGCAGCTCGTTCTTTGCTTTTGTCCCGGTTCGCTGTGGTCCAAATCCCACCAAGCATCGAGAAGCGCTTCAATGATCGGATTTCTCGACATTGAACAATTTCTCGATTTCCAAATCGACTGAGAGAGGATTCCTTCCTCCGTGCTGACATCGAAGTGTTGTCTCGAGAGACGCGACCGCCGCCCTCAGATCAGCGAAAGAGAAGAGGGAAAAATCAGCCGGTAATTCCAGTTGCTTTCCGGCATAGAGCAAGCGTTCTCCCCTGGAAATCAAATTACTCAAGATCACTCGATGTGCATCGAGCTTTGCCACATACGCGTTCGAAACTAACGCTTCGTCTTCGCTTTCTCTAAACGTCTCCAAATCGGCAAACCACAGTGCGGCATTGAATCCCCATGCAACCCATGGCGGAACGACAGTCGTCCGTTCGACCCGACTCGTAAAGCTCTCCAAGCGTGTCGCAGTCGCGCCAAAGGCTCGCGGTGACTCTAGCTGCTCGAGTGTCACAAAGGAACTCATCGATCCAACAATAGTCTTCGTGTCCGCTCGCGGTCAACGTCCAACTCGTTCAACTCGTCCAACTCAAGGACGCGTCTTTTCAGTTGTAGCGGCGTCTCGTAAGAGCGCCGCATTCTTCCCGTGAAGGTTTGCGGCGCTTTTACGAGACGCCGCTCCTAACAGAGCTAACCCCGGCGCAATCAGATACCAGACAGGAGGCAACCTTAGCTCCCGTCGAAAAACGATTTTACTTTGCTTGCGACATGCAAAACCTGCTCATTGGTTAACTCCGGATAGATCGGCAAACAGAGGCATTCGCTGGCCGCTTTCTCTGCGATTGGAAAATCGCCCTGCTGATAGCCGAGAGACGCGTAACATTTCTGAAGATGCAAAGGCAGCGGATAATGAATTGCGGAGCCGATTGCTTGTTTCTCCAGATACTCCTTCAGCTCGTTCCGGCGCGCATGCCGCACGACATACAAATGCCACGCGCTTTGGGCATAGCCAGCCTCGCGAGGCAATTGCAGCGGCGTGTCGGCGAGCAGCTCATGATAGCGTTCCGCGATTTGGCGGCGTCGCGCCGTCCAGGCCGCGAGATACTTCAGTTTCACGCCCAGCACGGCGCCTTGGATGCCTTCCATCCGATAGTTAAAACCGATTTCATCGTGGTAGTAGCGGACCTTTGATCCATGTTCGCGCAATGTTCGCGCGCGGGCGGCTAAATCCGGATCATTCGTAACCAGTGCGCCGGCCTCTCCGCAAGCGCCCATGTTTTTTGCCGGATAAAAGCTAAAGGCGCCCAGCGTGCCGAATGTGCCCACCCCTCTGCCTTGATAGGTGGCGCCGTGCGCTTGTGCGGCGTCTTCCACCAATTTCAAACCGTAGCGTTTGCCCAGTTCGAGCATCGGCTCCAAATCGCAAGGATGCCCGTACAAGTGCACCGGCAGGATAGCTTTTGTGCGCGGCGATATGGCCCGCTCAATCCGCGCCGGATCCAGATTAAAGGTTGCGTCTTCAATATCGACAAAGACCGGTTTTGCGCCGACGTACGAGATCGCCCAACTTGTGGCGACAAAGGTAAACGGCGTGGTAATCACTTCGTCTCCTCGTCCCACGTTCAGCAACAACATCGCCACGTGTAACGCGGAAGTCCCGCTATTGAAGCCAATCGCGTGTTCGGCCTGGCAGAAACGAGCGAAATCCTGCTCAAACTTCACAACGTCGGGTCCCAGGCAAAACGAACAATTGTCCAAAGCTTGCGCGATGGCGGCATCGATCTCCGGGCGCAAGGAACGAATCTGCGGGCGCAGATCAAGGTAAGGGACAGTCATGACATTCGTCATGCGACTGCTACATAACTCATTTGAAATCTCAAGGCAATCATCGCATGCTCGGATCGATGATGACTCCTCCACGTTGGCCATGAACGATTCAACCGCGGGCTCCGTTCGGTTGAGCCAGAATGGGATTTCTTGGGAATTGCCGCGGGAAGTTGAATCTCTTCCGAAACGAAACAATGATTTTCAACCTATGGAATCGGGTGGCGTCCGATGGCGGGTCCGAAGCGCATTTTGCAACGACGACTTGCGGGCGATACTGCGGAACCCGGAGCGATTCATGGAGCAGAATGCCGAAATTCTCAAAAGGGACGCTGGAGCAACCATCGGCCGCGCGAATCGTTTTGTCTTGAAATGGCATCACGCGCGGAAGCCTAAAGGAGACGAACATCGTGTTAGACGCGCGCACGAGAGGCCGCATCTGATTGATCTGGATGGGCTGCGTTACCTCGGCCAAATGCCCGAGGAGCGAGCGCGGGCAGGCCTGGCGAGGCTGGCCCGCGGATCGATGCGCTTGCCATGCGTATCTTCTATCGACCGGGCCAGGTTTTTGATCCACCATTGCCGCCGCCGCGGCCGGCGAGATTGGCGCCGGCTATGGAAGGCATTGGTTGTGCCTGCGGCATCCAATCAGCCAAAAGATAAGCCAGACACCACGAACGCAACCTCGACATAGCTTTCGCCGCGAGCATGCTGTTTGCGTCATGCAACGAAAAGAGCAATGGGTCGCCCTTCCCGGTTCTGCCGTCGCATTCGTGCACTCGGACTGGCAAAGGCCGCTGGCAACGGCTGGTTTGAGTAACACGACTGATTTCTTCGACGCCATTGGCGAACCACTCTCCAAGCCGGGACTAGGCAAACGTTATCGGGCGCGGCTGGTCGCGTCCCGAGAAAGCGACGATCACATTCTGTACTTGAAACGTTATCAATCGGAGCGGTTCGGTTCCCGCGCAAAACGATGGTTCGAAGATGCGTCGTTCAACACGCCGGCCCATCGAGATGTCCAGGTCGCTTCCGCTCTGGCCCAGCATGGCATTTCCGTGCCTGAAACCGTGGCCTGGGGTTATGAACGCTCGCTTGGACGAAGGGCTAGGAGTTTCGTCGTTTCGCGCGCCGTCCCAGGCGATGCTATCGATCGGACGCTGCACCAATCGCCATTCCTCGCCAAGGATCTGGAGGCGTTCCAGCGCAAACGCCGGCTCGTTCGCGAGCTCGCTTTGCTCGCCCGCAAATTTCACGAACTCGGCTGGTGTCACCGCGACTTTTATCTCTGTCACGTTTTCGTCCATTGGGTTGAAGCAACCCCGCGATTATCCCTCATCGATCTGCAACGAGTCTTTCGCCCGCGCTGGCGGGTCTGGCGTTGGCGAATCAAGGACCTCGCCCAATTGAATTATTCAGGGCAAATGTTTTCGCGCTCGATGCGCCTGCGCTTCGCCAAATGGTACTTCGGACAGGATTGCCTCTCGGCGTCGCAAAAGGCGGTTCTGCGCAAAGTCCAGCGCAAGACCGAATCCATCGCGCGCCGCGATCAAGCCCGGCGTTCATGAAAGTCGCATTTTTGATCGAGCATCTGGATGCGCGCCGAGGCGGGATGGAACGGTCATCCCTGGAGTTCCTTGCCGAGACGGTTGCTCGCGGCGTCGAAATCACGGTGGTCACGCAGTCTGCGGCACCCGAGTTTTCGCTCGCACCAGTTCACAGACTCGGGACCATCGGGCTCGGCCGGCGCGCACGTTACGATAACTTCGTCAGAAACGCGGACATGTTCCTCGCGACAAGCACATGGGACGTCGTGCATTCAGTTACACCTTGTCTCAACTGCGATCTGTTCCAACCCCGTGGTGGTCTGGTCCAGGAAGCGATCAATCGCACCATCGCAACGCGGCGGCATTGGATAACGCAAACGCTGCGGCGTTTCGGCGCCCGATTGAATGGAAAATACCGGTTGCTTCTCCAACTCGAAAAGCAATTGCTCACGCGAAAACCTCCTCCGCTCTTCGCCCCTTTGAGCCGCTATGTGAGTCGCCAGGCGAGGGAGATTTATTCGGTTCCCGGCGAATGCGTGCGCGAAGTCTTCAACGGAGTCACCGTCAGTTTGCCCGCAGAGTCCGAGCGCCGCCTTATTCGCGAACGTTTGCGAAGCGAGCTGGCCATCGATCAACGAGCGCTGGTCGCCATTTTCGTCGCGCATAACTTTCGCCTTAAAGGTCTTACGCACTTGATTGAAGCCCTGGCGGAGCCAAACGCTGCGAGTTGGCAATTGTTGGTGGCGGGGAAGGACTCGCCGCGGCCTTGCGAACATTTGGCGCGAAAGTTCGGCGTTGCGGCTCGCGTGCATTTTTTGGGTCGGCGTTCGGATGTCCGCGATTTGTCGTTGGCCAGTGACGCAGGGGTGTTGCCAACCTATTACGATCCCTGCTCTCGAGCCGTTCTGGAAGGCTTGTCGCTGGGACTGCCTTATATCACGACGGCTTTTAACGGCGCATCGGACTGCCTGAAGAATGGCGAGAATGGATTCGTCATCGAGTCACCCGATTCAGTCGGCGCACTGGCCCAAGCGCTGGCCGCGCTGGCCGATGCCAACCTCCGGCGGAAGATGTCCGACAACGCATTGACGTTGCGGCCGTTTCTCTCGATGCGACGGCACGCCGAACAGATCGTCGCATTGTACGAACAGATCGCCGCCCGAAAGGGGAAGGCAAAATCATGTTGAGTCATGTTGGACAAAATGATGCCTCTGATGCGTTGCCTTCCTGGCAGCATGTTGGCGTTGCTGATAAAGAATTTTGTCCCATCATGATTTTGTCACTCTTGGCAAAAATCTTGGCATCTGCGCGGCAAAGCTCGAAACCTTCTTCCAATTCCCTGGCCCGCCGCTTAAATAGCTCCTCGCGTTGATGAACATTGACGACTCTGCCTCCAGCGCGGTCGAAACACCCCGCAGCGAGAAGAACACCGCGACGCTAAAGCCTGCTCACGCCTTCGCCTTTCTCGCCGTTTATTTTGGCCTTCAACTTCTAAGCCGGACGTTCATCTCGAATACAGTTGACCTGGACGAAAGCGAGCAACTGATCCTCACACAAAGATTCAGTTGGGGTTATGGTCCGCAGCCGCCTCTTTACGCGTGGATTCAAGCGCTGGCATTTTCTCTCTTCGGCCTGAACACATTCGCGCTCGCTTTGGTTAAGAACATCCTTCTGTTCGCCACCTGCGCGCTCACGTTCATGAGCGGATATGCGATCACCCGCGACACGAGGTGTGCATTTGCAGCGATGCTTTCCTTGTTCTTCCTGCCGCAGTTTGCTTGGGAATCGCAGCGGGACCTGACGCATTCGGTTCTCGCTTCCACCCTTTCTGCGGGCACATTGTTCGGATTCTTTCGCCTGATCGAACGTCCTTCGACGCGGATGTACATCGTGCTTGGGTTCCTTCTTGGGCTTGGTGTGCTGGCGAAATACAACTATCTCGTCGTCGCAGGCGGTTTGGCTGCCGCAGCCCTTTCCTTAGAACGGACTCGGAAGCTTCTCTTCGACCGGCGTATCTTAAGCGCACTAACAATTGCCGCCTTGCTTGTATTGCCGCATCTTTTCTGGACGTATCGCAATCCGGAGCTGGTTTTTTCGACCGCGGGCAAATTTCAGTTCAGCGAGCATGGGAGAGGTTTGATTTCCTTTCTGACCTGGCTGACTCGGCTCTTCCTTTCGGCAGGCTTGTTTTCCGGTCCATTGCTCGTCCTTTATCTCGCTTTGTTCTGGAGATCGCCAAAGGCCGGTCCTGCGCTCGTTTCGAGGTTGGATGAGTCCTCGAGGAGACTGTTCACCCAATTGATCGCCAGAAAACTCGTTTTCATTCTCATCGGTCTCATCCTGGCCGGTATGTTTCTTCCGGTAACAAACTTCAAGGAGCGTTGGTTCCAGCCGATTCTGGTCAGTTTGCCGGTCCTCTTGGTTGCAATGGTCCAAGGCTCAATCAACCGATCGCGATGGCGCTGCTTGAGCGTACTGGCAGGCTTGGTTGCTTTCGCCGTGCTTGTCAGCCTCCCGGCGCGTGTGGCGTCTGCACCCATGTTGAAACGCCCGACACGCCTGAACAGCCCATTCCGCGAATTGGCCAATCAAATCCGGGCCTTAGGTTTGACGCCGGATCTCATCATTGCTGAGGATCGATGGATCGGGGGAAACCTGCGCCTCACCTTCCCTAGCCTAGTGATCTCTGTTCCAGAAATTCGTCAGAAGATCGCCGCCCAAAGTGCTTCGCCTCTGCTCGTCTGGGACGCGACCAAGACACGTGATCTACCGCAATCGCTGAAAAATCATTTCGTTTCCTTAGGAGGCCGCGATCCCAGCGAGATCAAGCCGCAATATGTTGAAGCGCCGTACTTGTATGACACGAAACGGCGAATGCGACTCGGACTTATCCCAGCTGCTTCTTCGAACCCTGCATCCCCTCAGCCGCAGTTCCAGCCTTAAGGCAAGCCTCCAAACACATAAGCATTAACCTAAGAACTTGCAGGCTGGACTGAAAGTCTGCGTTGCGCTCGCTAGAATAGAAACAAAAGATCGATATACGGCCGCGCTATTGTTTGCCATAGTCCGGCGCACGTTCTACAACTGGTAAAAATAGGAAAAACGAATCAGTTCGAGCTCTCTTTATGAAGACGATTCCCATATGGATCATCGCGCTGCTGCCGGCGTTTCTCAGTGTCGTCCGGCCGGGAACCGCCAAAGCCGACCCGACCCAAGGTCGACCCTGGATTTCGCTCTTTGATGGAAAGACATTGGAGGGATGGAGACAGCGCGGCGGCAATGCCAAATACCGCGTCGAAGAGGGCCAAATCATTGGAACATGCGTCCCGAATACGCCCAATTCATTCCTCTGCACAACGAAAGAATTCTCCGACTTCGCGCTCGAGCTGGAGTTCAAGGTGGACCAAGGCCTCAATTCCGGCGTGCAAATTCGCAGTCATTGCTTCGACGAAGCGACCGAATTCGAAGGCAATGGCAAGCGCATCCGAGTTCGACCGGGGCGCGTTCATGGTTTGCAAGTGGAAATCGACACGTCAAAGCGCGCATGGACCGGCGGCATTTACGAGGAAGGCGCGCGCGGTTGGTTGAACGATCTCAAAAACAATGAAGCGGCACGTAACGCCTTCAAGCACGGAGAATGGAACAAGTTTCGTGTCGAGTGCCGCGGCGATTCGATCAAAACCTGGATTAACGATGTGCCTGCCGCCGATCTAAAGGATGGCCGCGTCTCGTCAGGACTCATTGGTCTTCAAGTGCACGGAGTGGGTCAGCGAGAGCAGGCTTTGGAGGTCCGGTTTCGCAACATTCGTTTGCGGGAGCTCGCGGAATGATTTTATTGTGTGCGTATGAAACGATTCGCGGTGATAACTCTTGCATTGTTCGCCATGGTCTTAGGCGGCTGTGGCGATAAGCCCAATAAGTCGTCCGCTCAAGCGGACAAAGCTGAGACGAATGAACGCACCTTTACGGTCAAGGGAGTGGTCAAAGGTCTGGACGCGGCTGACAAAACAATCAAGGTCCAACACGAGGCGATACCTGGCTACATGGCGGCGATGACGATGCCTTTTAATGTCAAAGACACCAATGAAGTCAAAGAGCTTCAAACTGGCGACACAATTACTTTTAGGCTGTCTGTAACGTCAGATTCCTCGTGGATTGATCAGATTACAAAGACTGGTGGCGGCACGCCGCAGAGTGAAGCGCCGACGCGGCCGTCCGTTCGCCAGGTCAGAGAGGTTGAACCATTAAAGGTTGGTGATGCTTTGCCGAATTACCGTTTCACGAATGAACTTGGACAAGCGGTAAGCTTAAGTGAATTCAAAGGCAAAGCGCTCGCCCTAAATTTTATTTTCACCAGGTGTCCTATCCCTGATTTTTGTCCGCTCATGTCGAAGAATTTTGCGGCCGTCCATCAGCAACTCACCGCGATGCCGAACGCCCCGACCAATTGGCATTTGCTGACGGTTTCTTTTGATCCGCATTTTGACACGCCGGACGTCTTGAAAAGCTACGCGCGCCGTTATCAGTACGATCCTCAACGCTGGAGTTTTGTGACCGGCGCGATGATCGACATCGATGCCATTACCGACCAGTTCAATCTTCCGGTCTATAAACAGGGTGAGAGCTGGGATCATAAGCTCCGCACCGCCGTGATCGATGCTGAGGGACGCGTGCAAAAAATCTTTGTGTCCAATCAATGGAAAACGGAAGAGCTGGTGGACGAACTGATCAAGGCAGCTAAACCGAAAGCACACGACACCGCGCCCGCCACATCGCCAAATCCATAAATAACGCCGGTCAGATGGCCTGAGTTACAGCAAAGCAAAGTGAGAAATCGGAAATCGCTGGCGCGCTTGCTGGTAAACCAGAAGAAAAAAGGCCACGCACCTCCTTTTCGCCGCCGCCTCTTTTCCGAACTTCTGGCTATTCGTTTGTTTACGTGAGAGGAGATTACCGTGGCTGCCGCCTGCACACAATCAGGCGCAGATATGGAATTCGGATGGGAATAGTTGCTCGATCTGGGGAACTGAACTCCCTGACCTTCTAATGAAGGAATCTATCAACGCGAATCGATCTTGCCTTGAGGCTATGTCAAGCACGACGAGGTTTGCGGATCGGCGCAATTCCGCCAGGACGCTGTCAAAGATTTGATAAGCCGTCTCTTGCCTAACTCTCAAGACGGGATTAGCTTCTGCCGTCTTAGCAAGCTAGCTCTCATGCTTTGTTTGCTGATAACGTTTGAAATAGAAATCCTCCCTGTAAGTATGAAAATAAGAAGTACGAAATCCCTTGATGCCGAGTTTCACATCCATTCAAGGCGCTGGCCAATTCTCAGCAAGTCGATGCCGCTGTTTGCGTTAGCGGCATTTGCCTGCGTCGTTTCATTTGCTGCGACGACTTTGGATGCGACCCGCACCCAGTACGCGCTCAAGATCACAGCCCCAGTCATTGATGGCGAAGTCAATGTTAAGGACGCGAACGAATGGAGATTTGCGGCTGGCAATAGCGACTATTGGCACGTGTTTCCGGATGATAGAGGCTTCGCGGCGGATGGAATTCGCGGCGGTGAACTCACCGCCGGCCAGAATCCGGATAACATCGACGACCTGAGTTTTAAAGTTTATGCAGGCTTCGATGACCAAAACCTTTACGTTGCCGTGATTGTGAAAGACGAGGACGTGCAGACGGATACCGCCGCCGCTGACTCCAAGAATGGAAATACGTGGGAGGATGATAGCGTCGAGGTTTTTGTCGATCCGGCGAACGCGAACGCCGACCGATGGGCCAAGACGCAGAAGGGTGGACAATATGTGATCACCGCGAATAATGCCTATCGCGAGGCCGAGGCCGGTGACCCTGGTTTTGGCGCGAACGCGGCTTGGTTCGCAAAAACCGCTCGCACCGATACTGGATATGCAGCCGAGTTTCGCATCTCTCTCGCAACCTTGGGCAACCCGAAGCCGGGTGATCTTCTCGGTTTCACCGTCGCGGTCAATGATGATGATGGCGGCGGCGCAACCACCGACACACAATTGTCCTGGAAGGGCAAGCCACACCAGCCCGTGACCTACGGCAACTTGGTGGTCGGCCCCCCAACTCACACCGTCTTCAAAGTTACGACGCCTCCGAATCCCGATGGAAAGATTAATCTTAGCGAATATCCAGGCGCCAGGGAAATCCGCGTCAATTCGCAGCTCGGCGTCGTTTACATTCCAGGCGCTGATAATGATATTCCGTTAACAGATCTCGAGTACAAGGCCTACGCCGTTCATGACAACGACGCGATCTATTTCGCCGTCGATGTCACCGACGAAAAAGTCAGCACCGATCAGTCGAACGACGCACAAATGCCTGACCTGCCTACCTGGGAAGATGACAGCGTCGAGCTATTTTTTGACGTCGATAACAGCAAAAACTTCGGCGGCGGCACGGGCCTCGGCGGCGGCGTCTTTGAAGGTCAATACACGCAAACATACAAAGGCTTCTTTTATGATGGATCGCCTTCCAAAGACGCACAGAAAGGCGTTCATTGGTCTGGCGCCGGCTCGCTCACAGCCACAGGCTATCAAGTCGAATTCAGGATTCCCAAAACATCCCTAGGCTCGCCCAAAGACGGTGACTCGATTGGATTCCATATTGCGGTGAATGACGACGATGGTGTCGGTGATTACTCGCATATCGGATGGGCTGGACAAGCTCATCATGAGTACACATACGGCCCTCTGGTTTTTTCAAGTCAAGCTGCGGGCGGTCCAACCGGCGATCGTCCGAGACTGACGGGCGCCTACGCGAATGGCGCCTTTAGCATGACGCTGCAAACAACGGCCGGAGCAAAGTACGACGTCGAATACTCACAAGACTTGAAAGCCTGGCAAGTCATCATGCCCGCTGTAGCCGGCACTGGCCAAGCGGTGCCAATCACAGAAACTGACGCGACGCGGAAAGCGCGTTCCTTTGGTTTCTACCGCGCGCGAGTAAAGTAAGACTAGCCGCTTGCCCCGGCGTGGACAGGACCGCAGCGTAGGCGCTGCGGTCCTGCACGTTCGAGCGGAGCAGCGGTGCATGCCCGTCCGCTCCTGCCATTCCAAATGCGGATCGCGGCCAAAAAAGGGCTTGCAATTCTCGCAGCGGAAGAGTTAATCGGCCCCATCTATGAAACGACTCCTCCAATCCGCCACTGTCCTTTCCTTGTTCGTTCTCGGAACCCTCAGCGCTCACCCTGATGACCTGAGCAAATTGGAAGGCAAATGGTCGGTCAGCAAGACCAACGACCAAGGACAATCTTACAAGCAAGTCATTGAAATCAAGAAAGACAAATTCAAGTTCCGTCTTCTGGGAAGCGACGACAGCGTTCAAATCTATGCCGAAGGAGAGATCAAACTTGCCAAACTCGGCGCATTCAATTCGATCAAGTTCACGAATATCAAGGGCGGCGCTTCGGAATCAGACCTTCAACCCGTCGATGACGACCGAACTTCTATTTACATGCTGGACGGGGACTCGTGGTTGGTCGCCTCGAATTTCGACAAGGATCGCGACGGGCAAAAGCCTGCGCTCGAAGTGTACAAAAAAGTGAAATAGACCGGCACTCGCCGACTTGACACGTTCTATTGTTCGATTCGAAGCGAAAGGCGAACTCTTGCTCTTGCTAGGCAGAGTTGCTTCTAATGAAGCCGACTGACTGAACTACTGTAGGACAGCGCGTCCGGCCTGTCTGATTGGTGCACCTGTTTGGACAGGCGAGACGCACTGTCCTGCGAAATTCAATTCACGGGGCAATTAGTGTTTCGCGAGCAGCCCGCGAATATAGCCCAAGTTCTTCGTCATATCCGCTTTCACATTGCCGGAAGGCGCGACCGTTTCCAAATGCGCCCAACCACTGAACCCAATATCGACAATCGCTTGAATGACTTTCGGAAAATCGATGAGCCCGCTCCCCATGAGCCTCGGATTATCCTTTAGGTGAAATTCGCAGATGCGATCTTTCCCAAGCCAGCGAATTTCTTTGTAGATGTCGAAGCCGTTGCTCTGACTGTTCCCAACGTCGTAGTAAACCAGGACAGCTTTCGATTGGGCACGATCGAGGATTCGCACATTATCTTCAGCCGAAATCGTGTCTTCAATGCCGAGGATGACACCTGCCTTTTCCGCTTCGGCACCCATCTCTTTCAAGAAGTCGCCCACGTAATCCATTTCGGCTTTGGTTTCGAATTTCCCTCTGCCAAAGAACGGCAGCAGAATCACGCGCGCGCCGAGCTTTTTCGTGAGCGGAATCGATTCGGCCACCCAACGTTTTCCGAGCGGATCATTCTTGAGATAATTCTGGTGCAAAATATCGAGGCACGTGGAAGCAATGGGAAACTGGTGTTGCTTCGCCTGGGCGAGGAATTCTTCCTGCAAAGAAAGATCGCCCAGAGGCAAATGATCTTTGGCTCTCCCCAAACTGATTTCCACTCCATCAAACCCGATGCCCTTGGCGAACTCGACCGAGGTTGGCTTGGCGGCATGTTGCAAATTCCAATCGGTCACACCGATTTTCAGATTCTTGTATTCTGCTTGCAGTTGGCCCGGCAAACTAGAGCACGCCAGAGCTGCAGCTCCTGTTTGGATGAATTGGCGTCGAGTGATGGAAGTCATAATCTGAAATGAACGCTTACCAATTCCCCAGTCAAGTCCGCAATTGCAGATGGGAAAAACGCGCGGACTCAGCGGTCCGCGCTCCCGGAATGAAATGCAGAATTGACCTGAAGTGTGACCGGGCTAACGTAGCTCGAACGAATTCCGAATTATTTTGATTCGAACTTCGTTGGGGCTTGCTTACTATTAGCAGCTTGATATGGGTAAATCTGTCAGACAATTTCCGCCGTTCAGCTTAACCAGGTTGCTTAGCACTGTCTTCGCGCCGAAAGCTCAGGAACGGATCGGCATTCTGATCGATCTACCCGAACCGAAGGAGGTCCAGGCTTGCGCGTTTTTGCCCAATCCCGCCTTAACCATTCAGCGATACGCGCATGATATTTTTTACCGCGGCCTAAAGGACGGAGGCTTAGCCGAGCTGAAATTGGAGGGTGGCGATCTGTTTGCCTATTGCGTTACAGGCGGAAGCAATCTGGATCTGCCAGACACGGCTTTTGACCTCAGCGGCCGCGAACTGAAATTCGAGGCCGACATTTATCCGCACTTTAACATTCTTCTGTGCATCTCTACCTTCTCGGCGACGGCGCCGTTAACGGCGTTTGCCAAGCGCTTCGGTTTTCGCGGAGCGACTTTGCACGGGTTGAACGACATCATTTTGAGAACTGGTTTGGCCGTCGATTACAACGAAGCAAGCCGCCAGGCTGAAAAGCTTCGGCGAGGTTTGACGCGCGCTGACCGATTTGAAATCGACTTTGAAGCATTGGGAACAAAACAGACGCTCAGTCTCTCATGCAGCGGACAGGAGGCTCAGAAAAGTCACGGACTTTGCCGCGGCGAAAAGCCGGACGTCGCCAACCTTCCGGCCGGCGAAGTTTACTTTGTCCCAACGGGCGCGGAGGGTTTTTTCCCGATGCGTTACGAAGACGGCACGATTGGTTTGATGGAGGTGACCGGAGGCCGCATCCGCAGCGCCAGATTATTGCGCGGGAAGCAGAGCGTGGTGGATGCGCACAACCGGAAGCTCGCTCTTGACCCGGTGACGGGCGAGTTGGGTGAGCTTGGCTTTGGAACGCAGGAACTGCCGCCCTCCGGCCGCGATATTCAGGACGAAAAGATTTTGGGAACTTTGCACATCGCGACCGGCCGCAGCGATCACTTGGGCGGACATTTGACACCTGATCGTTTCGCGCTGGCGAAGAACGCAACGCACGATGACATCCTCTTTTCTCCGACGAAGACACCGGAGATCGCCGTGGCACAGGCGCGCATGTATCGAAATGGCGAGACAACCACCGTGATTGATCATTACGAGCCCGCTTCGTACCTGCGCAAACTTTTGGAGACACCTGCGTAAATGTTCCGGATGTTAGGAGCGCGGTGTTTACGCCGCTTCAACGTCCATTGTTGCGGGAACTGTGCACACCGAAGCGGCGTAATTGCCGATCCCGCCGGAAATGAAAGGACAGTCGTCTCTCCTGTCTCAACGCTGGTGTGCACTTGGACAGGCGGGACGCCCTGTCCTACGAAGTCTGCGGTTTGATATGAGCGGCAGTTTTTACGAATCCGATCGGGCGTTCGCGGAATATCTCCTCTTTCATTACGGGCTGCCCAAGCAAGTATTGCCTTTCGCGTTTGGGCCCGTCGATGCGCTCGATTTTCCGGTTCGCTGCGTTAAAGACTGTTTGATAACCGACGGCTTAGGCTCCAACGCGCGGGCCCTGGAGCTCGGTTGCGCAGTCGGTCGTTCCTCCTTCGAGTTGGCCCGCTTTTGCCGGGAAGTTATCGGCCTCGACTTCTCGCACCGGTTCATTGCCACCAGTCGCCAATTGCAAACGAGCGGCGCTCTCGATTACCGCTTCGCCGATGAGGGTTCATTGACGATTCAGGCAACGGCGCAAGTGCCGCTCAACATCGACCGATCTCGTGTTGTTTTCGATGAGGGCGATGCGATGAATCTGCCGAACGAGATTGGCCAGTTCGACGTTGTCCTGCTGGCCAATCTGATCGATCGCTTGCGCGAACCGCAGCGCTGTTTAGAGCAACTCGCGAACGTCGTGAAAAGCGGCGGGCAGCTCATTATCACGTCTCCCTGCACATGGCTGGAGGATTTCACGCCGCGTCAAAACTGGCTCGGAGGCTTCGAGAGAAACGGTCACCCGGTCAAGACACTGGACACCATCCAAGGAATCCTCAACTCTGACTTCTGGCTGGCATCTCGCAAAGACTTGCCATTCCTCATTCGTGAACATGCCAGAAAATTCCAATGGAGCGTCGCCGAAGCGACGGTTTGGATGAGGAAGTGATGCAATGCCGCAGATTGAAGATTATTGAAACTCTTCGCTACGATCCACACCCAGACAAACCCAGACAAAACAATCGCACTTCTTCCGTCGAAACGGTATTGTCACCCAGCTATGCAAATTCTCCTGCGTTCACGGCATCGTCTCGCTCGTGCGTTCATCTTGTTCAGTGTGTTATTCGGCGGGCTTGCCGAGAGCTTGCCAGCCCAACAACGCAACGTTCTAAAAATCGGGATGGAATTGGCTTATCCACCCTTCGAGATGACTGACGAAAAGGGCCGGCCCACTGGAGTGAGCGTCGATCTCGCCCATGCCTTGGGCAAGTTCCTCAAGCGTGACGTGGAAATTCAGAACTTGCCCTTCGACGGTTTGATTCCCTCTTTGAAGACGGGCAAGATCGATCTGATTCTTTCCTCGATGACCGCGACGGCGGAGCGCGCGCGTTCGATAGATTTTTCTGATGCTTATTTGAAGACGGGGCTTTGCCTGCTCGTGGGCAAGGATTCGTCCATTCAATCGATCCAGGATCTCGATCAAACCGGGAAAGCATTGGCGGTCAAGAAAGGAACCACCGGCCACACTTATGCGGCTGAGAAAATCAAAAAGGCGAAGGTCCTTGTTCTGGACAAAGAGGCCGCTTGCGTCCTCGAGGTTGTGCAAGGCAAAGCTGACGCTTTCATTTACGATCAGATGTCCACGTTCAAGAATTGGCAGCGTAACAAAGAAACGACCCGGCCGCTCCTGAAGCCATTCCAGGAAGAGTCCTGGGCCATTGGAATCCGGAAAGGGAATGGCGAATTGCGCGATCAAATCAATCAATTCCTCAAAGAGTTCCGCGCCAAGAATGGTTTTGAAGCATTGGGTGACCGCTACTTGAAAGAACAAAAAGAGGCTTTTCGCCAGATGGGTTATCCCTTCTACTTTTGACCGTGGGCGTTTTCCGAGTATTTCTTGCGCCAACCAATCCGGGACAATCGATCTCCCGGTCCGTGCGGGTCCTCAATTTCGCGCTCGCTTTTCTCCTGATCGCGTTGGTGTTTTATTTTTCGTTCAGCCAATTGAACTATCACTGGGATTGGGCGTCTGTCCTCAAGTACCGGCAAAAGTTTGTTCAAGGTTGGTTCACGACAATTTTAGTTTCGATAGCTGCGCTGATCTTGAGCACCGTTGTCGGCCTTTCTTTCGCATTGGCGCGCCGGAGCCGTTTTCTTCCGCTCCAGTGCTTCAGCAGGATTTACGTCGAGGTCGTTCGCGGAACACCGTTGCTCGTTCAGATTCTCATTTTCTTCTATGTCGTCGCTGATGCGTTCCATGTGGAGAATCGTTACCTGGTCGGCATCCTGACGCTGGCTTTCTTCAGCGGCGCGTATATTTCCGAGATTATCCGCGCTGGGATCGAGAGCGTGGGCAAGTCGCAACTCGAATCAGCCAAGGCCATCGGATTGACGCGCGCGCAGACGTATCGACACATCATCTTCCCGCAAGCGTTGCGTCAAACGCTTCCGCCCTTGGCCGGCCAGTTTGTTTCATTGATCAAAGATTCATCGCTGCTCTCCATCATTTCGATCAGTGAATTCACCTTGAATGCTCAGGAAGTGAATTCATTTACGTTCAGCACCCTCGAAAGTTACATTCCTCTGGCGATCGGCTACCTGATCTTGACGCTGCCTATTTCAATCGGAACGCGTTACCTCGAGAGACGGCACCGATTTGAAACGTGATCTGCGATGAGCGCTTCGAATTACCAGACGCGGCGCGCGACTCTGGATGATCTCGTGGAATTGCGGAAGCTCTGGCGAGAAGCGGCGCCGACTACAAGTCGGCGATACGGCAGAGTGAAACTCTGCGTTACGACCGCCGCTCGTCTTGATCGGTGGTGTCAGGTGCGCCCACCGTTCGCCAATGAGCATCATTTCCTGTTGCCGAATGCCCGCGCTTGTGCGGAAATCGCCGGCACACCACTATCTGACATGAAAGAGCCTGGTGAGGAATTTGTATGTGCGATTCAGGCGGACGAAGTCTCGCGCGCTCGTCAGTTGCTTGAGCGCAATCCGGAGTTCAAAAGCAGGATCAATGAACCGGCCGCCGCTTTCGATTCACCGGTAATCACCTTGGTGCGCAGCAGTGAGATGCTGGATTTGTTGCTCGCGGCTGGGGCTGACATCAACGCGAGAAGTCGCTGGTGGGCCGGCGGGTTCGGCCTGCTTGATTTTGCCGATCCAGATTTGGCCGCGCACGCCATTGATCGCGGCGCCGTCGTGGACGTCCATGCAGCGGCACGCTTGAACATGATTGGCCGCCTTCGTGAGCTGGTTTCCGCGCAGCCCGAACTCGCGCACGCGCGCGGCGGTGATGGCCAAACTCCGCTGCATTTTGCCAGCACGGTGGAAATCGCCGAATACCTTCTCGACCACGGCGCTGACATCGATGCGCGCGATGTGGACCACGAATCGACACCGGCGCAATACATGGTGCGCGATCGCGAACCGGTGCTGCGCTACCTGATTCAGCGCGGCTGCAAAACGGATATTCTCATGGCAGCCGCCCTCGGCGACGCGGCGCTGGTCCGGAAACATCTGGACACCGATCCCGACTGCGTTCGAGTGCGCGTGAACGACGAGTATTTCCCGAAACGGAATCCGCGGAGCGGCGGAACGATTTATCAATGGATGCTCGGCTGTTACGTTTCCGCGCACGATGTCGCTAAACAATTCGGACATGAAGAGGTCTTCCAGTTGCTCATGGATCGCAGTCCGCCCGATGTCAGATTGATCGCGGCATGTTGGTTGGGCGATGAAGACCCGGTTAACGCCTTGCTCAGGCAGCCGCCTGGCATCGCCGACAACGTGCTGAAGGCCTATCATCGGCAGGTTGCCGACGCTGCACGAAACAATAATCTCGCGGCGGTCCGGTTGATGTTAGCGACAGGATTGCCTGCGGGCGCGGCGGGCCAGCACGGAGCCACTCCGCTGCATTGGGCGGCCTTTCACGGGAATGCCGAAATGGTTCGGTTGCTCCTCCGTTACAATCCTCCGCTCGAACAGAAGGATGCCGACTTTAATGCGACACCGGTCGGTTGGGCAATCCACGGTTCCGCGCATGGCTGGCATCGAAAGACCGGGGGCTAGGCGGCAACCATCGAGGCTTTGCTCGAAGCCAAAGCGAAGCCTCCGGAAAAAATTGGCGGGTCTGATGCGGTGAAAGAGTTGCTCCGACGGCTTGGTGTGTCCGCGTGAGGCAGGACAGGCGTCTCGCCTGTCTCTGGAGTTAGAACATTTGGGGGTTGAACTTAAGTCCCTTGCAGAATTTCCAAACTCCAGGGACAGGCGAGACGCCTGTCCTGCCCGGTCACTCCACATACACAAACGCATTCAGGTTGAACAAGGCGCGGCAGAGTTCGTTCAACGGCGAATTGGCGAGGAATTGTTCTGAAAACGACAGCTCTTGCGCCGACGGACGTCGCCCCAGAATCAGGCGATACGCCAGCACCACGCGATCGCGCGTGGAAGCGAATTCAGTCGTAATTCGGGCAGCGGCAATTCTTGCTGCGGCCATCACTTCATCTGCGTTGAGAAGGGTCAGCGATTGAGGAGCGGACGTGCTCCGCTCGCGCGAGGGACAGCTTAAGTTGCTGTCCGGCGCATCGAACACTTCCAAGAATGGAAACTTCAGATTTCGGCGTGCGAAAATGTAAAGGCTGCGACGGGCGTGCTCATGCACGTTGGTGCTGGCCGTCCAACCCGCGGCGCCCTTGAACAGATCGGCCGGAATCGGAGGGAATACGCCGGGACCGCTCATCGTGCTGTTCAACTCTCCGCTAATGGCGAGCAAACTATCACGAATGACTTCCCCTTCGAGACGCTTTCGTTGCCAGCGCGAAAACAGCTTATTATCGGGATCACGGTTCAACACTTTCCTCGAGGCCAGGCTCGATTGCTGATAGGTTGCGGAAAGCAGCATCAGCTTGTGCATTTGCTTGAGGCTCCAACCGCGTGCGATGAATTCGTTCGCCAGCCAATCTAACAACTCCGGGTGTGTAGGCCTTTGGCCATGAGTTCCCAAATCGCTCGGCGTCGGCGCGATGCCACGCCCGAAATGATGTTGCCATATGCGGTTAACCATGACTCGAGCCGTGAGCGGATTGTTTGGACTCGCGATCCAATCCGCCAATCGAGCGCGATAAGACGAGGCTCCCGCGTGGTCGTGACCAAGCGATGCCTTCTGCAATAGAGAATCGGCGGCAGCTTGTGAGGCTTGCCTGGCCGTGAGAATCAGCGGGTATCCCGCCACAACCATTTCGCCTGGCCGCGTTGGATCGCCACGATAAAGAAGATGAGTTTTGGCGGCCGACCGATTCGTGTTCTGCAAAGCCATCGTCATCGGGAGCGGAGTCGGTTTCGGGATTCTCTTCAGTTCGTCCTGCAGTTTCCGATGTTTCGCCCGATCGTCGGCTGACAGGGCCGCCAACAATTCCTTGTCGGTGACCTTCACCAGTTCCGCCGTTTCTTGAATATGGTTAATCTGTTCTGGAGTCCGTTTCTCGGCCGGTGTTTTGTGCGCGAACTGCGCTTCTTCGGAAAGCTTGGCCAATTTTTCGTGATAAAGTTTCTCGCGATAAGGCTCCTCAAGCGCTGCGATCTCGCGCACCGTGATTTGGGCATTGTACTTCCGCCAGGCCGCGTCATAAGCAGCGCGTTCCTGTTGCGATGGAACGGGCGCGTCATTCCGGAAAACCGCGGGTGTGAAGAAGGCCTGCAATTGGTAATAATCGCGCTGGGAAATGGGCTCGAATTTATGGTCGTGGCAACGGGCGCATCCCAGCGTCAGGCCGAGAAAGACAGAGCCGGTTGTGTCGGTCATGTCGTTGAGCGTATTATGACGCCGCTGCACCTGATCGGCCGAATCCACCATGTCGGGGCCGAGCAAGTTGAAAGCTGTCGCCACCAGCGCGTCATTGTTGCCGGGAAACAATTCATCTCCGGCAATCTGTTCTCGGATGAATCGGTCGTAAGGCTTATCTTCGTTGAAGGCCTTGATGACGTAGTCGCGGTAACGCCAGGCATTGGGACGGACGGTGTCATGTTCGAATCCATCGCTCTCAGCGAACCGCGCCAAGTCTAACCAATGTCTCCCCCATCGTTCGCCATAACGGGGCGACGCCAGCAGCTGGTCGACCAACTTTCGGTAAGAGTCTGGCGAACTGTCATTCACGAATGCATCAGTTTCGCTCGGTGTCGGAGGCAGGCCTATCAAATCGAATGTCACGCGGCGGATCAGTTGTTCTTTGCTGGCCGCGGGCGTCGGTACGATCCCGTTTGCCTCGAGTTCAGCAAGAACGAATTGGTCGATTGGGTTCTTGACCCACGAGCCATCGGTGAGGGTGGGCGGCGCCTCGCGTTTTACCGGTTGAAAGGCCCAATGCTTCCGGTCTGTGTCACTGAATGCAAACTCGGCAGTGGTTGGTTTCGTGTTCTGAAGCGTTCGATCGAAAGGAAGGCCCGCTGTGATCCAGTCTGCGATTCTCTCGATTGCATCAGCCGGGAGCTTGTCTTGCTTATAGGGCATGCCCGGTTGTTTTTGGTGAGTGACCTGGAGGTAAAGCAAACTCTCTTTTGGCTTGCCTGGAATGGCCGCCGTTCCGCTCTCGCCGCCGCGCAGCAAACTTTCACGCGTCGTCAGATCGAGTCCGCCTTTGGATTTTTCTCCGCCATGACATTGGACACAATGAGATTCTAATAACGAAAGCGCGGCTTTCGATGGTTCGGTCTCGGCAGCGAATTGAAGAGGCGCCGTCGCTAAGGCAGCGCTCCATGTCAAAGCTTCAACGATGCGTGAGCGCTTGCTGTAAGTTTGTCGATGCGATTTTGGCCGCACAATCGTGAATATCGCTCAGGCAAGGGATCAATTGCCAGCGTGTTCTTGCCTGCTATCTGCCATCCAGTGGATCCCGAAGTTGTCGGTAGCGGCGGGCATCCTGCCTGCCGCACGGGGCGTGCATCTTGCCGCCCGGAGCAACGCTTGAAACGAGGAAGCTGCGTTCTAGTGCGTACGCGTGACCCGCCGGGCAGGATGCCTCGGCTCTACGGCAGGCGGGATGCCCGCCGCTACGATGTGCCGAACCTCGGGAGGCGCCGTCTGCCATCCTGCCATTCCGCCATGAAAAACGCGTCGTGGAAAGTTTGCTGTGTTCGTACCGTTCTTAGCGCGTTCGGCTATTCCTTGCGAACCGTTGGGTTTTCGCACCAAAAGACTCCCAGGCCCTTCGTCTCCTCGCAGGTGATCACATCCAGATCGCCATCGCCGTCAAGATCGATCAATTGCACCAAGTCATGTTTGATGCCGTCCGATCCGCTGATTTCGTGAGCGGTCCAAGAGGCATGGAGGGGCGACTTGTCAAACGCAAGCCAGAGCACGCCGGACTTCGGCGGGGTTGCGCCTTCGCAGATGAACACGAGATCAGGCTTCCCATCCAAGTCGATGTCACCGGCATTCACAGCCTTGGATCCGCCGGTGTTCTCCGCCAGAGGAATCGGGTGCGTTTCCCAGGCTCTGCCTCGGCGGTCCAAGCGGCGCAGATAAATTATCTCGCGCGGCCGGACGGCGACGATGATATCCCGCAATCCGTCACGGTTCAAATCTGCTTCCGTCAGGAACATAACTTCTTGTCGGAACCCGCCAATGCGATGAATGTTCCAAGGCATTCGCTTGCCGGCGTTTGGTCCTTCATTCTCCAACCAAAAGCAACCGCTTTGGCTGCCTTTGCGGTCCGAGGCCAGAATGTCGAGGTCGCCATCCTCGTCCATGTCCGAGGCCACGAGCGACATTACCCAGCCCACTTGGCAAAGCGGATGCCACTTCCAATCGGCGAGCCGCCGCGAATTGGCGGGGGCCTCGAACCAACCGATCGCGGCCTTTTCGTTTTTGCCTCCTGCGACCAAATCGAGTCCGTGCTTTCCGTCCACTTGCATTGGGAGGCAGAACATCTATTGCATCGCGCCTTGAGAAGCCGGCAATGGCTCGGTCGTCCAACTGCCGGGATTCGAGTATTTGCCGGCCTCGGGCGCCCAATGGACAAACATCGTCTTAGTTTTCCCCTCGCAACTGCTGACGACATCCATGGCTCCATCACTGTCTAAATCAACCAAAACAGCGTCTTCCGCTGATCGAACATTTCCGACTGTGACGGATGGCCACCGCTGATGCGCTCGAGTTGGCCCAGGATTGAGATAAACCCGGACCATTCCACCTTCTTCCCACCCGGTGGCGATGTCGAGGAAGCCGTCGCCATTCGCGTCAGCCATTCTCACGCCATCGGCGCCGCGCGACGAGCTATCGATCTCATGTCGCGTCCAAGGAGCGCCGCGGTGATGGGCGGTCGCCGCGGCACTTCCGAAAATGCGGTCCGGCTGTTGCCGAACAGTCGTCGTTTGAACGGCTGTTTCCTCCGCAAGGACAGCTAGGACGATAGACGCGAGGAACGATGCAAACATCATAGAGAGATTTCTCTGAAACAAAATCTCGCGCATTGAGCCCATGAACCATTTCGCTGGCAGGGCGGCGTTGCTGCGCCGCCTGGTTAAACGCGTGATCTTGATGCAGGCGGCGCAGCAACGCCGCCCTGCCTTCACGTTCACGGGCAAAATCAAGCTGGGTGTTGATCGGTCACGGCTTTTTCGCCGCGGCTCGGGCCTTGGCCAGCAGATCGAGGTTGTAATGCACGATTTCGTCGTTCGGGTTAATGCGGAGCGCGGCCTGGAAATGCGACTCCGCCAGCGTCAGATAGCCATGTTTCAGGAGAAGCAAACCGAGATTATTGTGTGCCTGAAAATTGTCCGGGTTATGGCGAAGCGCGATTTCGTATTCCTTTCTGGCCTCGTTCCACTTCTTCTGTTCTTCGAGGATCAAGCCCAAGTGATAATGAGCTTCGTCGAAGTCTGGCTGCGCCGCGACCGATTTCCGAAAATGCTGGAGTGCTTCAGCGCTCTTGCCGAGAGCCATGAGCGCCTTGCCCAACTCATTGTGGGCTTTTGCATCATCCGGATTCGAGCTGAGCAGAAACTTGTTGTAGGCGATGCTGTCCCGAAAAACGCGCTGGCTATAGTCATCAGCGAGCGCCGAAAGATCGTTCGTATTTCGGACGAGCAATTGCAAATAAACTTCGGCCATCTCGTCGGTCGATTGCAGACCGTACTTGACGCGCCGTGGTGGGTTGAAGGGATTCCGCACGTTGTTCGTGGAATTGTCATAGGTGAACCGCATGCTGAGCTTCGATCCTTTGGGCAGAAAGACCGGAAGGCGGTAACGATAGTCTCCCTGCCAATCAAAGTTCCAATCCTTGATAAGAAAGAGGCCTTGTTTCGTGCCGTTCGGAAGCAGGGCGAACGCTTGCAATTCCTTGCCGAGGTAATGAGCGTGCGGCGCTACCGCCAGCACCTCAACATCCACAGGCAACGTGTAAGAATCTTCCACCGCGTAACGCGCTTCATTCGGTGGGATATCAATTGAAAGCGTGCTCAATCCAAGTTTGAACGTTTGCCGCGTGGGAGGTTTATCCGTGAAATAAAAAGCGGCCGATGGCTGTATCGACTCCGGTTTGCCGCTCGGTTGCAGATGCATTTGAAGGACGAGATCGGTGGCCGGCTCCAACGCCCAGCTCAAGCCTTCGGGTTCTCGCGATGGCGACTTGCCCGGTTGCCATCCGAGAAAAAAGCCGCCGACTCCTCCGGCGCTGGCTGGAGTTCGCATGCCGTTGAAGCCCGGCCCGGAATCCTGATCGTCAAGCCGGCGCGATTGTTTGGTGCGGTCGAAGCGAATAAACGCGTGATGAACCGTTCGGTTGCTTGGCCGCAATTCGATCGCTTGCACGTACTGCCGCGATGTAATCGGGATCGGCAAAACGAAACTGCGATAGACATCCTTTCCTTCGGCAGTCAGCGTGTAAGGTTCGGCCATTTGCACGACCAAGTCCGGTTTGCCCAATTGCCATCCATCGGGCCACGTTGGCAGCGGCGGCAAATCTTTTGGGTCACCTTCGGCCGTGCCTTCATTGACCCACTGATTGATCAAACCAATGTCTTCTTCGCTCAATTGCCGTTCGTCCATGAAATCGCCGTGCCCCGGCTCAGGGAGCCACGGAGGCATGTAACGGCTTTGGGTGACCTTGGCGATGGTTCGCGCGTTCTTTTTAACATCCGCATAGCTCAGCAGCGCGAATGGCGCGGCTTGCCCGGGCCGATGACAGGAAGCGCAATGACGAAAAATAACAGGCGCAATATCCTTGCTGAAAGTCACCGAGCCTGGCGGCCTCGGAACGTAAGCAGAGTGCAGTGAATGCTCCTGCTTGGTGAGAAGAAAGTAAGCGCCGCAAACAATAACAACTGCTCCCGTCACAAACGAGAGGAAGAACGAATTCGCTTTCGTCATGCGGGCGCGAAATGGGATGGCCGGTCTACCACAACATCGAGGACATCGAGGCGATTCAACCAGTTCAAGCGGGCGTGACAACTCTAAACAATGAGAAAACGGCCCGACGGAGGAAAAGCCTGTGCTACCGCGTCCGTTCGAGAAGAACGAGGAGTGGCCGATGGTCTGACGCAACGGGTTCCTCGAGCACACGCGTTTCCACGATTCGCCATCCATCAGCAGGGCGAAAAAGAATGTAATCAATTCGGCTGCGGGGATTGCCCGAGGGTATTGTTGGTTGCGGCGACGCGGCGGACGCGTCATTCCATTGGCTGAGCAAATTCCGCATGACGTTGCTTTCTGGAACCGCATTCAAGTCTCCGGCAAGGATAATTGGCTCAGCCGGTTCATTGGCAAATAACTCATTGAGCTTCACTGCCTGAGCCAGACGTTCGCTTTCGTCTCGCGTGTGGTCCAAATGCGTGGCAGCGAACCAAAGAGGTTCGCCGCGGCCGTCAACTCGTGCGCGAATGGCGAGTGCGGCGCGTGGTTCGTGGCCCGCGGTCGAGGGCAGAGGATGGTTCTTGATCTCAAGAGGCGGCCAGCGCGACAGAATGGCATTTCCATACGCGCCGCCCGAATAGTCGATCGTTTTGCCAAAGGTCGCGTGAAGGCCGGTCAGCTTCGCCAGTTCGGCCGCTTGATCCACTCCGCTGGCGCGCTGAGTCTTCTGGTCCACCTCCTGCAACGCGACCAGGTCGGGATTCACACTTCGAATAATTTTGGCCAGACGGTCGTAATCGAATCGACCATCCGTGCCCTCGGCATGATGAATGTTATACGTCAAAACGCGCACTCGAGGATTGGACGCTGCATGCCACTCGGTTTTGCAGCCCGGCGACGTAATAGCAAGCATAAGCAGCACGATTAAGATCGATGACTTCATGAGCCAATGATGGATTTTGCTGCCGGCCAAACAAGCACTGAGTCAGATGCAATTAGGACGCAGGCTGGCGAGAGAATTCTTGTCCTCTGCGGGGCCGGCCGACAAGTTTTGAGGCGCCTAGAATTCAAAGTCGTGTCATCAACCCCAAACCCTATGAAATCTAAAAACCTCGGAATCAAGTTGTACACCCGAATTTTTTCAGAACTCAACCGGGAACGAATACGCAGTGTTAGGACCGTCAACGAATGACGAAGGCACGGCCACCAGTGCACCCGTGGCCTTGCTGCTCACTGACAAGCCAACCGCTTTGTTCGCTGTCGGCGCGCTTCCGTTGAACGCGTCCGAAACCATCGTGAAAGCTCGTCTGGAAGCGCTCGGCTTGCAGGTCACAGCAGTCACCGCGGCGAGCACAGCGACTAGTGACGCGACCGGGAAGGCGTTGATCGTAATTTCTATCTCGACGGCGATCGATTATAGCTGGGGTGCGCCGGGCGGCGATGTCATCAAGATTGCAAACATCGCAGACGATCCGTCTCGCTCGACGATCTACGCGCAGGAAAAAGGCGCCAAGCTCCTTGACGGCAGCACCGCGCAAGGTCGCCGCGTGCATTTCCTCGGCACCGATAACACCATGGCAACCTTGAATGCCGACGGTTTGAAGTTGCTCGGCGCAGCGCTGACTTGGGCGGCGAACTTGACAGCGCCACCTCCGACGGGACCCAAACTGAGCGTCTCACGAAGTGAAACGATTCGACGTTATTCGAATTGGCCAACGTTTCTGCAGCGTAAACGCTGCGGGCCTTATGATTATGGCGTGGCTTTCTTGGTGGGAGGCGCCTTGTACTCGTCCGAGCCTTGGGCGGGCGCCACAGCGTTTGTAGCGGGCGTTATACCCGCCGCTAACATGACGCGATGCAGAGCCGAGGTCGTTTCAAACGATGGCTTGAAGTTACCGGGACGATGCCCCTCCGCGATCATTAACGGAGTCCAGCCATATTTATTCTTTCGATTCCAAATTTCGATCTTTGCTCCTCGGTCCGCGAGGAATTGCGCAACCTTCGGAAGGTTCTTTAAAGCGGCGGCATGCATGGCGGTCTCGCCATTTGCATCCACGGCATTCACATCCGCGCCGAGCGTTAAGAGCAGTTCAGCGGCTTCGAGCACTTCAGGTTCTTCGCCGGCAACTTCATTTGCGGCGTCCGAGCCGACTCCGATTCCGCACGCAACCATTAAAGGCGCGCAATTGTCGACATTCCCCAGCATGGGGTCAGCGCCAAGTTCAACCAGCAACTTCATGTAAGCAACGTCCGCCGTCGCCGATGCCATCAGGAAAGGTGTCGCGCCAAGTTTATTGTACTGACCAGGACCGCCCCGGCCGTTTTTCAACCGCGCGTTTACATCAGCGCCATGCTCGACGAGCTTGCGGACGAATTGAAGGCTGCTCATATTTCCAGAGCCTTGTGGAGGAGGAGCCCCTTGGTCTTCACCGCGCGGTGGTTTCCGAACCCAGGTCATCATGTGCAGCGGCGTGAACCCCGAACGCTGATCGTTAGGGTCGGCTCCCGCCTTCAGTAAGTCCACGGCAAGTTCGAAGTGGCCATTTTCTATCGCTAAGATCAATGCGCTCGTCCCTTTGTTCGGGCCTTTGGCGACAGGGCGGCGCGGTTGTATCGCTTCATTGACGTCCGCCCCTGCTTTCAATAAAAGGCGCACAACTTCACCGCGACCCTCGCGCGAAGCGAAGAACAACGGTTTCAATCCGGAATTTGGCAACGTCGCGTCAATGTCGGCGCCCGCTTTGATCAGCAGTTCGACAACATCGGCGTGGCCGTCTGCAGCGGCCCACATCAATGCTGTTTGTTCACGGCGTTCCTTGGCGTTGACGTCGGCCCCGCGTTTCAGTAGCGCGCTGACTGGGCCTGGCTTGCCCGTGCGCGCCGCAGTCATAAGCACCGTTTCTCCGCCGCGCAAAGTTGTGTTCGGATCCGCGCCCGCGGCGAGCAGCAGTTCAACGAAATCGCCATTCCCGTTCTGACATGCCAGAGCAAGAGGCGTAATGCCGTAGCGGTTCTCGGATTTAACAATGGCGCCTGCTTTCGCCAAAAGCTTCGCCGTTTCCAAATCATCGTGATAAGCCGCCCAATGCAGCGCCGTCATTCCGTCGGCTTGCGGTGTGTTGACCCCAACTGATTGTTCGAGAAGAGTGCGGACGGTGGCGCGATCTGATTTCTCGGCGGCATCGGCAAGCCCTGCGTCAGACGCACTGATTGGCGATGTTGCCGAAGCTAAGAGCGAAGCCAGGATTAGTGTTGGTGGTGTTCTCACTTGCTTGAAATTTAGTGGAACGAAATTTAACATAATCGTGGCGTTTGGAAAGTCGGACTTGCCACAGGTTGTTGCCAACCATTTTCATGCCACGTATGCACTACCAAGAAAAGTGATATGGGCGATCCCAAGAAGATAAGGATTTTAACCGTTTCTGACATCCACAGCACCGCGACGTTGCTTGATGATCTAAAAGTAGCTGTTGCCCGCCACGACGCGAACGTTCTTGCGTGCGTCGGCGACGTTCTCGACGCCGAAGCCAAAGGGTCAGGTATGCTGCCTCCATCCGAGTGCGCTCGCCGTATTGCAGGTTTGGTTTGAGAACGTTGTGGTTGATGCACGAGCCGCCGCACGGAACACTCTTGGCCGCAGAATCAGGTGTAATTGCCGGCAATCGCCAGTGGATGGACGCCATAAAAGCGCACTTACCGAGGCTGGTCGTTTTCGGCCATGACCACAACACGCCAAAGCGCAACAAGATCTGGCAACATCGCCTAGCATCAGGAACTGTCTGCGTCAATGTCGGTCAGGATTCACAGCTGCGTTATGCGCTCATCGAGATGATATTTGCAGATGATCGACCTTCTCTTCCAAAACGCATTGAAGTCCGAGTGGCGTCAGAAACGCTAATCCTGTCCTGACAAAAGCATTTTAGCGGCGTTAGCCAAAACGGATCCGCTGAATTTTCACTCTTAGATCGGGAGCGGATTTACCAGATCATCCATTTTCCCCGTGCTATCGGCAAACGAATCGAGATGCACACCGACCTTGTCGAGCAGCGTCAGATGCAAATTGGCCAGCGGTTTGGGTTTGTCGTATTTGATATGGCGGCCACCCTTCATTCCACCTGCAGCGCCACCCGCGACAATGATCGGGAGGTTCGTATGATCGTGGATATTCGGATTGCCGATGCCACTGCCGTAGAGGTAAAGCGAATGGTCGAGCAAAGTCCCATTTCCTTCGGGCGTGGCCTTCAATTTTCCGAGAAACTCCGCAAACAGCGACACATGAAACTGATTGACCTTGGACATCCGCTCGATTTTGGCTGGGTCGTTTCCGTGGTGTGTGAGCGGATGATGCGGATCGGGCACGCCGATCTCAGGGTAAGTGCGATTGCTCGTTTCGCGCGCGAGTTGAAACGTGATGACTCGCGTGACATCGCCCTGAAGCGCTAACACCTGCAGGTCGAACATCAAACGCGCGTGGTCAGCATAGGAGGCCGGAACGCCAACGGGACGATCCAAATCGGGCAACGGATTCTCGTTCGCGTCGGATTCGGCCTTCTGAATGCGGCGTTCGACTTCCCGAACAGTCTCCAGGTAATGATTCACCTTCGCACGGTCTGCCGGCCCAAGTTTGCGTTTTAACCGCGCGATGTCTTCATTGAACCAGTCGAGCAAGCTCGCCTTTTTCCGCAGCGCAGCCTGCCGATCCGTCATGCTGCCGCCTTCTCCGAACAAACTCTCGAAAACGATTCGCGGGTGCGCTTCGGCAGGCAACGGCGTTGTCGGCGACGACCAGGAGAGATTATTGTGATAGACACAAGCGTAACCGTTGTCGCACTGGCCAACGAGTTGCAGAAGATCCATGGCCATCTCGAGCGATGGTAATTGCGTCTCCTGGCCGATCTGTTTCGCAGCAACCTGATCGACCGTGGTGCCCAAATAGTAGTCAGTGCTTTCCGTGAGCTTCGCCTTCGCACAGCTCAAGAACGACGAATTGGACGTGGCGTGACTTCCGGGATAGGCGTTTTGCAACTCGAGATTTGTGATAATTGTCACCTGGTCCTTAACCAGCGCCAGCGAGTTGA
The DNA here is from genome assembly GCA_016871515.1 of Verrucomicrobiota bacterium. Taxonomy (GTDB): domain Bacteria; phylum Verrucomicrobiota; class Verrucomicrobiia; order Limisphaerales; family SIBE01; genus SIBE01. The sequence continues at coordinate 44,350 of VHDE01000029.1, forward strand.
GGATCGGCGAGAGCGTATCGAGTTTATCGCCGGGCGGAGTCCATCGCGTAATGTCACAGCCCATCGGCATAAAGACGAAGCCAAGCCGGCGCACAGGATTAGCGGCCGTTTTAGCCAAAGGCGTCGCTGCGGGAACCATCGCATCCAACAATGGAAGCGCCATGGTTGCACCCATCCCACGCAGGAAAGTCCGCCGTCGCATCGCTTTTTTTGTGATAAACATAGGCAGTCTCTTAATCGAATTCAGCGTCGTCCATCTGTGCGTTTAGCACAAGTGATTCTGCTTTGCACTAACCAAAAGCAAACCAAAAGTCACCGTCACCAAAAGGGAGGACGCGTCCTAACCAAAAGGACAAAATCATCAAATTCCGCCGTCCGCCAGCGTGGACATCCCTGTCCGTAGCAGTCTAGTCTGGAATTGCGCCTGGCCGGTCGAGTTTTCGGACATTGCTGCGGACAGGAATGTCCGCGGTCCGTCAAATGGAAGTGCTGGACCAGTGCTTACCGTGCCTTCGCTTCGAATGCGCCAATGCTGGGCGGGCTGGCATAGAACCTCTCCAGTAAATCAGATCGGACGTTTTGCAACCGTTGACCCTTTCCGGATTGTCGCACTCGGTCGTTTGTCAGGAAGCGCAACGCAGCCTGGTAAAAGGAGCAGGATAGTTGCTGCTAGAAATCGACAGAGATCAGTTGCATATTGGCGCGATCATTCGCTTCAACTCGGACAAAGCAAAGCCCCATCTGATTTGCTCAGATGGGGCTCGCGCTAATCTGATTTCGAATCGAGACTTGCTTAGAACTTATAGATCGCGTTCAAAGCCACAGTGAAGACGTTGTTGTCTCCAAAGACTTCGTCGCCGTTCAAGTCACGATCCCAACGGCCTTCCAAACGAGTTACGAAGCTGTCCCACAAGCTATAGTCAGCGGTGAGGGTAACGCTTCCGAGTTCGATTTGCTCGCCGGCCTTAATGTCATACGTTCCGTCGGAACCCTTGGTCCAATCACCACGAGCATTGAGCTTTAACTTCTCGGTAGCCTGGTACGAACCGTAGGCTGCCAAGGCCCAAGCCCAGTTGTCGCCGGTGACAATAGCGTTCGCGCCATCTTCACGGAAGTCGAAGGCTGCGCCGATCGATAATCCTTCCAGAGGCGTGTTCAGCGTTTGGCCAACGTAATAGCTGGTTGTATCCTTTGAATTGCGCCTGACATCGTCGCTGTTCAAGCCGTCGACGATGCCTGCATAGATGGTCGACCCCGCCAAGACACCCAGATTGTCCGGCAGCGTAACCGTAACAGCAGCCATGTACGTCTTCTGCGTTTGGGCTGCTGTGTCGATACCCGGATAATCGGGCCGGCCATTGATAGCGCCAGTGTACGTATTAGCAACGCCACCGGAAACGCTGATCATATCGTTCACATGATAGCTTGCGATCACACCAGTGTGGTGAGTTGGTTCCAACGCGTAGCCATAAGAACGGCTGAAGTTCGGGTTATTGCCGCTCTCGAAGACTTCGTAGCCGATCAGCGTATCGAAGACGCCCATCTTGAAATCAATTCCGTTCCCCACGGGAGCACGGAACGCGGCATAGGCCTGCTTGACAGCCAAGTCATTGGCAATACCGCCACCGTTCAAAAGGGTGGAATAATAGCTGGCATCTGGCCCGAAAACCAAGTCCAGTTTATAACCAGCCGACCATTGACCTTCGTCCATCGGCTTTTCCAGTGACAGCTTGACGGCATTCAAATTGAACCCGTCCTGCTTATCAGCACCATCGAATGTCCGGCCGAAGATCGGCCCGGAGTTTTTCCCGACGCGCCAACTGGCCGACGTATCAATGTAACCACTTAATGTGGTCGAAGAAAGCCCCGTAAGCACGTTATTCGACGCCTCTTCTGCTTGAACTACTGATCCGACGCTCACGACGCCGGCAGCGGCTAGAGCTATCGTCCATTTATTACACTTCATCTGATTCCTCCTGCGATGTGTTTGTTGCGTTTTTATGCGTTAACACGGGACAAAACCTGTTTGGCCCGTACACCAAAAACGGTGCAATTGACGCGAACGATAGGGAAAAGACCCCCGCTTGACAACAAGTTTTTTAGCCGTGGCTTTTCCTTTTACAACATATTGTTATTGCTTGAGCTACGCCGCAACCGCGACTTTGCGCCGCTTGTTCAACCCCTTCGGCAAGCAATGACAAATGCCGAACAATGCCTAACCCCTGATCGAAATCCGGCGTTGACGCTTTTACCGGCTCTGTTTAACGTTCGCGGCGATGAACATTTACTGGCAGCCTGTTAGCAGTGTGCCGGACTATTGCTTTTACTTTAGTCCCTTACACCTGCCCGCTGGGCTGTCTTGAACGAACCTTTAACCCGCGCCGCAGGTAATCGCCTGCGGCTTTTTTATTGAGTCACAGCGCGAGAGCCTCACTGAGATTATGATTGTCGTCCTTAAACCTAAGATTACGAAGAAAGAAGAAGTGGCTGTGCTCAAGGAAATTCGAAAACTCGGCTATAGACCGCATGTGATGCGCGGTGTCGAGCGAACCGTTATTGGCGCCATTGGCGACGAACGAACCCACCAATCGCTCGAAACTCTGGCGGTGTGGCCTCAAGTCGAACGGGTGATGCCCGTGCAAAAGCGTTACAAACTTGTCAGCCGGGAGGCGCATAAAGCCAATTCGTCCATCAACGTTCGCGGTATCACCATTGGCGGCAAAAAGTTTCAAGTGATGGCCGGTCCCTGCTCAGTCGAAGACGAAAAGCAGTTGCTCGCCACTGCAGAAGCCGTCCAAAAGGCCGGGGCTACCATCCTTCGCGGGGGCGCCTTTAAGCCCCGCACTTCGCCGTACGAGTTTCAAGGTCTCGGCGAAAAAGGGCTTAAGCTCCTGGCTAAGGCGCGCCGAGAAACAGGATTGGCAATTATCACCGAACTGCTTTCCGAGGATCATTCGGAGCTTGTCGCTGAATACGCCGATATTCTGCAGATCGGGGCTCGCAACGCCCAAAACTTTCAATTGCTGATTGCCGCCGCCAGGACGGGCAAGCCGGTTCTTCTTAAGCGCGGTCTCTCCATGAAGATCGAAGAGTGGCTGCTCGCCGGCGAGTACGTCCTGGCGAACGAAAACCCCAACCTGCTCTTCTGCGAACGCGGCATTCGCACGTTCGAGACTTACACGCGGAACACCCTCGATCTTTCAACCATCCCAATCATTAAACAGGAATCGCATTGCCCGATTGTGATTGACCCGAGCCAGGGCGCCGGGCGCGCGGATTTGGTGATGTGTATGTGCAAAGGCGCGGTGGCGATGGGAGCAGACGCCCTCCTGATCGAGGTCCATCCGAACCCGGCCGAAGCCTGGAGCGATGGCGCGCAACAAATCACTTTGGAAGGCTTCGCCCGTCTCATGCAGGAGCTCAAGCCGTTTCTGGCAGCGGCGGGACGAGAATAGAGAGTAGAACTCGGTCGTCTCATAAGTAGTATGCAATCTAGGTTGCCCTCCCCATGAACCTCCCGGCATGTCGTCCCGCCTTTAGGCGGCCGCATTTGCTGGCAACGAAACAGCTTTTGCGGATTGCAATCGCTCCGGCTGAAGCCGGGACTACATGCCGCAACGTCAGGTTCATGGGCGCCAGGCGCGAAAATGCGTTTCGGAGAAGTCTTTCCAGGAAGCTAACGGCAGGGCGGCATTGCTGCGCCGCTCCGTCACACCAGCCACATGGGCGGCGCAGCAACGCCGCCCTGCCATCGATGGTTGGTGAGAGTTGGTTGTGCAATTGAATACTCTCGCGTTGTGTTAATGCCCGTTATAGAACGCACAATTCATGTCAGCTTTCGGCATCAAGTCTATTTCACCGAAGGCGTCTTCAATCCAGCGAACCCCCTGTTGCGCGATGTCTTAGTCAACCAGGAGAATCGCGACTGCCACAAAGCATTAGTCGTCGTCGATGAATCGCTGGCCGTTGCTCAATCCGGGCTAACACGCCAGATCGAAACGTATTTTTCAACCTACGCCGATTGTCTAAAGCTCGTCTGCCCGCCGATCATCATTGAAGGAGGCGAAAGAACCAAAAATTCATATTTCCACGTCTCAGAAATCCAATCGCACGTCGACCGCTACCATATCGACCGTCATTCGTATGTGATCGCGGCTGGCGGCGGGGCTTTGTTGGATATGGTCGGTCTCGCCGCCGCCACCGCTCATCGCGGTCTGCGGCATGTGCGGATTCCCACGACCACGCTGAGTCAGGATGATTCCGGCGTCGGCGTCAAAAATGGAATCAACGCTTTCGGGAAAAAGAACTTCATTGGAGCTTTCGCGCCGCCGTTTGCCGTCATTAACGACTTTCTCTTGCTGGCGTCGCTCACGCCGCGTGACAAGCGGGCGGGCTACATCGAAGCTGTCAAAGTCGCGCTCATTCGGGACGCCGCTTTTTTCGAGGCGCTCGAACGCGATGCGGAGCATCTGGTGCGTTTTGAGCCAAAGGCCATGCAACGGCTCATTTATCGTTGCGCCGAACTGCATGTGAACCATATCGCCACGTCGGGCGACCCGTTCGAGTTTGGCTCAGCGCGTCCGCTCGATTTTGGGCATTGGGCTGCACACAAGCTGGAGCAACTATCGGATTACAAGATTCGGCATGGCGAAGCCGTGGCCATTGGCATCGCTTTAGATGTCATTTATTCCAAGTTCATGGGGTTCATTTCCGCCTCGACGGCGGAGCGCATTCTAAATCTTCTCGAGCGGCTTGGCTTTGATCTTTTCGCTAACGAGCTTCTGCACGTGGACTCGAGTGGCGCCGTGATGGTCTTGAAAGGACTCGAAGAGTTTCGCGAACATTTGGGAGGAGAATTAACCATTACGCTCTTAAAAGAGATCGGTCGCGGATTCGAAGTCCATGAAATGAAGATCGCGACTGTCCTCGCGGCCATTCAAGAATTGCAGCAGCGGTACAAAGAACGTTCGCAAGGCCAGAATGTGAACCAATCGTAGTTACTGTGATCCAAACGACACCAAACCTTCCGATGACATCCGGAGGCAAAATCGAATGCCCTTTGGCAGTACAATTCGCGCGTTGGTCATGTGTGTCCCTCCGGGACAACCACGCCGCGTGGTCAACAGGGCCTTCTAACGGATCTGGCTAACCCGGCTCATCATGAAACGAACGGCCGTCATTAACGTCGTCGGGCTCTTCGATACCCTCATTGGGCCGGCGCTGCCGAAGATCAGTCAATTCGCCAGCACTGGAGCGAAGGCCCGGATTATCCCGGCATTTCCTGCTGTAACATGCACAGCTCAGTCCAATTACCTCACAGGGCTGGATCCAGCCCAGCATGGGATCGTCGCCAATGGTTGGTACCATCGCGAGTTGGCCGAGGTCCAATTCTGGAAGCAATCCAATCACCTCGTGCAGGGGCGCAAGATCTGGGACGAACTCCGCGCACTCAATTCGCAATTCACCTGCGCCAAACTCTTTTGGTGGTACAATATGTATTCGTCGGCGGACTATTCGATCACGCCGCGTCCGATCTACCCGGCAGACGGCCGCAAGGTTTTCGATATTTACACCAGCCCGTTCTCGATTCGGACGGAGATCAAGAAGGATTTGGGTGAATTTCCGTTTCCCGCGTTTTGGGGACCCGCCGCGGGTGCTGATACACCGCAAGGCCCGGCCGATGCCGTTTCAAGGTGGATTGCGGAAGCAGCCAAGTGGGTCGAAGCGAAGTATCGGCCGACATTGTCGTTGGTTTATCTTCCGCACTTGGATTACAATTTGCAGCGCCTCGGCCCTGGCCATCCATCGATCACGGAAGATTTGAAACGGATCGATGAAATTGTCGGCGACCTGATTGCTTTCTTTCAGAAAAACTCCATTCAAGTCGTCCTATTATCGGAATACGGCATCACCGCGGTTGACACGCCCGTTCATCTAAATCGTCTGTTTCGCGAGCAAGGCTGGATTACCGTCAAGGATGAGTTAGGACTGGAACTGCTCGATTGCGGCGCCAGCAAGGTCTTCGCCGTCGCGGACCATCAAATCGCGCACGTTTACTTGAATGACCGCAGCCTCGAGAAGAAAGTTCGGCAACTTCTGGGACAACAATCCGCGATCGAACGCGTTCTTGGTCGGGCGGAGCAAGCGCATGCAGGCATCAATCATTCGCGAGCGGGTGACTTAGTCGTTGTCTCCGCGCCAACGGCTTGGTTTACGTACTACTATTGGTTGGATGATCGGGTCGCGCCGGATTTTGCCCGTTGCGTCGATATTCATCGCAAGCCCGGCTATGACCCAGTCGAGCTTTTTCTCGATCCAAATCAGAAGTTCGTTCGATTCAAGATTGCCTGGCGCCTCCTTCAAAAGAAACTGGGGCTTCGAATGCTGATGGACGTCATTCCTCTTGACGCCAATCTAGTCAAAGGTTCACACGGGAGATGTCCAGATGATGCGAAGGATTATCCAGTGCTGATCCTGGATCGGCCAACCGAGTTTCCTCACTCGCTAATCAAGTCCACTGATGTTTACGGAGTCGTCCGGCAAGTGATCACGGGATAGGTAGCAGGACAGTGCCGCGCTGTTTGGGCCTCCATGGCCTCGCGAACGTCCACCGGTGCTACTGTGCCAAGAGATCGAATACCGGACCGAGCCGGTTAATCGTGGCGATGAGTTTGCCACGAATCGGTTCGCCTTCTTTGTCGGTGAGATTGTACCTCACTTGCAATTGCATCACTGGCTTAAGGCCGGGAATCTCGAGAAAAACTGTCCGATCATCGATCACGTTGGCTCGTCGCACTTCGACGGCGTCGTGCCCTTCAACGTTTGGTTGATGAACGGAAAACTCTTTCGACCCGTATTCAGCGGCATAGTGATAATTCCACTGTTCGACGCCATAGTTTTCGAGATTGCGGGCTTCAGCGCGATCCAGTGGGTCGGAAAAGGCGATTCGAAGCCCATTTGAATACGCACGCCAGCCCGTCGGAATCAGAGGTTTTTCGCCGGTATAACGAACCCGCTGAAAACAACCGTCGCGCAAGGCGCTGGTGACCCAACCTCTCAAACCCGTGACGTACAGATGACCGTCTTGCGGCCTGAATGATCCGCGCATGACCCCTGAAAGGAAGCGCCCTTTCAACGGCACGACAGCCCCTTGTGCCTGCCCGTCGATGACATCGCGCAAGATTAACATCATGCCACACCGTCCGTACGAGAGGTGAAGCAAGTGTCCGGCAAGCGAGCCCCAATGATTGGCCGGAACCCAGACTTGTCCGCCGCTCGAATTGTCGAGATAACGCGGAATCCAGCAGAGCGGCGCGTCGTATCCGAGCGGTCGCGCGGCCGTCACCTTCGGCCCGCCGTAGCCGTAGTACCCGCCGGCCTTAAGCTCAGAAATGTGTGAAGCCGGCGTCCATTCGCCTTCTTGCGGGCTCACTGTGATGACACCGTCTGGACTGACAGCCAAACCGTTTGGGTTGCGCCAGCCGGTGGCCAATGTTTCCGTGTTCGCGCCATCAGCCGAGACGCGATGCACGCCAATCGGGTCCGCGTAATAGAAGTTTCCAGGCGGATCGCGTTCCAGACAGGCGACATAATCGTGACCGCCCGGGGAGGTTTTGATGGCGTTATGAAAGTTGTCATAGAAATCGGCTTCGCCATCGCCGTTGTTGTCGTGCAAACGCGTGATTTGGTCGCGACCGAGCACGAGCACCTTGTCATTCACGATCTTCAATCCCAACGCCTGATAAAGGCCGGTCGCCATTCGCTTCCAGGTCAACTTTTCCAATCGTTCATCGATGCCACTGACTCGCCAAACATCGCCGTGAAGCGTGCAGAGCGCGGCATCGCCATTGCTGAAAAAGTCATGCCCGCTCGCGAACAGAAGCGCCTTGTAGGGGTTGTCGTAAGGCATCGCCATTGTATCGATCACGAAAGGTCCCGGCCCGCGACCGACGCTCCCACGCGTGATAATGGCAGCTGTCCAACGCGCGGGACCCGGCTTGATCAGGTTCGATAAATCTTCCGGCGCACCAAGCTGCTCTGCCAGCGCGTAGAAATCCGGCAGCTTCGCCTTATCTCCCGTCCACGTGAGAATCTTCACTCGGCGCGGCTCGCGATGCGGCGCAAAGGCAACGGCGATCCGATCCTCATCGAGCTTGACCAGTTTTGTGCGAGGACCGATCACTTGCACCACCGCAACCATGTTGCTGCGTTCGACGAGCGCTTGCGTTCCGGTTGGAATCGCAGTCGTCATCACACGACTGCCCTTGCTGCCCAGCAGCGTCAAATGCTGTTCTGTGTTAGCGGATCCGAGTTCGATGGTCCGGGTGAAAATCTTGATATCGCCTTTGGCCTGTAACCAAGGCGTGTCGAGAACACCAGTTCCGTCGATGTCATATGCGAGAACCACACGCGCGCCTCTGACATAAAGTCCGCGATAACGCGTCGGCGCATCGCCCCAACCTGGGCCGTCCGATGACGCAAAGGCGATTTGGCCGTCAATGGCCGGCATTTCGATGACTCCATACCGTTTCGGACTTTTGCGAAGGAACCCGCCAGTCCATCCAGTTTTCAGGCTTAGTTGACCCGTATCAAAACAGACCGCGCCTTCATTGCTTTCGCCGACGCGAATGGCGATTGATTTGCGAGCGACACCCGCGGGCGTTTTCAGTGATGAGGCAAAGAATGGTCCTGATTCCGTTTTCTCCCAACGATTGTCTTCCCAATCGTTCTCGCCTTCATTGCCCCAGTGCCCGTATTTGCCGCCTTGATCGAGTCCAACGTTGGGCGGAAGAGTTTTGGATCCTTTGGCATCCGCCGCTTTTGCACGATCGTTGGTATTCAGTTGCTGCGTTGCGAACGCCGCCGTTGCAGCTGGCGTCAGCGAGTTCTGCGCTTGCGCACGTTTTCGTGATTGCTCGATGGTCCATTGGCTTCCATCGCGGAACAGCGCTCCGTCAGTTAAAGCCGTTGGCGGATCAAAACTAATTTGTGATCGGCCCGCCGCCCAGACGCTTCCACGGCGAATGAGCGCAGCGGCTTTACGCACCGATTCGTCCGCATGACCGAGAACAGTTTGAAACACGCGGCCTTTTCCGTAGTCGCAGGCCCAAGCCATTGGTTCGCGTTGTTTCGTATCTTTCGACGTTGCGTAAGCAAGCGGCTCGATCGGAAGTTCGCCCCATTGCCGATAGTAAAGTTCATCCACTGTTTCAAACGACTGCAAGCCATCGATGATCGGATGTTTGACTCCCGCGATTTCAACGCGGAAAGGCCCGTACGCATCATGCCCGCTTCGCCCTGGACGATGGTCCCAAATCCGTCGCACGATGCGCGTGCGATACTCGGGCCAATCGCATTCCTTATTCGGCAACGTGTCCGTGAACGCGCCATTGGCAAAGTGAATGACGGCCAAGCCGCCGCCGTTTTCGAGATAACGAATGAAGTTGGCCTTGCCCGCGTCGCTCAGACCGGGTTTGTCCCAATTGCTGTAGTTCATCACGAGCAGGTCGTAACCGCGAACCTTGTCGGTCGCGAGGTCTTCGATGTTTTCCGTGACATGAACGATCGCGCGCGGATCCTGTTCGAGCGCGAGGATGAGCGCCGCGGTTACCGAACGCCATTCATGCGCTGGATGATTGTGTCCCGTCAGGATGAGCACTTTGAATCGCTCGAACAACTCGGCTTGCACGCCTTCCGCCGGAACTTCCAGTTTGGCCGCCCAAATGATTGCGTTGAGAATCAATTTGCGAAAATCCGCATTCCACCAGTTTTGATAAAAGTGGCCGCCGGTGAAGCCAAAGCCGCGTCCGCCATCGCTGCGTTCCACCGCCCAGCCAACCGGAAAATCGTTGGCCTCATTCGGGGGGCGCGTCCCAACGATGGGCTTCAAGCGCGGATCGTTTTCGAGGAAGCGCATTCGGTAATAATACTCTTCCTGCGTGTTGAATGGTTTGACGCCGCGCGCGATGGGATGGTCCGGTGTTCCGAGTTTCGACAAGGCCTGCCAAGTTTGAATGGCCGAGAACCACTTGCGCGGTGGCGGGCCCGTTTCGTAATCGAAATGACCTCCGACCCATTCCGTGATCTGATCGTGAACCCGCATCGGGCTAAAGGTGCTCCAGTGGAACATCACCAACCCGCAGCCGCGCTGCATCTGACGCTCGAGTAATTTGAGCCGATCACCGACAAAGAGCGGGTGATCCGTTTCACGGCGATCGCTGCCGTCGCTCGTGAAAAAAATCGCGTCTGCGTCGTCAAGTGTGGCGGGGTTCGCCGGCCAACCTTTGAAGTGCGTCTCGACACTCACCTGGCCGCGCAGGTTCGGGGACGTATCGAGAAGGTGTTTGAGCAGAATAACGTTCTTCTCGTATTCGTGGGTTTCCTTCGGATGCCCAGTGATTGGCCCGGCAATGAGGACGATCTTTTGGGTTGCTCCGTGGGCCGAGTGGCTGCTCCAGGCCAGACACCCGATGACGACGAGAATGGGAAGCTTGAGATGAAGCGCAGGCATAATGAGATTTCCGGCCGAGAATATGGCATCTGACGTTCCGAACAATGAAAATGAAATGAATCAAGTAGCAGGGGCAGACGTCGCTTCACTCAACTGCTCTTGGAACAGAAGAGCGCAAAGGACACAAAAATGCGAAGGCCGGGGTTCTCTTCTTGCTTCGAAAGAATCCTTTGCGGTCTTCCTGGTCTTTCTTTGTGGTCAAAATGGGAAACTTGGAGCGAGTTTCGCCTTGAATTGAATAATAGTGTCCGCAAAGCCGCTACGTTGCTTGCTTAGTCCACCTGTGTTAGGTAGAGCCTGTCCCCAAATGGCGGAATTTGGGGAGGGGATAGGCGCGGGGCTGAATTTTCATGGTTAGAAGCGGCGGCGCGGCGTGCTTTCGAGCGCGCGGGCCGGAGTTTTCGGGGAAAGAGCCTAAATCGGTACATACTGCTTCCATGATTTCTTCC
>VHDE01000030.1 GCA_016871515.1 Verrucomicrobiota bacterium
TGTATGTGGCGCGGACGGTGTGCGGCATGAGCCTTCGAGAATTGAGCGAGCGGGCTGGCATCAAATATTCGAGCGCGGCAACGGCCGTGCGCCGCTTTGGAGCGAGAGCTCTTGAAGATCGTAAAATATCGGGTTTGCTCAATCGAATCAAAAGCCAATTGAAGAATGAATAGATACGACCCCAATTTCCCCTGAGCCCCTGACTTTGACCGGATGCGACTGGTTGCGCAGCGCGGAATTCAAGAAGGCGCCGGGCTTTTGAGGTCGGCGAACACAATGACGCCGGCGCCGGTTTGCAACAAACTTTGCACCTGCACTTCAACTTGCTGGCCAACCAAACTGTGGCCTTGGTTCACCACGACCATGGTTCCATCGTTCAGATAGCCGACTCCCTGCCCCTTGTCCTTTCCCTCGCGAACGACGCGCAGATAGAGGTTCTCGCCCGGAAGCACGACTGGCTTTAGAGCGCCAGCCAATTGGTTGATGTTCACAAAGGCGACGGATTGCAATTCGGCAATCTTTCCGAGATTGAAATCAGTCGTGAACAGTTTTGCGCCCAGCGCTTGAGCCAGTCGGACGAGTTTCGCATCCACGCTTGATTCTTCTGGAAAATCGCCTTCGTGAATTTTCACCTCGTTGCGATGGCTGCGTTGAATGCGGCTCAAGGTCTCGAGTCCACGACGCCCGCGCGCGCGGCGAACGGGGTCGGTGGAGTCGGCAATCTGATGCAGTTCTTTAAGGACAAACCGAGGCAGGACAACGATCCCTTCGAGAAAGTTTGATTCAACGAGATCGGCGATTCGGCCATCGATCACGGCGCTCGTATCGAGCAGCAACAGATTCAACGGCTTATTTTGCGGCGCCAAGCGGACATAAGGGATGATCAACGAGAAGTCCTCTTTGTTGCTGCGCATGGCGAGCACCATGCCGATATAGCTAAAGCTAACGAACAATCCCAATCGAATGAGCCAGCGAGGTCCCTCGTCCGCGTAATCAAAAAGGCCAGAACGATCGACCATCCAGGCAACCAACGTGCCGAGTGCGATCCCGAATGTTGCCGCAGAAAAGGCCCGCAACGAAAATCCCTTTAACATCTCGTCAAGCGCAATCAGCAGCCCCCCCAAGCCAAAACCGATGATAAGCCCCAAAAATCCGTTTTCGATTAGTTCCGGCTGCACCTGGCTTACCGCATAGCCTCCTAACATGCACAGGAGCAGAAAGAAAATGCGAATAACCCACAAAGACATATTTTAGGCAGTAAATATACTCGTAGCGCAAAGTTTCACTCGGCTGTATCGCCGACTTGCAGTCGGCAGCGTGTTCGGTGATTCGACCGCCTCCGTTTCTGCGAAAGCAATGCAGACTGAAAGTCGGCTGCGGAAGTGTTCAGCCAAGCTGGCCTCGTGAGCTAGTAAAGAGGACCGGTTCGAAGGAGTGTTCATCGGCTGAAGTCACCGGTGGGGATTGCGACCGGTGTAAGGGGGAGCCGAGGGAGAAGTCGCGCGTTTGACCTTCGGTTTATAAAGCAAACCGTGCTTATTCAAATTGCTGCTGAGCAAACTCAAGTTGTCTATAAGGCTCATGAAATTCTGTTCAAGCTTCTCGTCTTTTAGCAGGCTGCCGGCCAAGCCCTTGCCAGACTGCAAATCGGTCACGAGTTTATCCACTTGAACCGAGGCCGACTCAATGTTTTTTATCGCCGCCGTCACTTCGAGTCGATTCGTGGCTACGATTTCCCGGATTTCCCGGCCAACACCGTTCATCTGCTCGGAGAAAAGCACGAGGTTGCTCACCGACGTACTAAGGGGATGGCTGTTGGTCTTCACGAATTCATCTACGCCGCTCAGTGTCGTCAGCGCTTGCTCGGACATGCGTCGAAAATTGAGCAGCGTCGCGGTCAAATTCGTCAGGGTTTCTTGCGCAAAGAGGCTCTTGTCGATCCGGTCGACCGCCTCGTTGAGTTTTTTCGCCGTGTCATCGACGCGCTGCAAAAGGCCCACCGCCGAGCGTGCCACCTCCTGAAGATCAAACGGCGCCTCACTCTGGACGACGGCGCCGTCTTGCAAAGGCGGTTTGCTGTTCGCCGTGGGATCTATCGAGATATAACGGTCTCCCAGGAACCCAGCTTGCTTAATCGAAAAAACGGCATCGCCATGAATTGGGTATTTCTTCTGTATTTCGACAACGATGGTCACATTTGTTCCGCCCGGCCCAAGTTCTATGGTTTCTACGTGTCCCACTGGAACGCCCGCCATAAAGACCATCGCTCCCTCGATGATGCCTCCCGCGTTTTCCGTTTTCATAAAGAGGGTCATTGTCGGGACGAAGAGCGCCGAGCCCTTGCTGAAGCGGATGACCACCGCCACCAGGAGGATCAGGGAAATAAGCACGAACAGCCCAACCTTCCACTCCAAACGTTGTTTGCTCATATCATAAGTTATGTTCTTTTGGGTCAGAAATTCCGTTGACAAACCGATGCACGATCGGGTCCCGCGACTGGAAAATCTCGTCTGGCGCGCCGGTCGTGTAAATCTTCCCATCGTGGAGCATCAGGATTCGCTGTCCAACGCGCCGCGTGCTCCGCATATCGTGAGTGACCACTACCGAGGTCACTTTCAGACATTCGCAGACCCGCAAGATAAGTTGGTCGATGCTGTCCGACACAATGGGGTCCAATCCAGTGGTTGGCTCGTCGTAAAGCAAAATTTGCGGCTGATAAATAATGGCTCTGGCCAGTCCGACGCGTTTGCGCATTCCGCCGGAAAGCTCGGCCGGTTTTTTCTGCTGAGTTCCCGGTAAATCGACCATTTCTAAAGTTTCATCAATTCGACGGGCAATCTCAGAGGCGGTGAGTTTTCCTTCGCGTCGGAGCAGAAACGAAACATTCTCTGCCACGGTCATCGAGTCGAACAAAGCCGCGCTTTGAAAGAGCATGCCAAACTTGCGCCGGACTTGAAGCAGCTGGCGCTCGTTCATCCCTACGATGTTTTCGCCGTCGACCAGGACTTGTCCAGAATCGGGCATCAAGAGGCCAATGACATGCTTGAGCAAGATGCTCTTGCCGCCTCCGCTCCGGCCGATGATTACGACGGATTCTCCGGATTCGATTCGGAACGTGACACCGTCAAGGACTTGGTGCGCGCCAAAGCTTTTTTTCAAATCCCGCGCTTCGATCATGTGAGCAGCCGGGTGAGGAACAAGGTCAGAAAGAAATTGCTGATGAGAATGGAAATGGAAGAAATCACGACGGCTTCGGTCGTGGCGCGGCCAACCCCTTCCGCTCCTTCCCGGCAATTCATTCCCTTGTAACAACTGATAATCGCGACGATGCCGCCAAAGATGACCGCTTTCGTAATGCCCATCACAACGTCCACAGCGTCGCTGTACTTGATCATGTTCGACCACAAATAGGGCGGGTCGATCCCGAGCAGGTACACGGCAACAACATAGCCGGCTCCGATCCCGATGACGATGGCTTCAGAGGTGAGCAGCGGCAGGGCAATGACGGTCGCGGCCAATCGAGGCACGACCAAATAATCGACGGGATGAGTCGCCAGCGTTCTGAGCGCGTCGATTTGTTCTGTCACACGCATCGTCCCCAGTTCGGCGGCCATGGCGGCTCCGACCCGTCCGGCAACCATTAACGCAGTGAGGACAGGTCCCAATTCACTGCACATGGAGACGCTCACCACAGCGAGCGTCGCCGTATCCATTTTGACTTTGTGAAATTGGAAATAGGTCTGGGCACACAGGACCATGCCTGTGAATGCGCCGGTGATCAGGACGACCGACTGGGATTTCACTCCGATAAAATGAAGCTGATAAATGAGGTCCCGCCAATTGAGTTTCCGTGTGAACAAGGAACGGAGCGCTTCATTCAAGAGCAGAGCAATCCGCCCCAGATTCTCGAGCGCGTCGTTCAACCAGCGTTTGGGCAGTGCGTTCACTGTAGATCAGCAGTCGAACCACGAATTAACGCGAATGGACACGAATTCAACAGAGACATGCGTCACGCGCTTCACTCGTAGTGAGTTCTTCAAACCGTCTTAGATTCGTGCTCATTGCTGTCGATTCGTGGTTTCTCAAAGTGTTAACCTGAAAGCGGTGCTTCAAACCACGAAATACACGAAATACACGAAAGAAGAGGGGCTTCAGTAAGGAGATGGCTTCACTGGGCCGGTGAGCTCGATGGTCTTGGCAATTTCTTCTTATTTCGTGTCTTTCGTGTTTTTCGTGGTTCACAACTGCGGTTTCCAGGGCCCATATAAAAGAACAAAACGATCTCCCGCAAGGAGATCGTTTTGCCAAGGTCTTTCGATGCGAGGCTCTTAACTCGACAACGCTCCTTCGGCCGCAGTCTGTTTGAAGACCAGGTTGTCTTCTTCAGCCGTGACTTGGATCGGGCTATTGTCGTGCAGCTTGCCTTTCAAGATTTCTTCGGCCAGCGGATCCTCGAGATACCGTTCGACGGATCGGCGCATTGGCCGCGCGCCGTATGTAGGATCGTAGCCTTTCTGGACGAGAAAGTCCTTGGCCTTTTCATCCAACTGCAGCTGAATGTTTCGACCCTTCAAGCGTTCCATTACTTTTGAGATTTCCAGGTCAAGGATTTGAACGAGGTCCGCCCTAGTCAGCGAACGGAAAACAATGACATCATCCAATCGGTTCAGGAATTCAGGACGAAATACCTTCTTGGATTCGTCCAGGATTTTTTCCTTCATCTTGTCATAATTCGCCTCATCCGAACCCTTGGTAAAGCCGATCGATGTTTGTTTGCGGATCGATTCTGCGCCGACATTTGAGGTGAGGAGAACGATGGTATTACGGAAATCAACAACTCGCCCGACATTGTCCGTTAATTTGCCCTCTTCCAGAATCTGGAGAAGCATGTTCATTACATCCGGGTGCGCCTTCTCGATTTCGTCGAAAAGAACCACCGAATAGGGCTTGCGGCGGACCTGTTCGGTTAGTTGGCCGCCTTCCTCGTAACCGACATAACCTGGAGGCGAACCTACCAAACGCGAGACTGTGAACTTCTCCATGTACTCGCTCATGTCGAGCTGAATGAGTGATTTTGCGTCGCCGAACATATTTTCGGCGAGCGTTTTGGCGAGGAGGGTCTTGCCCACACCGGTCGGGCCCATCAAAGCAAACGTTCCAATGGGCCGTTTCGGGTCCTTCAAATCCGCACGCGAACGGCGCAAGGCTTTGCAAAGGGCTGTCACCGCTTCCTGTTGCCCAATCACCGTGCGGCCCAGCTCTTGTTCCATAGCCAAGAGCTTCGCTGCCTCGCCTTGCTCGATTCGTTTAAGAGGAATGCCAGTCCATTTCGCAACGACTTGGAGAATGTCTTCGTCGTCAACTTTCACTCTCTTCTCTTCGCGTGTGGCTCGCCAGGCGTTTAAGACGGATTCCATCTTTTCCTTCGCTTGCTTCTCTTTGTCGCGCATTGAAGCCGCGCCTTCGAAGTCCTGCTCTTTAATCGAACGCTCTTTCCGGCCCTTAATCTCTTCGATTTCAACCTCGAGGTTTTTGACGTCGGGCGGCCGCGTCATGGCGCCGATGCGAGCCCTCGATCCGGCTTCGTCCATCACATCGATGGCCTTGTCAGGAAGGTAACGCCCAGTGAGGTAACGATCGGAAAGCTTCACCGCTGCTTCCAAAGCATTGTCGGTAAAGTCCACCTTGTGATGGTCTTCGTACTTCTGCCGAAGCCCCTTCAAGATCAAGATGGCTTCGTCGACTGATGGCGCTTCGACTTTGACGCTTTGGAAGCGGCGTTCCAGTGCGGCGTCTTTCTCGATGTATTTGCGATACTCGTTGAGTGTCGTTGCTCCGATGCATTGCATCTCACCACGGCTGAGTGCGGGCTTGATGATATTCGACGCGTCCATCGTCCCTTCCGCAGAGCCTGCTCCGACAATGGTGTGCAGCTCGTCAATGAACAGAATAATATTCTTGGCCCGCCGAATTTCATCCATGACGGCCTTGATCCGTTCTTCAAATTGCCCACGATACTTGGTGCCGGCCACCATTAAGGCGAGGTCTAAAGTAATGACCTTTTTCTCGCGCAGTAATTCCGGGACGTTTCCACGCGCAATCTCCTGGGCCAATCCTTCGACGATCGCGGTCTTGCCGACGCCAGCTTCTCCGAGCAGAACCGGATTGTTCTTCGTGCGCCGGCAGAGGATCTGAATGACGCGCTCGATCTCGTTTTTGCGTCCGATGACGGGATCCATTTCACCCCTGCGAGCGATTTCAGTCAGGTCACGTCCAAAGGCTTTGAGAGCCGGCGTTTTCACTTCACCTTTCTTCTCACTGGCCTTTTCGCTCGGCTCGTTTTGGGCGCCTTCTTCAGCCGTATTGAAATTGGGGTCTAACTCTTTGAGTATTTCTTGCCGGGTTTGCTCGATATCCACATCCATGTTTTTCAACACACGGGCGGCGACGCCATCTCCTTCGCGCAAAAGGCCCAACAGGATATGTTCTGTGCCGACATAGGTGTGGTTTAGAGCCTTGGCTTCTTTCGCGGCCAACGACAGAACCTTCTTTACTCGGGGTGTGTAGGGAATATTCCCTATCATCTTTTGATCGGGTCCGGTCCCGACAAGTTTTTCGACTTCCATGCGGACGGTTTCGAGGTCCAAACCAATCTTCTGGAGGACATTGACGGCGACACCTTGTCCCAGTTTGATCAAGCCAAGCAACAGGTGCTCGGTTCCCACAAAATTGTGGTTAAAACGATCAGCTTCCTTCCGCGCCAGGGCCAAAACTTGCTGCGCCCGCGGGGTAAAATTATTCATGGCTTCGTCGCTCATAGTCAGTGTGTGTCAAGATGCTATGATTCGTTTGGTTTGTCCAGCCTTGGGCTGGGTGAACTCGATGGCATCGGGTGCGGGCGGCTCACGTGCCGGAGACGCTCGCGCAACATGTCCGCCCGCAGCAAGTCTCTTTCTTCAGCCGAGAGTTTTTCGGAATAGCGCTTCTGCAAATGGGCAGGTTGCGTAATCAGGAACAATTCATCCACGAGCGACCTCTCAGTTCCAGGGAACAAGCCGATATCCACACCCAGCCGCAACAGCGAAAGCAGGTTCATCGTTTCTTTCGAGGAGATGCTGTGGGCATTCGCCAAAATCCCGTAGGCGCGACCGATTTGATTCAAGATTACTTTGGGCTTGCTTTCGAGCAGGGTCGCACGGGCGTTTTCTTCGTGTTCAATGAGCTGCGCCAAAACTTTGTTCAATCGTTCGACAATGTCGGTTTCGGCCTCGCCCAAAGTCATCTGGTTCGAGACCTGAAAGACGTTGCCTAAGGCTTCTGTGCCTTCTCCGTAAAGACCGCGAACGGCCAAGCCAAGCTTGTTTACAGCCTGGATAATCTGATTGATTTGTTCGCCCAAGACCAATGCCGGGAGATGCAGCATGGCGCTCACTCGAATGCCAGTGCCGAGGTTCGTGGGGCAGGCGGTTAGGTAACCAAGATTGGGCGAAAAGGCGTATTCGACCTTCTTTTCCAAGAGGGAATCGACCTGGTCGATCGCTTGCCAAGCGTCTTTGATCTGCAAGCCGGGCCGAAGCGATTGCATTCGAAGATGATCCTCTTCATTAATCATAACGCAGAGGGATTCTTCCTTATTCAGGACCAAGCCGCTTCCAGCGTTCTTGGCGGCATGTTCCCGGCTAATCAAATGACGTTCCACCAGAATCTGCTTGTCCAAGGCTGTGAGGTTGTCCATCGATTCCGAGAAGGCTCCCCCCATTTGGCGCAGTCCTTCCACGGCCGGACGAATGGTTTCGAGCGCCTTAACCCGCTCCGGCTTTTTCGCCCAACCCGGGAACGCCATGCCTCGTAAATTGCGTGCCAGGCGCACCCGGCTTGACAGCACGATCCGATCATGCGGCCCGGAACGTTTGCTGGCTTCGGCTGGCGAGGTCAGAAATTCGTGAATATCCATATCTTCACCATTTCAGCTTGTGGTTAGTTCGCTGATCTTATTCTTGACTTGGTTGATCTCATCGCGCACGTGAGCAGCCGTTTCAAAATCTTCGTCGTGGACGGCCTTATCCAGCTTGCTTTGCAAGGATTTCAATTTGTCAGCGAGGTCCTGGCTTTGGCGGAAGGCATGCGGCGTCTTCCCGACATGCTTGGTTCCCTTATGCATCGTCTTAAGCAAACTCTCCAAGCCCTCGCCAAATGTGGCGTAGCAATCAGCACAGCCCAGTCGGCCCGCTTTTTTGAAGTCTGCTTGAGTGAAACCGCAATGTGGGCATTTGATCTCTCCGCCAGCCATGGCTTGTTCCATCTCCTGAGCTGCGCCTAGACCCAATAAAAGGTCGGCCAGTGAAAAACCCGTTGGATCATCGACACCTTTGGCTTTGGAACAAGACTCACAGAGATCCACTTTCTTGGTCTTGCCCTCAACCATTTGAGTTAAATGGACTGTGGCGACGTTCTGTTTGCAAATATCGCATAGCATATTCTTCCAATCCGTATATCGGCTTCTTAATGTTCTAAGTCAAGACACGGTGTAAAGTTGATGAACACTTTGCTGCCGGGCGTTTTAAGCTAGCCCCTCCTGGGGTTGTTCTGCGTCGTTCCGTCGGCGTCTTAACAGACTTCGTGCTGCCCTTCCAGGCAACCTCGCGCTCGCACTTCAGAGTGACGCACTTAGGTTAATTCCGGCCAGAACCGAATGATTGATTCTAAATCAAATCGGTTCGCCCGAAACTTGGGTCAGTTCGTGATACTTTTGAACAAGACTTTTGGTGATCGGTCCGGGCTTTCCGGATCCAATCACCCGGCCATCGATTTTCACTACAGGAATCAGCTCTGCACCGGTCCCCGTCAGAAAACATTCATCGGCGTTAAACAAATCGTACCGAGTCAAATCTGTCTCAGCAACGCTCATGCCAGCGCGCTGTGCCAACTGAATCACCACGCCTCGCGTGATCCCGTACAACGCGCCCGAGGTCAAAGGAGGAGTAACGAGCCGATCACCTTTCACAACAAAGAGATTGTCTCCAGTGCATTCCGCGACGAATCCCTGCGCGTTCAACATGATGGCTTCTTCGCATCCGCCATTATTGGCTTCAATCTTCGCCAGAATATTATTCAAGTAGTTTAAAGACTTGATCGCCGGGTTGAGGGCGCTGTGCAAATTTCGCACGGTAGGAACGGTAATTATTTCCAGTCCGCGTTCGTAGTACTCCGCTGGGTACAGCTGAATTTTGTCGGCAATAATAATTACGGATGGGCGCTTGCATTTGTTCGGATTCAGACCCAGTGTCCCAACCCCTCGAGTCACCACCAACCGGATATAACCATTTCGCAGTTTGTTGCGCCGGCACGTGTCCACTACAGCTCGGATCATCTCCGCATGCGTCAGCGGGATGGTCAGGAGAATCGCTTTAGCCGAATAGAACAAGCGGTCGATATGCTCCTTGAGCTTGAAGACTCGGCCGTTGTACGCCCGAATTCCCTCGAAGATGCCGTCGCCATAGAGGAGTCCGTGATCGAACACGGAGATTTTCGCGTTTTGTTCGCTGTAGTACTTGCCGTCAATGTAGATTTTCATGCCCTAAGCCGCGCCAGACTACGGCATCTGATTGCGATTCTGCAACCAATAAGGGCGCTACGCTTTGAATTACGGTGCATCCCTAAGTTGTCGGCACATCGTAGCGGCGGGCATCCTGCCTGCCCTAGAGCCGAGGCATGCTGCCCGGCGGATCACGCGTACGGACTAAAACGCAGCCTCCTCGTTTCAAGCGTTGCTCCGGGCGGCAAGATGCACGCCCTCTACGGCAGGCAGGATGCCCGCCGCTACCGACAACTTCGGGATGGACTGTTTGAATTAATCGCGGACAGGACGGGCCTTTCGGCGCCTCTCGTTTGTCCGTGCGCGAATTAGTATTTTTTCGAGAACTTCTTGCGCGACTCGGCGTCGGTGTCCGCAGAAGTCGCTGTGTTGGCCGGCGGGGGCTGGTCTTCTGCGGATTTTGGGGACGAACTTGTTGGGCGCGCCGCCGAACTTGGCCGGTCCGATGCGTCGATCGCTTCGACGAACGACATGCGAAGAGCCATTAAACTTTGTTTGAGCAGGTCTTGTTCGCGCTTATTCAAGTTGCCCTTGGTTTTGACCTCCAACATTTCCAATTGATCGATGAACAGCTTGGCGGCATCGACATCGCGAACGGTTTCACCCGTTTCCGGGTGAGGAACTTTCCCCAGAAGCATCAGGGCCATGTTTGTCTGTTGGACGACCATGCTGGCAAACAGTGCCGACATCGCACCTTCCGCGTTCCCAGCCACAACACAATCATCCGAGCCAAGATTTTCGTTCATGAAGGTTTCTTTTTTCCGTGAAGACGGATTTCCGCCATTAAAAAGTGGATAAGATGCTTGAGGCGGTGTTCCAAATTCGGGGTTTCGAGAATGGTTTGCCGATCGGTTGCTTCTCGCAAGAGCGTGCAAGAAACTAGATCAGCCAGATGGTCGGGGTTCTCCAATTTGGCCAGGTACTTAATCACTTGCTTGAGCGAGAGGAGTGCAGAAAGTTCACCGTCATCAGAATCTTCCGGCGGTCGCAATTGCTTGAGAATGTGGACCGGCAATTCCAATCCTTGCTCCAGCCGCTCGGCAACGAGTTCGAGGACTTTGGCGGTGAGGGCGTCCACCGCCACGCTGTCGGCGGCGGTGGTTTCAAGCGGACGGATTTTTTGAACCCGGTACGGCTTATAGCGGACGATTTCGCTTAGTTCGACTCGAGCTATGCCTTGCAGAATGAGATGCGAAGTGCCGTCTCGATTGCCCACCGAGGCGCGGATCAAGCCAAGTCCGGCAATCGTTGACGGAATCTCGCGGGTTCGTCCCGGCTTTTGCATGGCGACTGAGAACATGCGATGTGAGCTCAAGGCATCGGAAAGCATTTGCCGGTAGCGAGGTTCAAAAATGTAAAGTGGAAGCATCGCCTGGGGAAAAAGGGTCGCTTTCGGAAGAGTCATGACCGGGATCACATCAGGCAGTTCCATGAATACAATCTAGGGAGAATCGTCGGTAATTCAAGCGAAGATGCGTAGATGCAGGCTTGCCAAACCGGTTTTGTCTGCGCATCGTGTCTATCTGTTATGAATTCTAAAATCGTGGCCATTCTTTTGGTAGTCATTTGTCTTGGGCTGGCTGGTGGGCTTGCCTATCGTCACCTCAATGCAAAGAAAGAGAAAGAAGCGGACGCTGCATTGATCCAGGATCTTACGAAGTTCACCAATGACCTAACGTTGAAACTAGAAGAGCAGAAACTGGTCAATCAAAGCCTGGAGCGAGATCTCGACACCAAGACGCAAGAATTGAAGTCGTATTCCAATAATTTAGCGAGCGTCAGTGCGAATCTTGAAAAAGTTCAGATCGAGGCCAAAGCCGCGGCCGACGCTGCGAAAGCTGAGGCGCTGAAACGCGAAGAGAAAATCGCCTCATTGGAAGCGGAGCGCGACGATTTGAGCAAAAAGATGACCGAATTGACGAGTTCGATTTCGGGTTTGGAAACAAGAATTGCCGAAACGCAGCGGCGGCTGGATGCTTCCGAGGGAGATCGCGAGTTTTTGCTGAAAGAACTCAAGCGCATGCAAGCTGAGAAGGCTGAACTCGAGAGACAATTCAATGATCTCGCTTTGGTTCGCGAACAAGTCCGCAGATTAAGGGACGAACTTTCTTTAGCGCGCCGGCTGGAATGGATTCGCAAAGGATTGTGGGGAGCTCCGATGAAAGGCGCGGAACGACTGGCCAAAGGCTTTACTCCCGCTGGGGCCAAGACAAATTACAATTTGAACGTCGAGCTTCGGCGTGACGGTTCGGTGACGATTACCACAAATAACCCTGCCTCCGGAACGACCAACGCTGGTGCGGCAACGAATGCTCCGCCCAGGTAATGATGCTGCCTAAGCTGTTGTCTGATTCGCATGCGCGTGTCATGCGGGACCTGCGGGTGAGCCTGACAGACCGATGCAATTTCCGTTGCCTCTATTGTTTGCCGGAGACCGAGGAAGCCGCCAATTTTTATCGGACGAAGTTTGATCCGGTGCGCAATCCCAATCCGGAAAAGCTGAAGCTGCCGGAGTGGAAGCCGCGCTCCGAAATGCTAAGTTTCGAAGAGATCGAACGGCTCGTCCGCCTCTTCGTCGAGTTGGGCATCGAAAAAGTTCGGTTGACGGGGGGCGAACCGCTCCTGCGCCAAGGAATTGAAATGTTGATCGCAAGACTCGCCGTAATTCCGGGCCTGCAGGACCTCGCGATGACCACGAACGGATTTCATTTCGTCAAAAAGGGTCGTGCTCTAAAGGAAGCGGGTTTGCGGCGAATCAGTTTCAGCATGGATTCTTTGGGTCAGGCGAACTTCAAACGAATGACCGGCCGCGACGGGCTGAATGAAGTGCTGGCCGGAATCGCCTTGGCGAAAACGCTGGGGCTCGCGCCGGTAAAGGTTAATGCGGTTGTTATTCGCGGCATTAACGACCACGAAATCGAGCGGCTGGCCGAGTTCGCGCGCAGTGAGCACTTGAGTTTCCGATTCATAGAATTCATGCCGCTCGATTCAAGCCGCGCTTGGCTGAAAGAAATGGTCGTGCCAGGCAAAGAGATTCTGGAGCGTTTGCAAACTCGGTTCACGTTGAAGCCCATTGCGTCAGCGAACCCCTCCGAAACTGCGCGGCGATGGGCGTTTGAGGATGGGCGGGGTGAAATCGGAATTATTGCGCCCGTCAGCGAGCCTTTCTGCGGACATTGTAATCGGCTTCGTTTGACGGCCGACGGAAAGATTCGGACCTGTTTGTTCAGTCTGCACGAGCACGATTTGAAGTCGCTGTTGCGAAGCGGCGCGTCAAATGAACAACTGACGGAAAGCGTTCGAGCCATCGTCTGGCACAAGGAGGCCAGCCATCGCATTGGGAAATCCGACTTTGTTCAACCAGCCCGCACAATGAGTTGCATTGGCGGGTGACCGATCAGTGAGCTCCGTGGCGCAGCTGTTCCGCTGCTAACTTAAACGCCGTCGTCGCCCGTCCAAAGCGCAGATGCATTGCCTTGCAACGACTGTAACGCTTCTCAAAATAGATTTCCGGAAAGGTCGGGAAACGTTGTGTGGCGTTTCCAGCAAACCCGCAGGTTTGCTCCACCTTTCCGGAAATCTATTTCGAGAAACAATCTAAACCCGCAGATAAAGCGCTGGCAGGCGGTTCTGTTTGATTGCTTCGTGTCTGGCAATGTGTTTGATTGTGGCCCGTTATGCCGACATACGAATATGTTTGTTCCAAGTGCGACCATCGATTTGATTTGTTCCAATCTATTAAAGACAAACCGATTACGAGCTGTCCTCGGGACCTTTGCGGACTCAAAAAATGGGGCAAAGGCAAAGTGAAACGGGCTATCGGTGGCGGCGCGGGCCTGATTTTTAAGGGAAGTGGCTTTTACATCACGGATTACCGGAGCGACAAATATAAAGAAGCGGCCAAGAAGGACGCGCCAGCGCCCGCACCGGCCGCAAGCGGCGCAGACAGCAGCTCGAAAAGCACTCCTGCGAAATCAGAAACGAAAGCGGCGAAAGCGGATAGTTCGAGCAGTTGACGATGTTTCATGACCGCAAGACCGACTTGGGTGCGGAAGCTTTATTTGACGCTCGCTTTGCAGGAGTCTCGCCGCGGTTTTATTCGATTGTCCGAAGTCGAGCTGGATTCGTACATCAAGAAGCATTATCTGTCGCCAAAGACTGACGAAACGGCCGCGCTTTTGTCAGATACACAATTGACGAGAGGCGAGGTAGAGCTCTTGAACCAGGACATAAACTGGACCTGCTGGATGAGAAAAAAACTGGCCGGCAGATGGATCGATCGTGTCTGGCAACGAACGGTTGAATTGACGGGCGCGCCGACCAACTGGTCCTTTGAACTTAAGGCCATGCGCGTGGGAAGAATTGAAGTGCCTCCACGCTTCTGGCCTTTGGTGCAGCGGCAACTCGGCCACGTGGATTTGGCCTTCACGAATCAATTCGATTGGCTTGCGCATCTTCCAACGTTGGAAATCAAGACCAATGAAATGGTTTTGGGAAATGAGCTCAGACTTTACACTTATCCAGTGGCCGGAAGCTCGATCGAGGAACAATCGCCCTCTCACTCAAAATGAGACTTCCTCGAATTCTCGCCCGCGTTGCGCTCCAGAGCGTCTCGCCTGTCCAGGTGCACCTCAACGCTTGGACAGGCGAGACGCGCTGTCCTGCAAGAAGGTTCATTGGCAGAGTTGCTGCACTTGGGGTCGCCGTGCTGTTGAGTTGCTGGAGCAGTTTCGCAGCGCTGACCCTGCCCGTAACACGGCGATCTGAGCAATTCATCGTTCATGATAACCGCCCTCAACAGCGAGCCGCCAGCGATCCACTGCTGGGACGCCGCGCGGGCGTTGAGCCGATCACTGACTTAAACCCTGATGTCCTCCTCATTTCCGCCGAACGAATCAGAGTCGCCTTATTGCGCGAGTTAAGCATCTCGCCCGATGGCGGAGCAAAGATTCACTTGTTTCTGATTCGTGCTTCGCAGGTCGAGCCCAGAGTGATGATCAAACCCGCTATTTACGCGGGCCTCTGGCAGTATCGAGTCGAGATTCCCGAAAGGATCGAGAACTTGAAACTGATCCGTGGCATCGTTCAGGTCTTGTTGCTTGAGATTGCCAATCGTGGGACCGCCACAAAATCGGCCGAAATACCGCTCTGGTTGGTCGAAGGTCTTTCGCTGCATCTCTCGTCATCGGTCGGGCCGAACTTAATTCTCGGCTCGGTGCCCGTCGGTTCGATGGCTCGCTCGGTGCTTCAATTGCGAGCAGGGGATCCATTGCGCGAACCGCGGGAACTATTACGATGGAACAAAGCATTGACATTTACAGAGCTGAGTCATCCGACAGACGAACAACTCGCTTCGAAACTGAAAGGCTTTCAGATTTCGGCTCAGATCTTTTTCAATGAGTTGATCCGATTGCCAAGTGGACGGGCGAGTCTTTTTCAAATGCTGCGTGAGCTGCCCTACTGCTGGAATTGGGAGACGGCTTTCTTCCGCGCGTATTCGCGACATTTTCAGCGACCACTCGATGTTGAGAAATGGTGGTCATTAACACTGAGCGCTTTGACTGGACGCGGAGAGCTGTCTGTGTCGCCGATCGAGTTGTGTTTGCAAAAGCTTGATGAAATCCTGTTGGCTCCGGCTCAGATTTCTTCGTCTTCGAGCGCAGTGCCCCAAAGAACACAAGCTACCCTGCAACAGGTCATTGCGGATTGGGAATTCACTATTCAAAGACCCGTCTTGCTTCAAATGATCAATCAGCTCTTGGTGCTGCGTTACTCCGTTCAGCTCAGCGAGTTGAGGGCCGCAGCGGATCGATGGTCGAAGGAACCTCACAATACGGGAGAACTACAGGAGAGGGAGTTGGTCAGACGTGGTCTTGTTGCCGAGTCGGAAATTATTAAACTGATCGACGCCTACCGATCCATTCTGCACAACTATCTGGAAAAGCGGGCTTTAGCAGGTTATTCGCCCAGCAAACGGGATGCGAGAGTTCCTGCGAGCCGCTTAATTCAAGAGACAATTCGAGATTTGGATGATTTGCTTCGACAGCGAGAAGCGTTGCGTCGGGCTCACGTCTCGGTCGCACAAACGGCTCCGCACCCGTAGGTTTCTCTGCCGCTTGACACATGGGCGACCCAAAATATAGTTCGGGATCATGTTGAATGAAGAGTCATCGGGGGACGGCAAGGAGCCGCCATCATCTTCTACGCTCGAATCACTCAAACAATTCCGGTCGGCTGGGCGTGGCTTTTGGAAGCATGTTTCCGAAAGCGATTGGCACGACTGGCGGTGGCAACTTAAGAACCGGGTCGTTTCCTTGCCGCAGTTAGAGCGCCTGATGCCGAGCCTGACACCCGAGGAACACGCCGGTACTCTGCTTGCGAACACGAAGCTGGCTGTGGCCATCACGCCCTACTTCTTCAACTTGATCGACGGAGCCGACGAGCATTGTCCGATCCGCCGGCAGGTAATCCCACGAATCGAGGAAACGCACGTCGCGCGCTGGGAGATGAACGATCCTTGCGGTGAAGATGCCCATTCACCGGTGCCGGGCCTCGTGCATCGCTATCCCGATCGCGTTTTGTTCCTGGTAACGGATCGTTGTGCGGCCTATTGCAGGTACTGCACGCGGTCGCGGCTTGTTAGCAACGCCAGCGGCTACGATTTTCATCCTGAATTCGCCAAACAAATCGATTACATCCGAAAAACGACTTCGATTCGCGATGTCCTATTAAGCGGCGGCGATCCGTTGCTCTTCAGCGATGACAAACTCGATCATCTGTTAACCGAGCTGAGAAGCATTCCGCATGTAGAGTTTCTTCGGATTGGAACGCGCATTCCGATTTTCCTGCCCCAGCGCATCACGCCTGCTTTGTGCGCGATGTTGAAGAAGCATCATCCACTGTTTGTCAGTATTCATTCCAATCATCCGCGTGAGTTAACAACGGAGGTGCGCGAAGGTCTGGCCCGGTTGGCGGATGCGGGAATTCCGCTCGGCAATCAATCCGTGCTCCTGCGCCACGTCAACGACAGCGTCACAGTCATGAAAGCGCATGTGCACAAGTTGCTGATGTGCCGCGTCAAGCCGTACTACATCTATCAGTGCGACCTCATTTCCGGTTCGGCGCACTTGCGTTCGAGTGTGCGGCAGGGATTAAAAATCATGGAGAGTCTGCGCGGCCATACTACGGGCTACGCGGTGCCGCAATTCGTTATCGATGCGCCGGGCGGCGGCGGCAAAGTGCCGGTGAATCCCGAATACTTTCTCAGCCATAATGCCGATCGTGTCGTCATCCGGAATTTTGAAGGAAAAGTCTTCGAATATCCTGAAGCTGCGGATGGAACGCCGCTTATTCAAAGGCCTGCGGAGATTGAGGAACCTGCATTGGTCTAGCGGTTATACCCCTTGCTTTTGCCACTCGCGGACTTAATCTGACCAGTGTTATGGGGATCGCGCAATCAGTGCATAAACTGACAGAAGCCGAGTATCTCGAGATCGAACGCAAATCTGAATTTAAGAGCGAATTCTTCGACGGCGAGATGTTCGCGATGGCGGGTGGTTCGCCAAACCACAGGCTGATTGCCTCAAATGTGCTCGGCGAATTGCGGGCACGACTCAAAGGGGGACGCTGGGTTGTTTACAATAGCGATTTGCGCGTGAAGATCGAAACGACCGGGCTATTTACATACCCAGACCTTTCGGTTGTCTGTGGACAGCGACTTTTTTTTGACAAGGATTCCCTCCTGAATCCGACCTTAGTTGCCGAAGTGCTCTCGGATTCGACCGAGGCCTATGACCGAGGCGGCAAGTTCGCGCATTACCGGCAAATCGCGACCTTGCAGGAGTGTCTGCTGATTAGTCAAAAGGAGCCGCGGATCGAACAGTTCATCCGAAAGGCTGATGGCGCTTGGGAATTCCGCGAAGCGACAGGATTAGGCGGCCATCTAGAGCTGCCGTCACTGAAGGTGACCTTGGATCTTTCTGAGGCTTTCGCCAATGTTGAGTTTGTTCCAACTCCGATCCGTGCGGCGACACCGCCGCGTCGTTCCTAAAAGTTCTGGAAAAGATATGGCACTCGCAAAATCGCTCCATCGGTTGACCGACGGCGAATACCTCCAAATGGACCGCTTAGCGGAGTTTAAAAGCGAGTTCTTCGATGGCGAAATGTTTGCGATGTCGGGTGGCACAAGGTGGCATAGCCTAATCGGCGCTAACTTGGCGCGTGAGTTTGGGAACCGGTTAAAGGGGCACCGGTGTATTGCCTACAATTCCGAACTGCGTGTCAAGGTTGAGGCCACTGGGCTATATACCTATCCAGATCTTTCGGTTGTCTGTGGACCGCCAGAGTTGTTGGACAACGAAATGGACACCTTGCTGAACCCCTCTTTAATCGCAGAAGTGCTCTCGGATTCGACGGAAGCGTACGATCGCGGAAAAAAGTTCGAACATTACCGCCAAATCGCCACACTGAACGAGTATCTGTTGGTGAGCCAGAAGGAGCCTCGCATCGAGCAATTCATCCGCAAACCCGACGGTGTCTGGGAATTCCGGACAGCCGCAGGTTTGAGTGCGCGTCTGGAATTGCCAAGCTTGAGTATCGCGATCGACCTGGCGGAGGTTTTCGCAAACGTCGAGTTTAGTCCTGCTCCGATTCGGGCAACAACACCTCCGCGCGTCTCCTGAACGGTTCGATAATGGCTCGCGAGTCCTCCCAGGCAAAAACTGCGCGTGTCCGGGAAATCATCACCGGACTGAAAACGGCCTACCCTAATGCGCACTGCGAACTGAATTATTCAAATCCACTCGAACTGCTGATCGCCACCATCCTCTCGGCGCAATGCACGGACAAGCAGGTCAATATCGTCACACGCGAACTGTTCCAGAAGTACCGCACGGCGGCGGACTACGCGAACTCTGACTTGGCACAGTTGGAGCGCGATATTCAGCGTCTTGGTTTTTTTCGCAACAAAGCAAAGAACATCAAAGCCTGTTGCCAGAAATTAGTGGACCGTCATGGCGGCGAAGTTCCGCGCACCATGGAACAACTGACCGAACTCAATGGCGTCGGACGCAAAACCGCCAATGTCGTTTTGGGCAATGCTTTCGACATTCAAGAAGGTGTGGTCGTGGACACTCATGTGTCACGGCTCTCGCAACGTCTTGGCTTGACTAACCAGAGTGCGCCCGAGCGAATTGAGGAAGAACTGATGAAACTGGCGCCGCGAGAGCAGTGGGCTTTGTTCAGCCACTGGCTGATCTGGCACGGGCGCCGTCGCTGTTTTGCGCGTAAACCCGATTGCCCGAGTTGCGAAATCCGGGCATTGTGTCCATCGCGTGACCAGTTTGGAACCGTCGCACCGAAGCCCAAGTAGCTACTCCTCAGCTAAGACACTAATGACGCCAACTTGGTTTCTATTGAATTCTGGCCCCAGCGAACCAGCGGCCAATATGGCTCTGGACGAGGCTCTGCTGGAGTTCGCAGCGCGAATTGGCGTTCCTGTGTTTCGCATTTACAGTTGGACCGAGCCGGCCGCGACGTTTGGCTATTTCCAACGGTATGCGGAAGTTTCAAGTTGGACGAATTTGCGGCCCTTGATACGGCGGCCGACTGGAGGCGGCTTGGTGCCGCACGATGCCGATTGGACGTACAGCTTGATCTTTCCTCCGGGCCATCCGTGGCACGCGTTGAAAGCCACGGAAAGTTATCGTCGGGTGCATGAGTGGATTTGCCGCGCGTTGGGTCGCATTGGCGTGACAGCGGAATTGTCATCTTGCGACTCAAAGACAAAGCTTGGTCAATGTTTCGCTGGCGCGGAGAAATTCGATGTGGTGCGAAATCAAGCAAAGATTGCCGGCGCCGCTCAGCGTCGCAATCGCTTCGGGTTGCTCATCCAGGGTTCGGTGCAAGGCCAGGAGTTTGCCGGAGCGAGAGAGCTGTGGGCTGGCGGGATGTTGCGCAAAGCTCCATCGTCGGAACCAGTTCATTGGAAAATCCTTACTACTGGTATAACGCTCGAATTAGACCAAGAAATAACGTGTCGTGCCGAGCAGTTGACTCTGGAGAAATACTCCCAAGCCTCCTATAACGAACGGCGCTAGACGGCCAACTTTGATCCTCATGTTCCGGCAACTTTCCTCGTTGAACGGGTTATAATCCATGTAGTTTAGCATTATGGCACAGTTCTCTTATCGAGCCCGGCGCAGATCGGGTGAAGTAGTAAACGGCGTGTTGGATGTTCCCGATCGCTCGGCGGCGCTCATGCAAATTGAACGGCTTGGGCTATTCCCTGTAGCGGTGGACGCCGCCAAGGGCGCGGGGCCCGGCAAACAGGAGGCCGCGGGGGAACGCAGACTTGCGCCGCGAATCATGATGCCGCAAGCAGTGCGCGATTTCTTGCAGCGGCAACGAAAGCCGAAGCTTCAGGAATTA
The DNA here is from genome assembly GCA_016871515.1 of Verrucomicrobiota bacterium. GTDB lineage: Bacteria > Verrucomicrobiota > Verrucomicrobiia > Limisphaerales > SIBE01 > SIBE01. The sequence continues at coordinate 20,024 of VHDE01000030.1, forward strand.
GCGACGTTTACCCAGCAGCTTTCGAATCTGCTCCAGTCCGGCATGCCCTTGACCGTGGCTCTCAACAGCATGACGCATCTCGAGTCGAAAGGGATTTCTGCCGACGTAAGCAAGCAGCTCAAACAGGATGTCATGGAGGGCCGGAGCCTTTCGGATGCGATGGCCAAACAGCCGGTCGTTTTCTCCGATCTCTATGTGAATATGGTTCGAGCCGGCGAACAAAGCGGAGCTCTGGTGGAAGTGTTGCAGCGGTTGTCCCAGCATTACGAGCGGTTCGCGGAAGTGCAGCAGAAATTTGTATCCGCCTTGGTTTATCCAGCCGTGGTGGCTTGTGTCGGGTTGGTGATCATCATCTTTTTCATGACTTACATGCTGCCGAAGTTCCTGTCGATCTTCCAAGGGATGAATGTCGCCTTGCCGTTTGCGACTCAGGTCCTCGTCAACATCAGCGACTTTTTCAGCAACCCGGCCTACTTGTTGATTATGGCTTTGTCCGTCGTAGCGGTTGCCATTCTGTATGTCCGCTATAAGTCCACTGATGCCGGCCGGCGTGCGATTGACGGTTGGAAGATGAAAGCGCCGGTCGTGGGAAAAGTGGTCAAGCTCAACTTGTACGGACAGTTCGCGCGCACGCTCGCCACTTTGTTGGAAAATGGAGTTCCGGTCCTCAGCGCATTGAAGATCACTGAACAGATCATTCCAAATCGGATATTCAAAGAAGCCATCGCCAAAACACGCGAAGATGTGACAGACGGCAAAACCATCGCGCAACCGTTGGCGCGCAGCAAAATTTTTCCGCAACTCATGATCGACCTTTTGAAGATTGGCGAAGAGACGGGCGATGTTCCGGGAGCTTTGAAGAATGTGGCGAATACATACGAGAACGAATTGAGCATCGCATTGCGCGTGATGACCAATCTGATTGAGCCGGCCATGATTATTGTCATGGCGCTGTTTGTTGGGTTTCTGCTGTTCAGCGTGCTTTCAGCGATGTTCGCCGTGACGGCTAATATTGCCCGTTAATGAGATTAGCATTGAAATCTCGATACTGGATGCTGGGGACGCGCTGGTCCCGCAAGGATTGCAGCGTCTCGCGCAGGTTGTGTCCAAACTCCAGCGTCCAGCATCCAGTATCTGGTATCATGCTTGCGCGCCGGCAGGCTTTCACTCTTATCGAACTGATGATCGTCATCAGCATCATGGCGATCGTTATGGCTGGCGGAATCCCAGCGTTCCTGAAGGCTCTGCAGAAGGATAAGCTGAGGAAAGCCGTTGCGGATTTGGTAGAAGGATGCAGCTACGCGCGCGCGCAGGCGATTCTGCGAGGTGTGCCGATGGAATTCGTCATTCGCGCGGAAGATGGCCAGCTTATGGTCCAGCAAGCGCGGAGTGAAACGAGTGATTCTGCTTCCGGCGCGGAACCGCAAAACATTCGAAGCGCGGGCTTGGATTCTTCCACTTTCAGCGCACGCCTGCATGACGACGTTGCGGTCAGATTTCTCGACGTGAATTTTCAAGATCATATGCAATCACCGGAAGCGCGGGTCCGCTTTTTCCCGAACGGGACGAGCGATGAGTTTACGATCGTGGTTTTTTCGGAAGAGGGAGAACGAAAGATCAGTTTGGATCTTGTCACGGGGCTGGCGGATGTGGAGGTGCTGCGATGAAACTGCAGCCAGAACCTGAAACTGGAGATATGAAGTCAGCAGTCAGACCCCCGCTTTCGGGCGGCCGATATGCTCTCTCGGCGTTTACTTTGCTCGAGGTGATGATTGCGATGGCTCTCTTCTTCATGGCGATATTTGCGATTCTCGATTTGACCTCCCGGAGCTTGGCGGCGGCGCGCGGATTGCAACGCGCAAACATCGACGTCACCAGCATGGCGACCGGTTTGATGCTCACAAATCGAATTGAGGAGGGAACTTTGCCCGCGGAGATCGCGGCGCAATTCGAGGACCTGAACCCGGGCTATACGTGCACTGGAAATATTTACGAAGTCTCAAGCAACGGACTTTTTCAGGTCGATTTCGAAGTTTATGGAGTCAAGGGCAAGAAGGTCGTCGCGTCGACGATGAGCATTCTATTGTTCCGGCCTGAATCTGCTCAATCTGTTAGGAACAAGATACGGAGATGAAAATCGGCGCAATCTTTTCCATGAACCTGGCAGGACAGCGCGTCTCGCCCGTCTCATTCTGTTTTGGTGTACGCAAATGCTGGACAGGCGGGACGCCTATCCTGCCGCGCAAGTTCATCGGGAGGGCTGCGTTTACGTTGATTGAAATCATGATCGCGATTGCGATCTTTGGAGTGGTGTTGATCGCGATCTATTCCAGTTGGTCGGCTATTCTGCGTGGAGCGAATGCGGGAAAGAAAGCCGCGGCTGAAGCCCAGCGAACGCGCATGGCGCTGCGGTCGATCTCGGAAGCCCTGGCCTCTGCCCAATTATTTGCAGCGAACATCAAGCACTATTCGTTTATCGCCGACACGAGTGGCGATTTCGGGGAGTTGAGCTTTGTCGCTCGTTTGCCCGCCTCGTTTCCAGGGAGCGGAATGTTCGGTGACCAGACGGTGCGCAGGGTGACGTTCGCGGTTGATCCGCAGAATCGGTTGCTGCTGATGCAGAGTCCCTTGTTGGAGCCAGTGGATCGCGACTCTCCGCCTTACACGATTGTTCTCGCTCCGAACGTCAGTCTGTTTCAGATCGAGTTTCTGGAGACAAATAAATTTGAGTGGATCTCTGAATGGCCTTTCACAAATCAGTTGCCGAAGGTCGTACGCGTGGCTCTCGGATTTGGCGAAAAGGGCCGGCGTCTAACAAGGGAAGATATGGCAGTGCAAACGATGTATCTCAGTTCGCTGGCGATTCCGCGAGATTTGCAAGTGTCAGCTCTGCGCGGCCGGGCGCTTCCTCCGACGGGACCTCGAACGGGAGTTCCACAAAACGATCCAGCTCAAGTTCCGCAGCCTAACCCGCGCGGCGGCGCCGGAGGCAGGGACATCATGCGTCGGCCAGGGATGGTTGATCCGAGAGGTGGACGATGACAATAAAGGTTCATTCTGCTCCCCGCGGTTTTGCTTTGGTCGTGGTGATGATCGTGATTTTCGTTCTCGGCATTTTGGCGGGAGGTTTTGCCTACTCGATGCGCGTGGAAACTAAGTTGGCCAGGAACACGAGTTTCGAAGGCGACTTGGAATGGCTCGGCCGATCGGGAGTCGAGTTTGCACGTTATATTCTCGTGCAACACTTGAACGTGATCAACGAGCAGTGGGACTCGCTCAATCAAAAGTGGGCCGGTGGACCAATGGGAACCAACGAAGTGCTTGAGGCAATTTCGCTCGAAAACAATGAATTGGGCGCCGGAGTTTTTTCGGTCAAAATCATCGATCTAGAGCGCAAGTTTAACATTAACCTGATTAACGACGTGAATGTGCATGTCCTAAAGCACGCGCTTGGTCTTGTTGGGATTGATCCATCCGATTCCTCGCCGATCACCGATTCATTCCTCGACTGGATCGATCCTAATGATGACGCGCATTTGAGCGGGACGGAGAGTCGTGATTATCTGGGCAATCCCAATCCTGGATACTCTCCTTATCTGGCCAAGAATGGTCCGATCGATAACCTCGCTGAACTACTGCTAATTCGTGGGATTACTCCAGAGATGTATTGGGGACCCTCGGGGCGATATCGTGTGTTGAGGTATGGGCCGAGCAGTTCGGAACAGCCCTCAGCGGCTGGTTTGGTAGATCTTTTTACAGCACTTTCGAGCGGCCCGATAAACATCAACACGGCGTCTGCGCAAGTGCTGCAGCTCATTCCTGGCCTGGACCCGGGATTGGCCCAAGGCATCATCACGACGCGGGCGGGCTGGGATGGAGTTGATGGAACCGAAGATGATGTTCCCTTTCGCTCGATTGGAGAGCTGATCAACGTGCCGGGAATGCCTCCCCAGCTTTTATCGCTGCTCCAAGGAACGTTCCAAACTCGGAGCTATACTTTTGAAGTTCACGTCGAGGCGAAGATCAACCAGTACAAGCGAGAGTTCGTGGCGTTGGTTCGCCGTAATCCGGCAAATCCACGCGACGTTCAGACGCTTTTCTTCAATTGGAAATAGCTCGTCGTAGTGAGCGCTGCTGATCGATTTCACCAGGGTAAATATCCACTCCGAATTCTGTGGGCAGAATAATCTTCGTAACAGGCACTGACACTGGCGCTGGCAAAACTCTGCTAACAGTTTTGCTTTTGACGCACCTTCGGCGAACGGGCAAAGCGGCGCGCGCGATGAAACCATTTTGCTCCGGGGCATTGTCGGACGTGGAGTTGATCGACAAGGCGCAGGATGGAGAGCTATCGAGATCTCTCATCAATCCATTTCATTTTGTCCAACCAGTGGCGCCATTAGTCGCTGCCAGAAAGGCTGGGCGCCGGATTGAGTTGAGCGAAGTGTTGGAGCGAATTCGGATTGTTGAATCGCGGTGCGAAGTGTTGCTAATCGAAGGTGCGGGAGGATTGTTGGCGCCGTTAGGGGAGGGCTATAGCGCGGCCGACATGATTGATGCTCTCGGTTGTCCGGTAGTGGTTGTGGCCCGGAACAAGCTGGGAGTAATCAATCATGTGCTGCTTACCGCAGAAGCATTACGACGTGCGAGAGCGAATGGGATTAAGGTGGTTTTGATGGACGCCGCCAGAACCAGTTTGGCCACGAGAACTAACCAATCGGTGTTGGCAGAGATATTGAATTCGATCGAGATTTTGCGGTTGCCTTACCTCGGAAGAAGCGTAACTGGAGGCAGCAAAGCTTCATTAAAAAGAATCGAAAAAAAAATTGAGAAAACACTTGCGCGAATCGCGGAGATGGATACCTTTCACACGCTTTAGGGAAGCTCGGGCGGCAAGCAAAGCGACAGAAAAAAGCTATAAAAACCTGTTGACAGTTTGCTGAAAAAAACTAAGTTATCCGAGCTTTAATTAAAAGGTATCTGAGATGCCGGAAAGCAGAAGAACGGCACTCGGTTTTTTTGTCCCCTAGTGGGAACGATTTTGAGGTCAAATGACCTCATTGCTCATTGAAAATTAAATTGTGCGATAAGTTAGAGCCCTCGAAAACCATTCGAGTTAGTTCGGATGGAATTTGAGTAATTTTAATCATCGTTAGGATTAATCACCTAACAAGAACAAACTAACGTTTTTATACGGAGAGTTTGATTCTGGCTCAGAACGAACGCTGGCGGCGTGGATAAGACATGCAAGTCGAACGCTGATCACAGGGTAGCAATATTCTGTGGTCGGAGTGGCGCAAGGGTGCGTAACACGTGGGTAATCTGCCGTGAAGTCGGGGATAACTTGCTGAAAGGCGAGCTAATACCGGATGTGAATGTTGGGAGGCATCTCTCAATTTTCAAAGTTGGGGACCGTAAGGCCTGACGCTTCACGATGAGCCCGCGGCCTATCAGCTAGTTGGTGAGGTAACGGCTCACCAAGGCTAAGACGGGTAGCTGGTCTGAGAGGACGACCAGCCACACTGGAACTGAGACACGGTCCAGACACCTACGGGTGGCAGCAGTCGAGAATTTTTCTCAATGGGCGAAAGCCTGAAGGAGCGACGCCGCGTGGGGGATGAAGGGCTTCGGCCCGTAAACCCCTGTCATTTGCGAACAATGCGTTTCACCTAATACGTGAAGCGTTGATAGTAGCGAAAGAGGAAGGGACGGCTAACTCTGTGCCAGCAGCCGCGGTAATACAGAGGTCCCAAGCGTTGTTCGGATTCACTGGGCGTAAAGGGTGCGTAGGTGGCGGGGTAAGTTTGGTGTGAAATCTCTGAGCTCAACTCAGAAATGGCATTGAATACTATTCCGCTAGAGGGTCGGAGGGGAGACTGGAATTCTCGGTGTAGCAGTGAAATGCGTAGATATCGAGAGGAACACCAGTGGCGAAGGCGAGTCTCTGGACGACTCCTGACACTGAGGCACGAAAGCTAGGGGAGCAAACAGGATTAGATACCCTGGTAGTCCTAGCTGTAAACGGTGCACATTTGCTGTGAACGGATTCGACCCCGTTCGTGGCGCAGCTAACGCGTTAAATGTGCCGCCTGGGAAGTACGGTCGCAAGATTAAAACTCAAAGAAATTGACGGGGGCCTGCACAAGCGGTGGAGTATGTGGCTCAATTCGATGCAACGCGAAGAACCTTACCTGGCCTTGACATGTAGGTAGTAGAAGGATGAAAGTCTGACGAGGTAGCAATACCAGCCTACACAGGTGCTGCATGGCTGTCGTCAGCTCGTGTCGTGAGATGTTGGGTTAAGTCCCGCAACGAGCGCAACCCTTGTGTCCTGTTGCAACCCTATCGAGAGATGGGGGCACTCTGGACAGACTGCCTCGCTTAAACGAGGAGGAAGGTGGGGATGACGTCAAGTCAGGATGGCCCTTACGGCCAGGGCTGCACACGTACTACAATGCCCGGTACAAAGGGAAGCAATACCGTCAGGTGGAGCAAATCTCATAAAACCGGGCCCAGTTCAGATTGTCGTCTGCAACTCGACGACATGAAGCCGGAATCGCTAGTAATGGCGCATCAGCTACGGCGCCGTGAATACGTTCCCAGGCCTTGTACACACCGCCCGTCACATCATGAAAGCCGTTTGTACCCGAAGTCACTGTGCTAACTGCAAAGAGGCAGGTGCCGAAGGTATGGATGGTGATTGGGATGAAGTCGTAACAAGGTAGCCGTAGGGGAACCTGCGGCTGGATCACCTCCTTTCTAAGGAGAACCACGTGAGCGGGGTAAAAACCGTTTCACTAGGTCGAGCCTATTGAATTTGAAATTTGAGTTTTCAGATTTGAAATTCGTAGGCGGCTCTACTATCGCACAATCTAGTTTTTAATGAGGCTGTTCTTTGGCAAAGTGGAAGAGATCGGACTCGACTAGCCACTTTATGATTTACGATTTGTGATTTGCGGTGGTCGCGATCTTCGACGGAAATCATAGATCCCAAATCGTAAATCATAACGAGGCGGGGCTGTAGCTCAGTTGGTAGAGCGGTAGCTTTGCAAGCTATAGGTCAGGAGTTCGAATCTCCTCAGCTCCACCAATCTGTGATTTAAAATCTCAGATCTGAAATTTCAGAATGGGCCTGTAGCTCAGTTGGTTAGAGCATGCGCTTGATAAGCGCAGGGTCACTGGTTCAAGTCCAGTCAGGCCCACCACTTGCATACAAAACAATTTACTCGAATGAAACCCTTCAAGGGTAAACTCCTTGCAGGTGAAAGTTTGAGAGTGTTCTTTGACAACTACACATAGGTAAAGACAATTTAGGGCAAATTACAATTCGCTGAGTTCTATTGGGTTAAATCTCAATAGTCAACTTTGTGATCAAGCTACTAAGTGCAAACGGTGGATGCCTTGGTGCCAAGAGGCGATGAAGGACGTAGTAAGTTGCGATAAGCCACGGGAAGCCGCAAGCAGGCGTTGATCCGTGGATCTCCGAATGGGACAACCCAGCCGCTTTAATCGGCGGTTATCGACCGGATGAATTCATAGTCCGGCGAGGCGATACGGGGTGAAGTGAAACATCTCAGTAACCCCAGGAAAAGAAAATGAAATGATTCCGTGAGTAGTGGCGAGCGAAACCGGAACAGTCTAAACCGGGGGGATTTATCCCTCCGGGGTTGTGGGACCTCAATGTGGCAGGTGGATGGCGAGCTTAACGATTTGGAAAAATCGACCGGAGACCGTGAAAGTCGGGTGAGCGAAGTCTGAAGCCGCCTAGGGGTATCCCAAGTAATGCGGTGCACGTGAAACTCTGCATGAATCCGTCCAGACCACTGGATAAGACTAAATACTCCTTGGCAACCGATAGTGAACTAGTACCGCGAGGGAAAGGTGAAAAGAACCCCTGCTAGGGGAGTGAAATAGTACCTGAAACCGATTGCATACAATGTGTGGGAGCTGCGTAGTAATACATAGTGACCGCTTGCCTTTTGCATAATGAGTCTGCGAGTTATTGTCCGTGGCCAGCCTAAGTTCTTCTGGAACGGAGGCGAAGGGAAACCGAGTACGAAATGTGCGACTAGTCGCGGGCAATAGACCCGAAGCGGAGGTGATCTACTCTTGAGCAGGTTGAAGCTGTGGTAACACACAGTGAAGGACCGAACTCGTGGATGTTGAAAAATCCTGAGATGACTTGAGAGTAGGAGCGAAAGACTAATCAAACCCCGTGATAGCTGGTTCTCTCCGAAATAGCTTGAGGGCTAGCGTTGGGTAAGTACTCTGAGGAGGTAGAGCACTGGATGGCTTAGGGACCCCACCAGGTTACCAAAACCAATCAAACTCCGAATTCCTCGGATCTCATTAACCCAGCATTCAGACGGCGGGGGATAAGCTTCGTCGTCGAGAGGGCAACAGCCCAGATCGCCAGCTAAGGTGCCTAAATACTATTAAGTGGAAAGGATGTGACGTTGCACAGACAGTGAGGATGTTGGCTTAGAGGCAGCCATCATTTAAACAGTGCGTAATAGCTGACTCATCGAGCGATGTCGCGCCGAAAATGATTGGCGATAAATAGTATACCGAAGCTGCGGATTCTTTCCGGATTCGTCCGGAAGGAGTGGTAGGAGAGCGTCATGAACGCATTGAAGCCGAACTGAAAAGGATGGTGGAGTGTTCATGAGTGAGAATGCAGACATGAGTAGCGATAAACCAGATGAGAATTCTGGTCGCCGTAAACCTAAGGTTTCCTGGGGCAGGTTCGTCCTCCCAGGGTTAGTCGGGAGCTAAGATGAGGCCGTAAGGCGTAATCGATGCACAGCAGATTAATATTCCTGCACCGGCTAGGGTTAAGGTAAGAAGGGACGCAGAGAGAAAAGTGATTACGTCATCGAAAGACAGAGCTTAGCCTTCGGGCGAAGCGTATCACCGGACAATCTGTCGAGAAAAGCTTCTTATCGTTTCCTTGGTCGCCCGTACCGTAAACCGACACAGGTGGGTGAGTCGAATAGACTAAGGCGCGCGAGAGAAACCTCTCTAAGGAACTCGGCAAAATAGCCCCGTAACTTCGGGATAAGGGGTGCCTGAAACCGTTGCAGCAATGTAGCGGCGTAAGGCCACAGTAAATTGGGTTTAGCGACTGTTTAACAAAAACACAGCACTCTGCTAAGTCGTGAAGACGACGTATAGGGTGTGACACGTGACCAATGCGGAAAGATCAAGGTGACTTGTTAGCCGTAAGGCGAAGCTCGGAGCCAAAGTCCCCGTGAATGTCGGCCGTAACTATAACGGTCCTAAGGTAGCGAAATTCCTTGTCGGGTAAGTTCCGACCTGCACGAATCGTGTAACGACTGAACCGCTGTCTCGGAGAGGATCTCGGCGAAATTGTAACTGCGGTGAAGATGCCGCATGCCCGCAGTAGGACGGAAAGACCCTATGCACCTTTACTGTAAGCTGGTATTGTGTTCTGGTTAATGATGCGTAGCGTAGGTGGGAGACTTCGAAGTGAGGGCTTCGGTTCTCATGGAGTCGAAATGTGAAACACCACTCTTTGTTAATTAGGATTCTAACCTCATTCTGTAAGCCAGATGAGGGACAGTTCCTGCGGGTCAGTTTGACTGGGGCGGTTTCCTCCCAAAGAGTAACGGAGGAGCGCGAAGCTTAGCTCAGCATGGTTGGTAACCATGCGTTGAGGGTATGGCTAGAAGCTAGGTTAACTGCGAGACCAACAAGTCGAGCAGGTGCGAAAGCAGGCCCAAATGATCCGATGGTTTAATGTGGAATTGCCATCGCTCAACGGACAAAAGGTACGCTAGGGATAACAGGCTGATCGAGTCCAAGAGTTCATATCGACGACTCGGTTTGGCACCTCGATGTCGGCTCATCGCATCCTGGGGCTGGAGAAGGTCCCAAGGGTCCGGCTGTTCGCCGGTTAAAGCGGTACGCGAGCTGGGTTCAGAACGTCGTGAGACAGTTCGGTCCTTATCCACTGTGGGCGCAGGAAACTTGAGGGGTTCATTCTCTAGTACGAGAGGACCGAGAATGACGCACTTCTGGTGTGGCAGTTGTTCCGTCAGGAGCAGCGCTGCGTAGCCATGTGCGGAAGAGATAAGCGCTGAAAGCATCTAAGTGCCAAGCTCATCCCAAGATATTGTTTCCCGGTCGCAAGACCCTAAAGACCCCAAGAAGACCACTTGGTTGATAGGCTGGAGGTGTACGAGCTCTAAGGCTTTTAGCTGACCAGTACTAATCGGTCGTGAGGCTTGATCGCTTTTTCCTTGTCACAAGGAATTGCGATTTTAACTAGCGAGTTGTAAACCACGGATTGTTTCCCTGTGTGTAGTTTTCAGAGAACATGCTCTTTGAAATTGGTTAAATAAATTAAAGCGGTTGAATCGATAAATAGATGAAACGGGTTCATTAGCGGCGATTTAACCCATTTAACGCCTTTAACCTTTTATCCAATTTATTGGTGACCATAAAGCTGCGGACCGACCCGATCCCATCCCGAACTCGGCCGTCAAACGCAGTCTTGCCGATGGTAGTAGTTGTATAGCTTCTGCGAGAGTAGGTTGTCGCCAGTTTTTTCGATTCCCAAGCCGAGGCCTTAACCTCGGCTTTTTTGTTGCGCTTATGGTGGGCCGAATTGCAAGGTCCCAGTGCGTCGCTGCGTTGCGAATAAGCACCTACCTGTACGGCGTAAAGAATATGTCCACATTCGCCGGGCGCTGAATATCGAGGATGCGTTGATGTTTGATCTGTTCGATATGGCCATCCACGAAGACAACGTTGATGCGGCCGTTGTGCATAATAAAGTTGCCGCCTGCAGCGCTGCCTCCGGGCCGGAAACTCGCGTTGTCCATCGTTTTAGGGTCTTCGTTAAACAAAAGAGTCTTCGTCGTCGGATTCACCACGCGCGAGATGAGCACGCCTTTCGGCGGATATTCGACGCCGTCGAGCAAACTGTTGACGCTATAATTGACGCGCAAGGCCTTCCCTGGGAGCCCAGTGCTCGGACAGCGGTAAATCTCGAAGGTGTTGGTGAAGTTCAGGTCGACGCGGTCACCTGGAAGCCGATGAATTGGACGTCCGGTCACATGCGTAAACGCTGAGCCTGCTTCTGCGTGAAAGCCGTGAGTCAGAGGTGGACTTTGCCAATTGCGCGGATTAATCGTTTCCGCATCAGGCTGTCCGCCAAACATCCAGTCTGCTGGTAGATTACGATCGACCCCACCGGCCCAGGGGAGGTAATCCGAGAAGTCGTCCGCATACAACAGTATGCCGACAGTGACCTGACGCATGTTGCTCTTGCACTTCGTCGAGCGCGCCCCTTCTTTCGCCTTCGAAAGCGCCGGCAAAAGCAAACTAGCCAGAACGGCAATAATGGCGATGACCACCAGAAGTTCGATTAGTGTGAATCCATCAGCGGGACGATCAGAACAGCCTTTGGTCTGCATAGGCTCCATCATTGATGACGCTTGCCATGCAAAATGCAAGCTACGAACGCATCAGGTTTTCCCAGTGTTGTCAGGGCGGTCTGACGAAAGCAACGCAGCGTTGAGTTCGTGAGTCTGTCAAAGTGCAGTTCCCACTCCTCTTCTCATGATGTTGCCTCTCAAGCTCAAGTCCCGCTGGGTAACCAGTTCGCGCACGAGAGCTGAATCAGAGGGGGCGAGACAAAATCATGTGCGACAAAATAATGGTCTCCAAAAGCGTTGCGTGATCGACTGTTTTGTCACTTCTCGAGTTTGCTTTCAAAAGCGGCGATCACGGCCGCTGTCGGCAGCGCCTGGCCTTGGTAGAACTTGATCGTTTCCTGGTTCCATCGCGCGATAAGGAGAGTGGAACCAGACTGGGCAGTGAAGCCATAGGTTATCGCCCCGCCGTCTGATTCCGGGAGATCGGAGCCTTGCGTTTGCCGCGGCGTGGATTGGTGGATTGAAACAGGGCATTGACGCGACCACTCGCGTCGCCAAAAGTCACTGTCTCCCCAATGCGGATCGCGGCGGCTTGGTGAGGGCTCATTGGAGTTGTCAATTTGTGCGACTCGAACAACGTCCAGAGACTCTTCCCGCTTGGCCCGCCGAAAACGAGAAGCGCTTGGTTCCCATTCTCATCAGATAAGGCATATTCATGTCGTTCCCAAAGAGAGCCGACTTCTGCAATGTCGACGAGCGCACGACCGTGAATCTGCCAGGTCTTGCGGTCCAGTGCGCCTTGCCCTCCGACGATCAACCGAGGAGCCGTGGCTTTTACTTTGAGCAAGGCCGGTAGCCGTGGTGGCTTGTTCGGCGATTTGAACCAAGTGACGAAACCAACAATGGCAATGAGGCCAATTACCATGATGACCCATCCGTCCGCTGACGAACCAGCGCCAGCATCGCCGGAACCGGGCCATCCTGCCGGCATATCGCTGGCAAGACCGAAGGCGCTCGCCATCGCGCCCCGGGGCAGGTCCATGCCGCGATAAAATTCAATTTCATCGCCGGTCCAACTCACTACGATCATTTCGTGGCCCGCTTGCGCATTGAAATAGTGGGCTACATCACCGACTTCCACACCTTCGGGCGCTTCCCTTCGATTTCATAAACGGGCGATTCATCCACCAAGGTCACTCGCCCCGGGGATCTCCGTAATATCACGAGGTCGCCGATACGTTTGGAAGCTGCTTCGCGCGCGGTGAGGGGGTGCGCTGGCTCGCGATCAGCGTGAACATTTTCCATTGGCCGCCATGCTCGGTTTCTTCAATTAATGGAGGAGCGGAGGGCGGGGGCGACGGCAGTTTCAATGTGTGGGACTGACCCGGTTAGATGATGACCCTTTCGGGTGTTGTCGATCACGAAACGCTGCATCGCCGTGGCAGCCGCCTTGAAAAAATGTCTCCGCCCCGCGAAGCGGTTTCCGTCCCGACCGGCGATGCGCAACCAGGCCTCGTGGACGAGCGCGGTGGCTTGCAGGGTTTGCCCGGGTTTTTCGTCAGCCAGCTTGTGCGCAGCCAGTCGCCTCAGTTCCTCATAGACGAGTGGTAATAATTCCTCCGCCGCTTTCGGATCGCCGGAATCAATGGCGTTGAGCAACTGGGTCACGCCACCGGGCATTGCGTGCAGCATAATTGTGCCGGATAACCGCGGCCAGTCATAACGGACGGCGAGGCGTCTTGCCCTGAATCGTTGCTTGCTTGCTCAAGGCAGGAAAACTTTGACGCGGTTTGTGACCATCGGCGCGAGTCGTTCGCACCCCCGGTTCAAGCAAACGGATCGAGCACCTTGACTCCAGCATGTTTGAAGTCGTGCGTGTTGCGCGACACCACCACCAGGTTGTGGACCAGCGCAGTCGAGGCGATCAAACTGTCCTTAACCGGCATCGCTCGCCCGGCGGCGCGCAGATCCGCCAGGAGTTTTGCCCAGCGCAAACCACACGCCCGGTCAAAGGGCAGACACACGATCCGTGCGACCCCGTGATTGAACCAGCTTTCCAGCCGGCGCCGCCGGCGCCCCGCCGGCAGCAGATGGATGCCGAATCGGATTTCTCCGAGGATGATTGGATCGACGGCCAGTTCCCGCTCGTGCGCGCGCAGCCACTGCACGACTTTCGCGCTGGGGGCGGGTTTGGTGCCCTCGCTCAGCACATTCGCGTCGGCCAGGTAGGTCACAGCGTGTCCGTGGATTCAGATTCAATCGGGGTGAAGAAGCCTTTCTCCGGACACGCGAGAAGCCAGTCCACCAGGCCCTCGTTCGGGCGGGGCGTGCGGCGCACCAGGCGGTAATCTCCGCAATCCAGGCGTTCAACTTCGAACTCCTCTCCCGCCTCAATCCCATCCCGCTGACGAATTTCCGCCGGCAGAACGATCTGGCCCTTGGACGAAATAATCGTTTTCATTTCGTGTAAGATAACGTCTTACATGAAAGCGGTCAAACTGCAAGCGTGATTGCGCCGCGTGTCGGGTGCGATGACAAGTTGGTGGTAAACGGGGGGGTAGGGCAAACCTGCTGGTTTGCTTGCCGCGGGTTCGGCGTTGCAGGGGCGGCATCAACGGTCGATTGGGAGCGCATTGGATTCGGCGGCGGCATCGGCACAGCGATGCCCTGCCGCATCCCAAGTCTTCCGCCCACTTTTAATCACACCCCGGCGTGTCCCGCGCGCGATACCTCACCCATCCCACCCATTCCAAGAACCTCTCAAATCGTCCTTGTTCTCGGTTCGTCCCATTCTGTGAAATCGGCAAACGAATGACAGGTGTAGCTGCCGTGTTGGAAGCCGGCGCTCCAACCGGGTTCAGGAACTCAACGCGCGAAACTATGGTTCGAGGTTCGTGCGGCGGAGCAGGTCGGCAAAGCGCGGGTCGGAACGCCGCGGGTCGAAGGCCGGATGGAGTTTGAGGAATGCAAACGGCCCACGCTGAGAATGGAGCGGTCTGCGTAGGCTTTGTCCAGCCACTCGAATGCCTGGTCCTTTTCTCCGAGGGCCGCATAAATCACCGCCACAGACCCGGGCGGAACATATCTCTCTTTCGAGAGACCATCCAATCGGTCGAGTACTCTCCGGGCTTCGGCGTTGTTACCCGACACTGCGCAGGCATATCTGAGCACCGTCAGTACATCGGTGCTATCCGGAAACGCGGAATCGGTGAATCGGGGTCACATCTCACAATTAATTATGGGATCGTGAACAAACCGGCAGGTCTGGAGATTCTGGGTCAGGCGGCACTGAGTCATTTTCAGTCAAACTATCGCCAGTCGATTGAAGAGATGATCGCACAGGATCGATGTCGGCGAGAATCGCAATGGACCGAAAGCATTGCGGTCGGAAGCCCAAAGTTCCTTTTGCAGTTGCAGCAGGACATCCCTTGGCGACGACGATTTGAAACCGAACCCTTCTCGACGGAAAGCTGGGCTCTACGAGAGACGTCTCCGGCCTGGAATGCTTAGGCCAAAAAAGCCATGCTAAAAATTGCGTTTAAGGCCTCAAAAAGCCGGGCAGATTTGCATTACTGCCTTGCAACGCAATGAAATGTCGTGGTCCGACCCCGCACCTGACGTTGCCACCGGATCAACTTTAACTTAAACTTCACGTCATGAAAACTGTGACCATGGTGCAGTTTCGTCAGAACGCCGAGGGTGTGCTGCGCCGGATCGCCCGGGGAGAGCGGCTCGTGTTGTCCCAACGCGGCAAGCCGTCCGCCCGTTTGGAACCTTTGGAACGAACCGCGGGCGACGATTTGGAAAACGATCCATTTCTCAGCGTCTGCCGCCGCGCCACGGCGAGTCCCAAGGGCAAAACCCGGCACCAGGACATCGACCGCGTTCTTTATGGCCGCCGGTGACGTGTTCATGGACAGCGCCGGATTTCTGGCGTTGTGGGACGCGAGAGATGAGCATCACCGCGCGTCCGGGCGGCTTCAGGAAGAGTTGGCCCGCAAGCGACGGCGCTTCGTCACCTCGGAATATGTGGTGGACGAAACCATCACCGTGCTCCTGATGCGCCACAGCCACGCCGCCGCTGCGGATTTCCTGGATACGGTGGAGCGAAGCGAAGTCTTGCGGCTGGAGTGGATTGGCCCGGAGCGATGTTACGCCACTGCCGCGCTCTTTCGCCGCCATGCGGACAAGAAATGGTCTTTCACGGATTGCGTGAGTTTCGCCCTGATGCGCGAACTGCGCATTCGCGATGCATTCACGACCGATCACCGCTTCCGCCAGGCCGGGTTTGTCCCGCTCTTGAAACTATGAACGCCGGCAGACGACTGGTATCCTGCCAGATGCTGCGTGACCTGGACGACCGGGGGAGACAGTGCTATGTCTCACCGGCTCTGCGGATGCAGCTGCATCTTGGACTCGGCGAAAAGGACCAGGCCCTCGATTGGCTGGAGAAAGGTTATGAGGAGCAGGATTGGTATCGTTGGGGTCTCAAGGTTTGGCCGATCTTCGACCCGCTGCGCACCGAGCCGCGCTTCCAGGCGCTACTGAAAAAGGTGTTCCCAGAGCCATGAGCGCCGACACCGAACACCGCCGTCAATTGCCGACGCGCATGCATTCTTGCCAGCGGCTCCACCCGACGGCATGATGGCACCGTGAGCTTATCGAAGCCCAAGCGCGGCCATGACCAAGCCGCACGCATTTACCGGCAACTGGCCGGCGTGCGCGGTCTGGACGATCACGAGCGCTGGCAGCACGCGCTGTTTTTTGCCATGTCTCCCCAGGAGCGATGCCACTTCAGTCTCAAGACAGCCCGCTCGGCGCTTTCCTTAAGGCGCTCCGCGAAGAAAAAGTAAATTGCATCCTCATCGGCGCGATGGCGGCCATCGAGCAAGGCGCGCCGTTGATGACAGTGGATTACGATTTCTGGGTGCATCTGCCCGAGCGTCAGTACGTGCGGCTGCTGATGATCGTACAACGGCAGGGCGGAAAGATTCGCGCCCGGACACTTTACGAGTTGAGCGACGGCACGCAGGTGAACGCGATCTTCCAGCCGGACGGCCTGCGGTCGTTCGACGCGGAGTGGAAGATTTCCCGTTGGGGTGAATTGGAAAGTGTCCCGGTGAAAATCCTTCCCTTGCGCCGCGTCATCGCCAGCAAGCGCGCGGCGAACCGCGATAAGGACCTGGCGGTGCTTCCGATTCTGGAGCGCACGCTGCAGATGGCAAAGCGCCTGGCGAAACGTCGCGCGCAACGCGACCAGCCTGCCAAACGCGGCATGTGGAAGCGATCTTGAGGAGCATGATTGGCGCCTCGTTCAACCAATATCGAATCACCCCCAGCATCAGCGCGGGCGGGATGGGCGAGGTGTTTCGCGCGCGCGACACACGGCTCAATCGCGACGAGTATGGCTTGTCGCGAGTATGGCTCTTGCCGAAGATTCAACTTAAACTTCACGCCATGAAAATGGTGACCATGCTGGAGTCTCGTCAGGACGCCGAGGGTGTGCTGCGCCGGATCGCCAAGGGAGAACGGCTCGTGCTGTCGCATCGCGGCAAGCCGGCCGCCCGCCTGGAGCCTCTGATCCCCTTTGCGCAGATCGCGTGGAGCTACGGCATGCTCGGTGAAGCGGGCCTCGACCCATGAGCATCAGAGCACAGCTTGCATTTTAGAACGTCGCCTTCTATTCTGCACGGTATGCGGAAACGTCTGGCCGAAGCCCGGCTGCGCCAACTGTCGCAACAGTTCCCGGTCGTCCTGATCCTGGGGGCGCGTCAGGTCGGCAAGACCACGCTGGTCCGGGCTGCGTTCCCCAAGGCCGCCTACTGCGACCTGGAAGACCCGGCGTTACGCCACCTGTTCACGGAGGAGCCGGCGTTTCAACTGGAGCGGCGGGACAACGCCCTGGGGTTGATCCTCGATGAGGTGCAAAGCGTGCCGTCCGTCTTCGCGGCGCTGCGCGGGTTCATTGACCGCGACCGCAAGCGCAACGGCCGCTTTCTGCTGCTGGGTTCCGCGCACCCGTCCCTGATCCGGCAGGTGTCGGAATCGCTCGCCGGGCGCGTCGGCATTTTGGATCTGGATCCGTTCACGGTGTCCGAGGTGGCTGGCAAATCGCCCCGGCGCGCGCTGCACGACCTTTGGGTCCGGGGCGGCTTCCCCGACGCGTTCGCGGGGAATTTCCGCGAGTGGTGGGAGGCGTACCTTCGCACCTACGTCGAGCGGGACTTGTCGCAGTTGGGCGTCGGCGCGGATCCCATCTTGCTCCGCCGCCTGCTGCTGATGCTGGCGCACTGCCAGGGCGGCCTGCTGAATCTGTCCCAACTGGGCCAGTCGTTGGGCGTGTCCTATCACACGGTGGACCGCTACGTGAACGTGCTGGAGCAAACGTTCCTCGTGCGCCGCCTGCTGCCTTATCATCGTAACGTGGGCAAACGGCTGGTGAAAGCGACCAAGGTTTATCTGCGGGACACCGGCTTGCTGCATCATCTGCTCAATCTCTCCACCCTGGCGGAACTGGAAAACCATCCGGTGCGCGGCGCCAGTTGGGAGACGTTCGTGACCGAGGACGTGATCCGCCGCGAGAAACTGGCTTCGCCGCAGTCGCTATTCTTTTTCTGGCGGACGGCCGCCGGGGCGGAGATTGATCTCGTCATCGAACGCGGCTCGCAGCGGTTCGGTTTCGAGATCAAGGCCGGCAGCGGCGAAAAAATGGTATATGCCCACAAGCTGGCCGACGCGCTTGCGGACGTCGGCGCCAGTCACGGATGGGTGCTCGACCAATCGGCGGGCGTCACGCCACTGTTGCCAAACGTCGAATGTCGCGGTTTTGCTAATGCCTGCGACTGGCTGCCGGAAACGCCGTCCGTGCCAACACGGCGGGTGAAGAAAAGATGAAATCGCTTTTCACTCACACGTCCCGGACTCAGGATTGAATGATGATTGGCAACTCACTTACGCACTGCCGGATCGCCGCCAAGCTCGGCGCAGGCGGCATGGGCGAAGTGTATCGCGCCACCGACACCAAGCTCGGCCGCGAGGTTGCCATCAAGGTGCTGCCCGCGCGCTTCAGCCGCGATGCGCAAAGCCTCGCCCGCTTCGAGCGCGAGGCCAAGGCGCTTGCGGCACTACCACGCTCGTTTACAACACTAAGGAACAGCGCCTCGAAAAACATTTCCTCAGCCTCGCGGGCGCCTATCGCAATTGCGCCGGCGGCGTCACGCCGTGGAACACCTGGGTCACCTGCGAGGAGGATGTCAGCAGCCCGAACGAAGGCGGCCAACTCCCTGACGAGCAAATGGAAAAGGATCACGGCTATAACTTTGAAGTGCCGGCCACCGACAAAATCGGACTCGCCGACCCAATCCCGCTCAAGGCGATGGGCCGTTTCCGGCACGAGGCCATTGACAACAACTCATTCACTCAAGGCAAGTTTCCGGACACGGACGGCTTGGCGCCGTCAGGAGTAGCCTGCTGAGATGACGCGGCCATTGCACCGCACTAAACGAAACGCCTGATTACGCCATTCACCACTCATGCTCGAAACGGTCAAACTCACCAAAAAGTTCAACAGCCACGCCGCCGTCAACCAACTGAGCCTGGCCATCCAACCGGGTGAAGTCTTCGCGTTGCTCGGCCCCAACGGCGCGGGCAAGACGACGACCATCAACCTCCTCCTTGGCTTTCTCACACCCGATGGCGGCGAGGCGCGCGTCAACGGTGCCAGCGTCGCCGCCGATCCCATCGCCGCGCGCCGGCAGATCGCCTACATCCCCGAGCAGGTCATGCTCTACCCGCGCTTCACCGGCGTGGAGAATCTCGATTACTTCAGCACGCTCGGCGGACGCCGCCACACGCGCGATGAATTGCTGCAACTGTTGAAGAAAGCCGGCCTGCCGGCCGAAGCCGCCGACCGCCGTGTCGGCACTTACTCCAAAGGGATGCGGCAGAAAGTCGGCATCGCCCTCGCGCTGGCCACCGAGGCCAAGGCCCTGTTGCTCGACGAACCAACCTCCGGTCTCGACCCCGCCGCGTCGCACGAGTTCTCGCAACTCCTGCGCAAGCTTGCCGGTCAGGGCGTCGCAATCCTTATGGCCACGCATGATCTCTTCCGCGCGCGCGAAGACGCCACCCGCATCGGCATCCTGCTCGACGGCAAGCTGGCCGGCGACTACGCCACCAACGACATCAAGGGCGTCGATCTGGAGAAACTCTACCTGAAACATCTCCGCGCATGATCCCCGCTATTCACCATATCCCCAATGAACAGGGGCGGAAGTCAGTCGCCGGCGTAGCGCAGACTTTCAGTCTGCTGTATCGCACTGCTTCCAGCCTGCAGAGCGTCAAACTCCCAGTCACGCCTCGACCTGTCCTCGCGCTGCCGTCTGGAAGCCGGCGACACAGCAGGTGGGAAACCTGCCCTACGCCCAAGATGCTCCCATGATCGCCTCCATCGCCCGCAAGGAATTCCTCGATGCCTGGCGCGACGGGCGCTTCCGCTGGGCCGCTGCCGTGATGCTGCTTCTGCTCGGCGTCGCGCTGCTGCTCGCGTGGCAACAAGTCGAACGCACCCGCGCCGAACGCGCTGCCGCCACAGCGATGGAACGCGAAAACTGGCTCAACCAGGGCGAAAAGAACTCCCACTCCGCCGGACATTACGGCGTGTACGTCTTCAAGCCGCTCCCGCCGCTGGCCGTGTTCGATCGCGGAATCGAACCGTTCGTTGGCTCCACTGTCTTCCTCGAAGCGCACCGGCAGAACCAGGCCGCGTTCCTCCCCGCACAAGACGCCACCGCGATGCGCCGTTTCGGCGAACTCACCGCCGCCACCGGCCTGCAACTGCTCGCCCCGCTGCTCATCGTGCTGCTCACCTTCGGCGCCCTGGCTGGCGAGCGCGAACGCGGCACGTTGCGGCAGGTATTGAGCCTCGGCGTTCGCCCGCGCGACCTTGTCCTCGGCAAGGCCCTTGGCCTCGGTGCCACGCTTGCCTTGCTGCTTCTGCCTGTCGCCGTGTTCGGCGCCATGGCGCTGACGAAACTTCCCGGCGGCGACGCGGGCGGCGGCTGGATGCGCCTCGCATGGATGGGCGGCGCTTACGCCCTTTATCTTGCCGCCATCCTCGCCGTCTGTCTCGCAGTCTCCGCGGTGGCGTCCACCGCCCGCGCCGCGCTGGCCACGCTGCTGGTTTGCTGGGCGGCCAACGCCGTGCTCGCGCCGCGCCTCGCCACCGATCTCGCGCAGCGCATCCTGCCCACGCCAAAGCTGCTGGACTTCGAGACCGCGATGCACAAGGCCGTGCAGGAAGGGATCGACGGCCACAACCCGCGCAACGAACGCTTGCAGGCGTTCGCCCGGGAAACCTTGAAGAAGCACGGCAAGACGCGCATCGAGGAATTGCCGTTCAACTTCGACGGCCTCGTCATGCTGGAGAGCGAGCGCATGGCCAACGAGGTTTACGACCATCACTTCGGCAAGCTCTGGGGCCGGCTCGAAGCGCAGGATCGCGTGGTGACATGGACTGGCCTAGTCGCGCCCCTGCTCGGCCTGCGCTCCGCCTCGATGGCGTTGGCCGGGACCGACTTCACGCACCACCGGCATTTCTCCGCCGCCGCCGAGCAGCATCGCCGCGACTTCGTGCGCGTGCTCAACGAGGACATGATGAACGACACCGCCGGCGGCCATCACGGCGGCACGGCTGGCCGCGAACTGTGGGAAAAGCTCCCCGCCTTCAGCTACAATCCGCCGCCGTCCGCCCACGCCCTGCGCGCCGCCACGCCCGGCTTGATTGTGCTCGGCCTGTGGGCCGCGGCAGCCTGGGTCGCACTGCTGCGAGTCGTGCCGCGCTTGAAGCCCCACTGAATATGAGCCTTGAACCTCAATCTCCAATCCCGCTATCGCGCCGTAGCGCAGGTTTCCAACCTGCTGTCTCGCCGGCTTCCAGCCGGCAGACCGTGGGAGTTGCCGAGCGCACCGACAAGTCGGAACGCTGGCGGATTGGAAATCCGCGATACCGCAGACTGGAAGTCTGCGCTACGTGGCAATGCCTGCTTCGCGGGCCAGCAAGATAATTCACGCTCTTCCACCGCCCATTTCTCATGACTTCGCAACTGTTCAAACTCGAACTCCGCCTGCTCGCACGCGAACGCGCCGCGTGGGTGTTGCTCGCGCTTTTTGCCGGCGCGCTCGGTTACGGAATTCTGAATGGCAGTCGCGCCGCCGCACGGCGCCACGAGGCCGCCACCACGCTCATTCAAGGCTCCGATGATTTTCTCGGGCAGGTGAAGCAGGCACTTGGTCAGCAGGCGATTGACCCGAAAGCCCTCGCCAGCCGCGGCACCGTGGCGGTGCTGCCACCCGCGCCTCTGCCGTTGCTGGCCACGGGACAGTCCGATCTGTCGCCGGGTCACGAGTCGGTCGTGCTCTGGCGGCTGTCCGCCTCGGGCGACACGCGCTCGGAGTTGCAGAATCCCTCGCACCTGCTGACCGGCCGGTTCGACCTCGCGTTTGTTCTCGTGTGGCTGTTCCCGCTGGTCCTGCTCGCGCTCGTCTATGATCTCATGGCGGGCGATCGCGAATCGGGCACGCTGCGCCTGGCCTTGTCGCAGGGCATCCGGCCCTGGTCCTGGATGGCGCGCCGCGCCTTCGCTCGTTCGCTGCACGTCCTGGGACTCGCCGCACTGGCCACACTGGCCGCGGGACTTTTCGGCGGGTCGGATGGAACTGGTTTGCGCCTGATGGTCGCACTGGCGGTGGTGCTCGCCTACGGCTTGTTTTGGATCGCGCTGGCGGTGGCGGTGAACGCCGTGGTGCGCAGCGCAGCCAGCGCCGCCACCTCGCTGGGTGCTGCATGGGTGCTGCTCGTGCTGGTGGCTCCCACGCTGCTAAACGCGACCGTCGAAACGCTTCATCCCACACCGTCGCGACCGGAGCTTGTCGCCGCTGGCCGCAAAGCTTCGGGTGAAGCCGAGAAACGCGGCGAGGAATTGCTGAACTCGTTCTATCGCGACCATCCGGAACTGGCCCCGCCCGGCCAGCAAGCCGACTTCGCCGCGCAACATCTCACTGTGCAATCCGAGGTCAGCCGCGCCGTCGAACCCGTGCGGCAGAAATTTGATGAACAGCTTGCGCAGCAACAAGCCGCCGTGAACCGCTGGCGTTTCGTGTCTCCCGCCATCGCCATGCATGAGGCATTGACCGATCTGGCCGGCGCCGGCTACTGGCGGCACCGCGCCTTCCGCGAGCAGGTGAACGACTTCAAGAAATCCGTCGCCGACTTCTACACGCCGAAGATTCATCTCCGCCAGGCACTGACCCTGGCGGACTTCGAGCGCCTGCCGAAGTTTGCCTTCCGCGAGGAGCCACCAGCGGCCTGGCTGAATCGCACCGGCACCGGCCTGGCGGGAATGTTCGCCCTCGCCGGCGCGCTCGGCGCGTGGGCCGCAGTGCGACTGCGTCCCGCAAAGCTCGGCGCCCTGGCGGGATGATGTCAGTCATTCCAAGTCCCGGCATGGCAGCCCTCACGGCGTTGGTTCTGCTGGCGCCCATTCCATCCTTCGCGAATGAGCCGGCCTCAGATGCACTGCCCGCCCAAGCACTCGCCGCCCCGGGGTTGCCCAATTGCTTCGCGGTCGGCGCCAACTTTTATTCCGGCGGACAACCGGAGGGAGAAGCGGCATTCGCGCAACTCGCCCGGCTCGGGATCAAAAGGATCGTCAGCGTGGACGGAGCGAAGCCGGACCTGGCCTCCGCGCTCGCCACCATGAAGGCGCTTCCCGAAGTGGCGACGACCTCGTCGCTCGTGGACGCGATGGTGGCCTTGGACCAACACTTCGACCGGCTCAAGCTGGCGCAAAAGGCCGGATGGAATCCGCCTCCGAAGCGTCCCGGACTGGCGCCAGTCCACGAAGCCACCCTGCTCCGGGAACAACTGCGCAAACTGCTCCGCCACGAGGATACCCGGCTCCGTCCGGAGGATTACTGCGCGAAGCTGTCCGAGTCGGAGAAGGCCGCCGACGAGTTTCGCCAGCGCCTGCAGAGCGCGGGCAAAGACGGCACCCCTGTCCCGGCTGATGCGCTGGAAGCCGCATTCACGCGGCTCGGCCAAACCTGCGTCGCATGCCAAAAGAGATACCGCGATGAGTGACGCATGGAATTTCATATCACACTTCCTAAACCTCCGACACTCTGATACATCCACCGCATGAACCGCACCGCACCCCGCAAGAAAAGCCGCGACCTCGAGAAAGTCTATCCGAAGAAGGATTTCATCGCCAAGCTGCGCCGATTGGCCGACGCGCTGGAGGCCGACAAGGCGTTCACCATCCAGGTGGCCGGCGAGCGGCTGCACATTCCGGCCGACGCGGTCGTCAACATCGAGCACGAACGCGAAGGCGGGAGCGAGGAACTGGAGTTTCAACTCCTTTGGAAAAGCCGCTGAACTCTCCCGGTTCCCGCTGGCACTCCGGCGGCTGAACGCACCGCACTGACGCATGAGCAACGAACTTGGCACTTTGACGCACGGCGCCGCCCGGCCGCATTTCCTCCGCCGCCTTTACGACTGGACGGTGGGCTGGGCCGAGCGACCCGGCGGTGCGTGGGCGCTGTTCTGCATCGCCTTCGTCGAGTCGTCGTTTTTTCCAATCCCGCCGGACGTGCTGCTGCTGGCACTGTGCGTGGGGGCGCCAACCAAGTCGTTTCGCTTCGCGCTGATCTGCTCGGTGGGATCGGTTCTGGGCGGGATGTTTGGCTACCTCATCGGCTACGCGGCGTGGAGCGCGGTGAAGGGATTTTTCATCCCCTATGTGTTTTCCCAGGCGCTCTTCGACAAGGTGCAGGTGCTCTACCAGGGCAACGCCTTCGTGGCCATCCTCACGGCGGCGTTCACGCCCATTCCCTACAAGGTGTTCACGGTGGCGGCCGGGGTGTTCGAGGTGAATTTCTGGACGCTCGTCAGCGCCTCCGCCGTCGGACGCTCGGCGCGGTTCTTCATGGTGGGCGGCGTGCTTTACTTTTTTGGCCCGCCGGTGAAGAAACTGCTTGAGAAATATTTTGACTGGTTCGCCTGGCTGCTTTTGGCGCTGGGCATCGGCGGTTTCGTGGCCCTTAAATACCTGCGATGAAAACACTGCTTCTCCCGGCCCTCGGCGCGACCGCCGCCGCCGCGTTGTTGCTCCACACGCTCACCGTTCCCTCACCAGCCGCCGAATCCGCGCCCAGTCTCCGCGCGGCGCTGCTGCTGCACGCCTCGTTCGACAAGGGCCTGGACGCCGACTTCGCCGTCGGCGACGCGAAGCTCTACACCGCGCCCACCGGCAATCGCAAGTCGGCCCAACCCGGCCTGCCCGAAGGCGGCCTTGTGCTGCTGGCCCGGGGCGAAGGCCGGCATGGCGACGCGCTGCGCTTCACGAAGAAGATGAAGCCGACGGTGTTTTATCGCGGCGAAAAGAACCTCGGCTACACGACGAACAACTGGAGCGGCTCGGCGTCGTTCTGGCTGCGGCTGGACCCGGACAAGGATTTGGAACCGGGCTATTGCGACCCGCTGCAATTCGTCGCGCAAAGCTGGGGCCAGGGGAACATGTTCGTCGAGTTCAGCAAGGACCACACGCCGCGCCATTTCCGCTACGCCATCCTGGCCGTCACGCGCTACTGGAACCCGAAGAACCTTGGCTGGGAAGTCCTGCCCGATGCCGAGCGCCCGATGGCGCCGGTGCTCAAGCCGCCCTTTGCGCGGGAGCGGTGGACGCACGTCGCGTTCACGTTTGGCAACGTCAACTCCGGCAAGAAAGACGGCTGGGGCAAACTCTATCTCGACGGGGAATACCAGGGCCAGTTCACCGGCTGGCAGAACACTTTCAACTGGGACGTGTCGCAAAGCGCCGTCACCCTTGGCCTGAGCTACGTCGGCTGGTTCGACGAACTGGCCCTCTTCAACCGCCCGCTCACGGACAAGGAAGTGAAGGCCATTTACCAGTCGCCCGGCGGCGCGCGGGAGTTAGTCCAATGAGACGGGCCTGGATGGCAGCACGGGTCGCCGCGTGCCGCCTCGGAAACTCAGGCTTCCGCGGCGCCGGGTTTCACGGCGCCCGGACGCGGCGGGCGGTTCCTCCAGAGCCGACGAATGAGCAGGAAGCCCGTCAGCCCGACCAGCAATCCAACGACGGTGCAGCCGAGGAACAGCGGCCCGCCGGCTTTCCAGACCGCGGCGTTGTCCCAATGGAAGTCCTCCGGCTGCCGGCCCAGGCACCAGCAACCGATCATGAAGCAAAAGGGATAAAAGACGACAGCGGTCAAAGGATTGGTGGTCAGCACCAGAGCGGTGACGACGAACAGATTGGCGCGGAAGTAGATGCCGGCCGGCAGCCCGAGCAGCATTTGCAGTCCCATCAAAGGAGTGGCTGCGACCAGCGACCCAATCAACCATCCGCGGGCCAGCGACTCCCGGCGAAAGGCCCAGAGTTCCCTGCTGAAAATGGAGTTGCCCATCCAGCGATGCACCAGCGAGCCTTTGAGGCGCTTTCGCGAGATCCCGTGCCGATGCAACCAGCGCAATAAACGAAAAGTCATCGCCGCGAACTTATGGCAAACCGTGACGACTGCAAGCTTGGGCCGATGGTTTGACACGAAATTCTTCATTTACGCGCGCTGCCGCGACAGTTTGGCCGATCTGGTCGGGCCTTGTGCCAGTCACGCCCGGCCATCCGGCGGCCCGCGCTGAAAGCTCCTTAACTTATGACGCCCTCCAATCCGGTAACCTCGCCCGCCCCAAACGGAACGCCCTGCTCCCGCAGCCAGCGCGCGCTGGACTGGATAGAATGGGCCGGCAACAAGCTGCCCGACCCCGCGGTGTTGTTTCTTATCGCGCTGGTTTTGACGTGGGTCGCCTCGGCCGCCCTGGCGCCCATGAAGTTTGCCGAGACCGATCCACGAACCATCTTGCGCGACGCCGCGGGCAACATCACTTCCCCGACGCGCGACACAGCGTCCTCTTGGCGGGGGCGTCGTCCTCTTGCCGGGGAGCTCCTATTCATTATTCAATTGGCTCATCAAATGAATAATGAATAGACACGACCCCAAAGGCCCCTGTCTGAAGTGGACCCGTTGCTTTGTCCCAAGTGCGGCGGGACGATGAAGATCCTCAGCTTCATCGAGCGGCGCCAGCGCGAGGTGATTGAGAAAATTCTCCGGCATTGCGGGCTGTGGGAGGAGGATGCCGCGCGAGCGCCGCCCGAGGAGGCGGTCGTCGCGCGCTGAGAGTTGAAGGAGATCGAAAGGAGGGACGCCTGTCTGGCGGTGAGCGAATCGTTGCGGGCGGCTCAAGGGGCGAGTTGCCTGGACGTGGGGAAATTCCGCGGTGAAAATCCGAAATCTCGGATCTGGGCTACAGCTGGGATTGAACAGAAGATCGCAAAGGGCGCTAAGATTAGAAACTCCGAAATCTCTTTGCGCTCTTCGTGAACTTTGTGTGTTTTCTAGAGTCCGACGTTTTTGCGAAGACTCTTTGGCGGTGGCCTGAACAAAAGATCGCCAAGGACGCGAAGATCAGAAATTCCCAAATCCCTTTGCGGCCTTCGCGACCTTTGTGTTTCTCCCATGTCGGACGGTCTAGGGTCATATCTTAACATGTAACAAGTTAGGCGTTGACCCCGACTGCCAAACGCAAGTAGCGTCGCTGGTATGGCGCGACCGGCGTTACGGAAAACGATTGGAGGCGGACAACGCTTTAGGGAAAGAATTGCGCCAGCCGCGAATCTAAGCAGTCGAGACAATTCCTTGCAGCCAAAAAACAGGCTGGAAAACTGGCGCTAAGTCCTCAAAACCGGCCGCCATTCTCCAGATACACACGCAGGCAAAACACTTCCTTAGGCGACAGTTGGCCAAAAGACAGTTGTCCCTCCGGGACAGGCATCTTGGCCTGCGTTTCGGCGTTGTACCGCGAAAATCCTGAGTTACACCAAAATCTTCCCAATGACCTCGCCGGCAACATCGGTAAGCCGATAAAGGCGTCCGTTGTGGAAGTAAGTCAGCTTCTCATGATCGACGCCGAGCAGATGCAGCATCGTTGCATGAAGATCGTGAACACTTGTGCGATCCTTGACGGCTTTATATCCGATCTCGTCCGTTTCGCCATAGCTCGCGCCGCCTCTGATTCCAGCGCCTGCCATCCACGCCATGAACCCGTGCGGATTATGGTCGCGGCCGCCGTTGCCTTGCGAGACGGGCATGCGGCCGAATTCACCGCCCCAAATCACGAGCGTGTTGTCCATCAACCCGCGACGTTTCAAATCGGTCAGCAACCCATGAATCGGCATATCGGTCGAGGCGCAATGATGCGAATGATTGGCCTTAAGATCACTATGCGCATCCCATTCACCGTCACTGTAAACCTGGACGAACCGCACGCCGCGCTCGATTAACCGCCGCGCCATCAGGCATTTGGCGCCGATGTTTTTCGAGACCTCCTTGTCCATTCCGTAAAGCGCGAGCGTCTCTCTCGATTCGGGTGAGAAATCGGTCAAGTCAATCGCTTCCATTTGCATTCGATACGCGAGTTCGAAGCTCTGAATGCGGGCGAGCAATTCCGGTTCGCCGTCGCGGTCCTTGAGATGTTCGGTGTTGACCTTCTTAAGGAAATCAAGCTGCGCTCGCTGGTCGTTGCGCGTGACATGTTCGGGCCGCGTGAGGTTCAGAATGGGCGCGCCCGAAGAACGAAAGAGCGTTCCTTGATAACTCGTGGGGAGAAAGCCGGCGCTCCAATTGAGCGGGCCGCCCTTCACGCCCTGGTTGTTGCCAAGCACGACGTAACCGGGCAGGTTCTGGCTTTCGCTCCCCAACCCGTAAGTGATCCACGCGCCAGCGCTCGGAAAGCCGGGCCGCGCGATGCCGGTGTTGATCTGGTAAAGCGCCGGAACATGATCATTCGATTCGCTGTAGAGCGACTTAATGAATGCGAAATCGTCCACGTGCTTCGCGACGTTCGGATATTGTTCGCACACCCACGCGCCGGACTGGCCGTATTGCTTGAAGCTGAATGGCGATTTCATCAGCGGTCCGGGATTTCCGTTGAACACGTCGATGCTGATGCGCTGTCCATCGCGTTTGGTGAGTTCCGGCTTGGGGTCGAACAAGTCGACCGAACTGGGCGCGCCTTCCATGAACAGCCAGATGATTGATTTCGCCTTGGCCGGGTAATGCGGCCGTCGCGGCGCCATTGGATCGAGCGAACGCGAAGTCTCGTTATCCGCGGCCAGCAACTGATCGGTTTGCAGCAAGTCCGCCAAGGCTAGTAAACCAAAGCCAGCGCCGGCCTTCTTCAAAAAATCGCGACGATTAGTGAAGGTCTCGTATCGCCCGCAGTGGTTGTTCATGGGGAATCTTGTAACGTCTCTCGAGTTTTCTGACAACCATACCGTTGTGCCCAGGGAACGCCTTGTGACTGACAGGACCTCGGGCCAATGCGTTCCGAGCTTTGGTGCAGGCTTGTCAGTCACCATGTTGTCTGGCACGTTAACGATTGATGAACGCTGACCTGAAGCGGATCACCGTTGATCCTGAGATTTGCCATGGCAAGCCGACAGTGCGGCGATTGCGGTATCCCGTGAGCATGATTCTGGAACTTCTCGCGGGTGGCATGAGCTCGGAGCAAATTCTGGCGGATTATCCTGATCTTGAACGCGAAGACATTAGTGCTTGTCTGGCGTTTGCTGCCCGACTGGCCAATGTTCATCGGATTGAGCCGCTAGCGGCATGAAGTTCCTGATTGACGCTCAGTTGCCGCGGCGGCTGGCGCACTGGTTTCCCCGGGGCGGGCATGATGTAATCCACACCTTGGATCTCAGCAAAATCGCACGACGGACCTGTCTCTATTGACTTTGGCGAACCCAAGAGCAACGGGTGCTCATCACAAAAGACACCGACTTTGAAATCTCGCACCAGCTTGGCCAAGGCCCGTTCAAACTTCTATTGATTACCACCGGAAACATTCACAACGACGAACTGGTGAAGCTCTTCGCCCAACAAGAGGAGCTTCTTCTGCGGCTGTTAGACCAACACGCTTTTGTCGAGTTAAGGCGGACCCAGTTGATCGTGCACAAATGAGAGGCCTCTTCAATCCACATAAATAAATTCGTTCAAGGCGAAGAGGGCCTGGCAAAAATCGGCTAGGGCGAGTTGTTGCATTTCAGTTTTTGACTTATTCGAATCGCGGGTCAATCGCTCCTGGATTTGTGACTTGATAAAGTCTACTCCAGAGTTGAGTTCATCCGTTGAAGGTTCGCGGGCGAGAGCGAGGCGCCAGGCGAGACGAACTTGCGCGTCTGTTTCTGCGCCCGACTCTTTCTCGACTCTTCTGGCGAAGTCGATTGCGCACGCGCGGACGAACCTGTCATTCAGCAATGCGAGGGCTTGAGGCGCGACAGTCGTGTTTTCACGGCGGCCGCAACTGGCTTGGGCATCCGGGCCGTCGAACGCTTGCATGAGCGGGTGTTGCACGACGCGCTTATGAAACATATAAACGGAACGCCGTCTTGTCGCCGCGGTGTCTTTCAAATTCTTGGGATACGGATCTTTCATGTTACGGGCTTGAATAGCTTCAGAGACGATGGGCGCTTTCACGGCGGGGCCGAGCATCTGCGTGTTCAACGTGCCGCTGACGACCAGCATTGCATCGCGCAGAACTTCGGCCTGAATCCGCTGTGGCCGCCGTCGCCAGAGCAGGCGATTGTCTGGATCGACCGTAGCGGCGTCTCGGGAGAGCGCTGCTGTTTTTTCGTTAATGAACAACTCAGCCGATGATTCAAAAACAGCGGCGCTCTGCTGAGACGCTGCCGCGGCGCTTTCCTGCAGATAAACCGCGCTGGTCATGATGAGCCGATGCAACGTTTTCAGCCGCCAGCCTGATTTCACAAACTCACTCGTCAGCCATTCCAACAGTTCCGGATGAGTCGGCGAATCGCACCGCGTCCCGAAATCATTGACTGTGCGAACCAAGCCTTGGCCGAAGTGATGTTGCCAGACACGGTTCACAATCACGCGCGCGACCAGCATTCCTGCGCCATCCTCGATGTCCGTCATCCATTCGGCGAGCGCACGGCGTTGTTGGGTGGAATCATCGCGACGCCTGTGGCTGCGCGCCGCCGTCCAATATTCTTCCGACGTTTTGCCTCGGGTCAGCGCGCTCAAGAAGCCCAACGCAACCGGTTCGCTTTTCGCGCGGAAATCACCGCGCGCGAGCAGAAATGTTTCACGCGGCGTCGGGCCGAAATCGGCGAAAGCGAAAGCGGTCGGCAGCGGTTTTGGCTGGCGTGCTTTTGCTGCTTTAAATCCTTTCTCGAGTTCATCCCACTCGGCTCGCTGTGGATCGGACAGGAACGGTTTGAAATCCTTGTCTTCGATCTTGAGTTCTTTGGAAAACGTCTTTGCCAATTCCTTGGCCTGCGAACTGTCCGGCTGATTTTTGAGAGTCGCCTTTTGATCATCATTAATCTTCAACCCGTCAATCTTAGCGTGTTTTACCGCCGTCTCGTGAGGTTTACGCGCTTGCTTAATCCAGTTTTCGAGCTGGCTCTTCGCTGAATCGTAATCCTGGCCCCAATTCGCGTGCGTGTCGCGATAACGCTTGACATCGGCGAGCGGCGCCAGTGGAACCTGCGCGCGGTCGCCGCCATTGAAAGCACTTTGCAATCGGTAATAATCCCGTCTTGGGATCGGGTCATACTTATGATCGTGGCAACGCGCACAGCCGAGCGTCACGCCAAGCATGGCTGCGCCCGTCGTCGAGATCATATCATCCAGTTCGTTAAAGCGCTCGCGGATGCGTTCTTCCTCGAGAAGGTTATCGGGAAGCGCCGCGTGCGTGCCCGCCGCGATGAATCCCGTCGCCGCGACAGCGAGCGGGTTGTCAGGTTCCAATTCGTCGCCGGCCAATTGCCACCGGACGAAAGTGTCGAACGGGAAATCATCGTTCAGACTGCGAATGACAAAGTCGCGGTAATGGTAGGCCGTTGGCCGGTCTGCGTCGCTCTCCTGTCCATCGCTGTCGGCGTAGCGGGCGACGTCGAGCCAATGGCGCGCCCAGCGTTCCCCGTAATGTGGGCTCGCTAACAGTTGATCGACCAAAGATTCTACGGCGAGGGTCGAGTTCACGGACGAACTCTGGACGAATGCCTCGACCTGCGGGGGCGTGGGCGGCAAACCGATCAGGTCGAAATAAATTCGTCGGGCGAGTTTGAGCGCCTCGGCTCGAGGAGAAGGCCCCAGTTTTTTCTCTTCGAGGCGCGCCAGGATAAACTGATCCACCGGAGTGCGAACCCAAGCGACATTTGTTACGGCGGGCAGGGGCGGGCTCTTGAGAGGAAGATAAGACCAATGCTGACGATCCTTGTCCGTAATGATCACTTCAGATGGCGCAGCTGTTCCGTCCCCAGGCGTCACGACAAGCAAACTAACGAGAAGGTTCACGAGTGCGACAAGCCGCGATCCCGCCTGGGGCAAAGGCCAACGATTCAGGAGAAAGCCCTGGGCGAGCGGATGACGAATCACCGACGCAGTTGTAGCAGGGTCACGGAGTTTTGATCCAGCAACAATGTCCAGTTTTGGGCGCGGGCTTGAGTCCGCACGAACTCGTGCAGAAGACCTCCGAATTTGCGCCAAACTGGTAAGGACGGATTCCACTCTAATCGAGTGGGCGGTTAACGAGGAGAGAACTCTCGCGTCCTCGATATCAGTTTGCGGCAAAGGCGAAATGGGCATTGCCGCTCTCTATGCCGGAGTGTTCGACGAGCGGATCAAGCAAGTGATCCTGAACAATCCGCCCGGCTCTCATTGGCAAGGTTCAGCGCTGCTCAATGTGCTGCGCGTCACTGACATCGCGGAAGTCGCGGGCGCGCTCGCGCCACGCCGGCTGGTTTCATTGACGAGGCTCCCGGACCCTTTCGAATACACTCGATCTATCTATCGGCTCCAGCGCGCGTCAGGCCAATTCATTCAGTCGCCGAGCCTGCCGCAAGCGCTCGAGGTCTCGAGATTTCGATTCTGAGACCTCCTTTAGAACGGTAGCAGCCGAGGTAACGAGGCTCTGATTGCTGTGATGAACTGGACGCGCTTCTAATCAGAGCCTCCTCACGTCGGCTGCTACGAACGTTATTACTTCACGCGCACGAATCGGTGCAGGTGACCGAACTTGCTCCATTCCGAAACGATGATGTTGCCATTCTTGTCGAGCGACGCGCCATGAGGTGAATTGCAGATGCCTGCCTTCCATTGATCCGGCGGAAGGCCGAAGTTGGCGCGTTGCTTTTCATCCGGATTATCACCGAGCTGTGCGGCGATGTTGCCTTTCTGATCGAGAACCGTGACGCGTCCTTGCAACTCGGGGAAGACGGCGTAATTGCCGCGCACGTGGACCGCGGCAGGCATCCGCAAGTTGCGCTGAATGACTTTGACGAAATTGCCGTCGAGGTCCCAATGTTCCACCCGGTTGTTGTTTCGGTTGCAGACGATCAAAAGCGGCTTGCGCCGGCGCGTGTCCAACCCAATGCCATGACAGGTTTTGAACTTCCCGTCCGCTTCGCCTGGTCCGCCGAACGCTTTGACGAATTTCCGGTTCTTATCGAACTTAAGAACGTAATTTGAGCCGTAGCCATCGGCGACGAAGATCGAGCCATCCGGGGCAACGGTGACAGCGCAGGGCCTAAATCCTTTCTCGTCTTTGTAAATGCCTGCCTCGGGCGGATAGCGAAGCGTCCATTCCGTTTCTCCAGTCAGCTTGAGCTTCACTACCTCGTTATGGTTGGGGCGCGCTGCGTAGATATGTTCGACGCCTTTTTCCTTTCGGATTTCAAGAGCGTGAATTCCCGTTGGACCCACCGCGCGAAGAAACTTCCCCTTCGGTGAGAAGACCGCAATTCCGCGCGGCGTGTCGGTGGTGATGTAAATATTGCCAGCTCTATCAATGACCGCGCCGCCATGGCAGGGGCCGAGCTGTTCGCCGGCAGGCATTTCGTCGAAGAACTTCGGGTCGATCGAATATTTCAGCTGGGCGGCCTTGACAGAAGTGCACATCAGCGCGGCGAGACAGATCAGAATGGGTTTAAGGTGGTGCATATGCTTGTTGTGGTTCGGATCGGAGGTTAATCGGCTCGCGCGATTCTGTCTTGCAAATTCGAAACAGGAGTCAGCGCTAAAAACCGGTGGCGGCCTGACCTTTCTTTCCCTGGACGAAAAGCACGCGGAGGAATGGTGTTGCCAGGAATCGACCGTCCCCGCGACAGCGTCTTGGAGTGCGGTGACGCAGTGAAGTGAAACAAAGTCACCGCTTTTGCGTCCGCATTTCTCCGAAACAACGGTTCGCGCATTGAACCCATGAACCTGCGGCGAGTAGAGCGCGTCACTCCGTGCGCGGCGGCGATCTCCTGATGTTTGAGTCACCTGGCCAGCGCCAGCATGGATGAAACGGTCTGCCTTTGGAATGTTGAGCCGGAACATGAGAACAAGAAGGGACTGGGCTTTGCCAACATCCGAAGAGCGTCCGACCTCCATCTTGACGCAGGTGATCTCGAACCAAACTGCTGGCTTCGTCACTTTTGTGAGCGAACTGGAACAGTTAAGAGCCGAGCATCATCCCGAGGCGATCCGCATCCGCCTGGATGGCAAGATCGGCCACGGCTGCCTCGGCGATGCGGTCTTCGGAGCAATTGACGGCTGTGTCACGACGTTCGCGGTAGTTGCGAGCGCTATGGGGGCGGAGCTTAACAACTCGGTCGTGTTGATCCTTGGGTTCGCCAATTTGGTGGCTGACGGCTTCAGCATGGCGGTAAGCAATTACCTCGGAACCAAAAGCGAACGTGAACGCGTCGAGCAAGCGCGCCAAGCCGAACAACGCCATATTCTGCATGTGCCGGAAGGCGAGCGCGAAGAAATCCGGCAGATTTTCGCGCGCAAGGGCTTCACGGATGATGTGATCGAGAAGATCGTTGAAGTGATCAGCACCAACAGCCAGCTTTGGGTGGACACGATGCTGAGCGAGGAATTGGGTTTGCAGGTGAGCGGCCGTCATCCGCTTCGCGCCGCAACGGCTACTTTTGCTGCCTTTGTCGTGATCGGATTCGTGCCACCGCTTACTTTTTGATTCCCGGCATCGAAATGACCCAGCGTTTTGCCGCGAGTGCGGTGTTATCGGCTATGGCCTTTGCCGGTGTCGGAATAGCCAAAGCCTTTGTGATGGGTCGCTCGTGGGTTAAGTCGGGACTCGAAACCCTATTGACCGGAGGTGGCGCGGCGGCGTTGGCTTACCTTGTCGGCGTATGGCTGCGCCATCTCTTCGGCGCGGTGTGAAAGACTTGAGGCCGGATCGTCCCGTCGGTGTTCCATCCGGACGGGTGTCGTCAGCAACACGATGTTTGAAGTCCAGCGCATCAGCGAACGCGAGCAGCATGAACCGGAAAAGTTGATGCTTCGGTTGGAAAACGCCCTGCTTCGCCTGGAGCGCCAGCTTCCGCCGTCAAAAAATCCGAAGAAACGTGTGCTTTCGGTAAGCGTGCAAGCGCCGAAAAAATGGCTGGCGCGGATGGAAACGGCGGGATGAATGCACACCGATGGCAGCGGGGCGGTCGAGCAGGCTAAGAGGGTCAACTGGAGTCAGTGGTC
>VHDE01000031.1 GCA_016871515.1 Verrucomicrobiota bacterium
ACGAGCCAATCGCTCCGGTCCCCCTCCCGACGCCCGCTTCTGCCACCGCACCGCTAGCCTTTCCCCCGCCGGTCCAGAGTTAAACCGCCGTGGATACGCGTTCGACATGCTTACGCGTGCATTTGGGTTACAGAATCCAGCTTGCTCAAGTTTCCTATTTCAAGTTAGCCTTTCTGCGCGATGGCGAAAATCTTGCTCGTTGATGACGAAGTGACCATGGTGCAAATGGTGACCGAACTTTTTCGGTCCGAGGGCCATGAGGTATTTCCGTTTACCAATTGCAATGCCGCCACTGAAGCGCTCGAAACCATTTCTCCCGAATTGGTTATCACGGATCTTTACCTGGACAAGACCCGCGCCCACGGGTTGGAAATTCTGCACAAGGCTCGTTCGTTAAATCCGCCGCCCCGTGGTCATTGTCATGACGGGCTTCGGATCAATCGAGACAGCGGTCGAGGCGATGAAGGAAGGGGCTTACGATTACCTGGAGAAACCATTCAAGCTTGATGAACTGAAACTGGGCGTCAATCGAGCTCTCTCCTACAACTTCGCGATCTCGGAGAACGTTTATCTTAAGAAGCAGCTTCGAAAAAAGCACCAATTCAGCCAGATCATCGGCACATCCCCCAAGATGCAGGAAGTCTTCAAGATGATCGAACGCGTGGCGGATTGCGATAGCGCAATTCTTATCCTTGGCGAAAGCGGCACAGGCAAAGAACTCGTGGCCAGGGCGCTTCATTTCAACAGTCGCCGCCAGTTTGCACCCTTCGTCCCAATCAACTGCAGCGCATTGCCTGAGAACCTCCTCGAATCGGAACTTTTCGGTCATCGCAAAGGCGCTTTTACCGGAGCATTGAACGACAAGAAAGGCCTCTTCCAATAAGCTGAAGGCGGGACGATCTTCCTCGACGAAATCGGGTCGATGTCTCCAATGCTGCAAAGCCGGTTGTTGCGCGTTTTGGAAGAACGCGAAGTGCGGCGCGGCGGCGATAACGTGCCGATTTATGTCAACGTGCGTGTTCTCGCCGCGACCAATGAACCGCTGGAAGAAAGGATCAAGGAAGGCACCTTTCGCGAAGACTTATACTACCGGCTTAATGTCATTCCGATCACGTTGCCGTCCCTCCGCGAGCGCGGCGAAGACACCCCTTTGCTGGTTGCGCATTTTCTCAAGGACAAAACTCATCCACGCACCGGGCAGCATTATCAAATGGCGCGCGAAGCGATGGAAGTGCTGCTCTTTCACGATTGGCCCGGGAATGTGCGGGAACTCGAAAATGCCATCGAACGAGCCTGCACGCTCTGCGAAACCAACGTTATTCAAGTGCAGGACCTGCCGCCGACGCTTCACGGATACGCCAGCAAGAGCAGCAGTGACACTGTCATTGAAACGCGTCCTGGAGCGCCCCCACAATCGTTCATGGTTCTTTCCGAGTCCCTCTATCCTTTGGGTTTCAGCGAAGCTCAACATGATTTCAAGAGTGCAGCCACACCCGCAGCTCCGGAGCCAATTGGTTCCTTAAAGACGTTCTTGAGGGATCAGGAAGTGTCTTACTTGAACCGCGCTCTCGAACAGGCGGGCGGCGACAAAGAAAAAGCGGCCCAAATGTTAGGCATCAGTTTGGCCACTCTTTATCGAAAGCTCTCCGAAGGAGAAGAGGTTTAACCAACGCGTCACTGGTGGTGACGCCTCCGTGAGCGTTACGACCAAAAGCGCGTTCGGATGAATGGACCGCCGAAATGCGCTCGCAAACTCGATGGACCCGGGTGGACCCGTCGCACTGCTTTTATTTTGTTTCTTTTTCTCCGCAGGTTTCTACGATGTTTTCCCATTCGCTCATAAGAACTGAACTCATTTGAATTAGAATTATGCCACTGACACACACCAAAGACCTCTTTGCCAAAGCGTTGAAAGGCAAGTACGCGTTGGGCGCATTCAATGTCAATAACATGGAACTGCTCCAGGCCATCGTCGAGGCTTGCGAAGAAGAGAAAGCGCCGGTCATGCTTCAAATCTCGAAGGGCGCTCGGCAATATGCCAACCCGGTCTATCTGAAGAAACTAATTGAAGCCGCGGTGAGCCTTTCGAACATACCGATTGCGGTGCATTTGGACCACGGCGATTCTTTCGAACTGTGCAAGGAATGCATCGATGAAGGCTTTACGAGCGTCATGATTGACGGCAGCCATTTGCCTTACGACAAGAACG
Organism: Verrucomicrobiota bacterium; assembly: GCA_016871515.1. Lineage (GTDB taxonomy): Bacteria > Verrucomicrobiota > Verrucomicrobiia > Limisphaerales > SIBE01 > SIBE01. Next base: position 2,210 of record VHDE01000031.1, read on the forward strand.
TCGAGATCTGCAAAAAGGTCGTGGACTACGCTCACAAACACAATTGTGTCGTCGAAGGTGAATTGGGCATGTTGGTCGGGGCGCAGCATGACGAAGGGGAAGAAGGCGGCGGTTACTCCAAAGGTGGCGTTTATACTCATCCCGATGAAGCTGTCCAATTTGTCAAGGCGACCGGTGTTGATTCCCTCGCCGTGGCCATCGGGAATTCTCATGGCGCTTACAAATTCAAGGGCCAGCAACACTTGGACCTGGACCGGCTGAAAACCATCAAGAAAGCGTTGCTCGACGCAGGCATGGGCGATTATCCGCTCGTGCTGCACGGCGCGTCCAGCGTCCCGAAAGAAATAGCGCAAGAAATCAATCGGTACGGCGGCAAGCTCGGCGAAGATACGGCCGGTGTGCCTGAAGCGGACATCGAAGTGGCCCGGCGTGTGGGATGCACCAAAGTGAACATTGATACCGATCTTCGGATGGCCTTCACAGCAGCTCTGCGCAAATTCTTCATGGAATCGCCGAAGGAGTACGATCCGCGCAAGTACCTCACGCCCGCGCGAAATAAGGTCAAAGAGTTGGTCCGACACAAGGTCAAGAATGTGCTTTGCTGCGCCGGACACGCGTTCGATTAGGTTGGCAGGACAGGCGTCCCGCCTATCCTGGACGGGTGTGTTCCGCAACGGGACGCCCGTCCTTCCTACGATTGATCGGCCGCTTCTTCCGGCTTCCGATGCTGCACCAGAAGCGGAATATTCGTTTCCTGCCGGCCATTGATGGCAATATCGATCGAGTATTGGCCCGGCTTGTCGAACTTCAATTGCTGAATATTGATAACGAAATTGCGGACTAGAAAATTGGCGTCCGACGGAATCCGGACATCGACCGGCATATCAATACTCGGCATGACAAATTTGCCATCCTCGTCGACGAAATTCATTTTCACCTTATGAGACCCTTCCTCGATTCGAGTGAAGACGATGCGCAACGCGATGGAACATTGCGGATGGTAGGCAGGCAAATGATTGGTCACGATTGTGTCAAACGTACCGAGAATATTCAGCTTTCCGGCGTAATCTGTCGCGGCATCGCAAAGGGCGGCAATTTGAATGTTCATCTCGCCTCATAATGAAGCCCGCTCATTTTTCCGCAACGATTGTTTGTGAACGTGCGGGGAAGCACCCAGAACTTGATTACTTTGGTCCCAACCGTTAAGCAATTGCCCGGAGCGATCACAGCATGGCAGCCAGGGTGCGATTAAAACCATCGGTCAGAGGACTGCGGCGTTTACGCTGCAGAAACGTGAAATTGCCGGACGCTCGAGACTTTTCGGTGCGTTTCGACTTTGCGAAAAACTTTGCGAACGTTTCCGCAGCGCAAACGCTGCGCTCCTTAATTGCGCCTGCCTGCGTTCGCGCTCTTGAAGGAAAACAAGGTCTTTGGGGTTTCAAGTCCCAACGCGCTCTGCTCCGGCCCTTCGCAAATCAGCATCACGCTAATGGCCAAGCACGGTATGGACCGTACGCCCGCTTTCCGTTCTAGCGTTGCCAAAGCCTTCAGGCCGCGCTTAGGATGGCGCAACTGGTGCCTGCGCGAGCCAGAACGAATGATGGCCGACAATAAAGTCCAACTGAAAATCTTTGAAGGGCCGCTCGATCTCCTTCTCTACCTCGTGAAAAAGGAGGAGGTCGATATTTACGAAGTCAATCTCACCAGAATCGCCACGCAATTCATCGAATACGTCGAATTGATGCGCGAACTCGACCTCGAAATCGCCGGCGAGTTTCTCGTCATGACTGCGACGCTCATGCATATTAAGAGCCGCGAATTGCTTCCGGTCGATCAGCAAACGCCCACCGAAGATGACGAGGAGCAACAAGACCCGCGCTGGGAGTTGATTCGGCAATTGGTTGAATACAAGAAATTCAAGGACGCCGCCGCACAGTTGCAGGTCCGGGAAGCGCTCCAGGAGGGCATCTTTCCGCGTTTGCCAGGCAAGCCCGAATTTGTGGAGGAGCAACCCGTCCGGAAATCGGAAGTTTCGCTGTTCGATTTGATCAATGCAGTTAGCTCCATCCTCAAGCGCTTCGCCCAGCGCGACGAAGCCCGCGATTTATTTGAGGACAAATGGACCGTTAGCGAAAAGATCGAACATCTCATGCGCGTGCTTCGACAGCGGACGAAGCTTCACTTTTTCGAACTGTTCGCCGAGACGACAAGCCGGTCCGAGGTCGTGGTCACATTTCTGGCGCTGCTCGAATTGATTCGGTTGAAGCAGCTTGTCGTTTTTCAACAGCGGCCTTTCAGTGAAATTGAAATTGCGGCGGCGCCGCCTCCGCAGGTTTCGGCGCCCTCAAACGATTCCGCCCCGGGCGCCACACCGGAACCGGCCGAGACCTCAATCGCCTGATTCATGGAACTGAAGTTCATTCTTGAAGCCATTCTGTTCGCCACGCAAAAGGCGTTGAACCCGCGCGAAATTCGCGACCTATTGACTGCCACGGCGGAAACCTCGGACGATTCCTCGGCCAAGTCTTTCAAGAAGACGAAAGAAGCCGACGTGGCGGCGGCTTTGGAACAATTGGAAAAAGATCATGCGACGGCGAATCGGAGTTACCGGCTGGTCTGTGTCGCCGGCGCCTGGCAGTTCGTGAGCCAGCCCGAATATGCGCCTTGGCTGAAGACCCTGGTCGGACACAAAAATCGCCCACCGCGCCTTTCGCAGCCCGCCCTGGAGACGCTGGCCATCGTCGCTTATCGCCAGCCCTTGACGCGGGCCGAAATCGAACAGATTCGCGGTGTGTCCATCGATGGCGTGATGCAGACACTTTTGGAGCGAGGTTTGATCGAACAAGCGGGCCGCGCGGAGGTGGTGGGCCGGCCGATGACCTATGCCACCACGCCGTTATTCTTGGAATACTTCGGTTTGCGCAGTTTGGAAGAGTTGCCGGCGGCGGATGAACTACGCAGAATTGTCGTGCGAAAGCCTGAAGCGCTGCTCACCGTTGAACCAGGCTTGGCCACAGCGCCTCCAGAACAACTCGCCGAACAGTCAAGCGAAGGCGCCGCCACGGAAACATCACTAACTCCATCTGCAGCGGTGCCGGTCGAGATGAATGGTTCGGAGACACAATCCGACAATCCACGATCCAATTGAAATCTCTTCCTCCCATCTCAGAGCGCTCGATTCAGCAAGAACACTGTGCAAGTCAGTTTCACAGGACAGCGCGTCCCGCCTGTCCTGCTCTTGCTCTACGCGCATGCTGGACAAGCGAGACGCCTGCCCTACTGCCGGGTCATGAAGAGCCCTTTCCGAAACAGACTTCCACGCATTGCGCCCCTCAACCGGCGGTGGAGCGCGGACATTCCTGTCCGCAGCAGCTCTCGAACTTTCGCGCCGCCGCAGACTCGCCCAGGGCATTCCGTCGAACGGACATTGCTGCGGACAGGAATGTCCGCGCTCCGTCGCCGGTTGAAGGGAAGGAGAACTGCGCTTCGAGCTCATGAGCCTTCAAGAGCATCGCAAAGCGATTGATGAACTGGACGAGCAGATCGTGCGGCTTCTCAACGAACGCACGAAACACGTGCTCGAAATCGGCGCGATCAAACTTAAAGCAGGCGAGGAAATTTACGCGCCTCATCGCGAACTGGCCGTGCTCGACCGCGTTTGCAAGTTGAATTCAGGCCCCATCACCAATGAGTCGCTGCGCGCTGTTTACCGCGAAATCATGTCCAGCGCGTTGTCTTTGGAAAAGACGATGACCATCGCTTACTTTGGCCCGGAAGCGACGTTCACCCATCAGGCAGCCATCCGCCGGTTCGGCTCGAGTTTGCATTATGCCGCCCAGAAAACTATCGCCGATGTCTTCAATGAAGTGAGTCGCAATCGGGCCGACTACGGGGTCGTGCCGGTCGAGAATTCAACGGAAGGTGTTGTGACGCACACGCTGGACATGTTCGTCGATAGCGATTTGAAAATTGTCGCTCAGATCGTGCTGCCCATTCAGCATTGTCTGCTTGGAAAGTCCAAGCTCGATGATGTTAAGAAGCTCTATTCCCATCCGCAGGCATTAGGTCAATGCCGCGAGTGGGTCCGGAATCATTTGCCGCACGTCGAGATCATTGAGAGCTCTTCGACGACCCGCGCCGCGGAACTCGCTGCTCAAGAAAAGAATGCCGCAGCCATCGCCAGTTCGCTCGCCGCTGAACGCTATCGTCTGCAAATCTTGGAGCGGAATATTCAAGACAACTCGATCAACGCGACCCGCTTTCTGGTCCTCGGCCGCCAGTGCAGCCCGCCCACGGGACGGGACCGAACGAGTCTCATGCTGAGCATCGCGCATAAAGTAGGTGCGTTGCATCGCGCGCTGACGCCGATGCGCCGATACAAACTCAACATGACGCGGATTGAATCGCGGCCGAGCAAACGGCGGGCTTGGGAGTACTTCTTCTTCGTCGATTGCGATGGACACCTTCAGGACGAGAAAGTCGCGAAAGCCATCGAGCAGCTCGAAAAACAATGCAGCTTCCTCAAAGTGCTCGGATCGTATCCCAATGCGGAATGAACCTAGCCGGCGAAGCCCAGCCAAATGCACACAAAGATCGCGAAGGCCGCAAAGAGATTCTAAGAATTCTGTGGTCTTCGCGTCCTTGGCGATCTTCTGTTTGAACGACATGTCTTTTGTGGTGCAGCCGGGATTACCACAATGAATCATTCCGCGCGTGCCCGCCAAGTTTTCGACGTTGAGATTGCCGCTCTCAAAGCCGTTCGCGCGCAACTCGATAACGGCTTCGACGCCGCCGTTGATCTAATCGTCGAAGTCCTCCGCCATCGCGGCAAGATCGTCGTCGTGGGGATTGGCAAATCGGGAAACATCGGCCAAAAAATCGCCGCGACGCTCACGAGCACTGGCTCGACCAGCGTCGTCTTGAATAGCGTCGATGCGCTGCACGGAGACCTTGGCATCCTCAATGACGGCGATGTGATCTTGACCTTGAGTTACTCCGGCGAAACCGACGAGTTGCTGACCTTGCTGCCGGCGCTCAAACGATTTTCGGTGAAGATTATCGCCGTCACCGGAAGCTCGAAATCAACCCTCGCTCGCGCCAGTGACATTGTTATCCACGCGCGCGTTCCGAAAGAAGCGTGCCCCTTCAATTTGGCCCCGACGTCGAGCACCACGGCCATGCTGGTAATGGGTGATGCCTTGGCGATGGCGGTACTCGAGGCGCGCGGCTTTCGCAAACAAGACTTCGCCAAGCACCATCCTTCGGGCGCCATCGGACGCGCTTTGTTGCTCCGCGTAAGCGACATCATGCGCACCGGCCTTCGCAGCGCCGTCGTCTCGCAAACGCTAACAGTCAAGCAAGCCCTCCTCGTGATGACCCGCGCGAAGTCCGGCAGCGTCAGCGTCGTCAACGCCCGCGGCAAACTCGTTGGCGTGTTTACCGATGGCGACCTGCGCCGCCATATGGCCGACGGCGATCACGTCCTGGACCAACCACTGGCCAAAGTGATGACGCGCCACCCCATCACGATTCGCGAAGACGCCCTCGCCGCCGAAGCCCTGCACATTTTCAACGAACGCAATATCGACGACCTCATCGTAGTCAATTCAAAGAACGAACCGGTCGGCCTCGTCGATTTGCAGGATTTGCCCAAGCTAAAGCTGATGTGACAAAGCCAACCGACCCCACATTGGACGTTACGTCCACTCGGGCGGAAAATGACGCTGCGCTGAGTGCACCGGGACTGCTAGTATTCTTAAAGATCGTCAGCTGCTGGCTATTAAAGTTTCCGATCACAATGTCTGGCTTACCGTCCCCATCCAAGTCGCCCAAAGCACCAGCCCTAGCGTAATGAAGCGCTGGCAATTCAAAGCGGCTTTCAAATTGGATGGCCCCTGCACTGGAGACATTTCGGAACAGAGATATCGTTGTTCCCGTAGTCGGGACGACCAAATCCGGACGCCCATCCCCATCGAGATCACCAGCCAACAAGTCGAAAACAACGGCCCCAAAACCGATGTCCATTCTAGGCCCAAAACTTAGACTCCCGACACTACTGGTATTGCGCAGCACGGCCACGCTGGCGCCGTTCGATTGGCCCGTGATTAGGTCGGGCTTGCCGTCGCCATCCAGATCACTGATGGCCAAACCTTCATTTCCCCCTGCTGTGGCGAAATCGACTTTGGCGGCAAAGCTGATTGCTCCGACCGAACTCGTGTTTCGAAAAACCGAAACGGCGGCCGCATAAATATTTCCCACCACCAACTCGGGCCTCCCATCCCCGTCCAAATCGCCCACCGCCACCTCGCTCGGATTAGTAGTTGAAAAAGTCGTGCTCGCCGGAAAACTAGCGCTGCTGATGACCCGATCACTCGGGAAAGTCTGAACGAACTGAGCGTTGGAATAAGCTGTCCGCCCGCTTACTGTGACCGAAACTGGCGCGTACGTCGCAGCCATCGGGACTGTCACGCTCAATGACGATGTTGTGGCAGAGGTGACCGCCGCCCGCCCGCCTCCAAAGTAAACGATGTTATTCCCTGCTGTCGCGCTGAAGCCCGAACCTGTAATTATGACCGTGGAGCCAACATCCCCAGATAACGGCGCTATCGAAGTAATGACCGGTGGGCCGTCATCATCCACAATCGTTCCGACGCCTTGGCTGTCTGCAATGCTGGCCTCAACCGGAGCGGTGATAATCAAAAGGAAAGTCTCATTGGGTTCTTCCGATTGATCGCTGTTTACAGTAATGATGACATTCTTACTCAATTCGCCAGGCGCAAACGTCAGTGTCCCCGAACTGCTGATGTAGTCAATTGGGGCAGTTGCCGTCCCGTCGGTGGTCGAGTAGCTCGCTGTTACGACTTGAGAGCTGACTGATGAAAGCGTCACGGCGAACGTTGCATTCGCGGTTCCCGAATTGCCTTCGGCGAGCGCCACGTCGTTGACCGATAGGGAAGGTTGCGAATCGTCGTCCCTTATTGTCACCGTTCCTTCGCCATCGCCAATCTTCGCATTGAACGGGTTGCTGAGGATAACTGAAAAGGTTTCGTCCGCTTCGAAGGTGGTATCGCCATAGACTTGCATGGTGACATTCTTGATCGTCTCCAATGGAAGGAAAGTTAATGTAGTGGAGGTGGCTGTGTAATCACTTGGAGCCACTGCCGTCCCATCAGTTGTCGCGAGACTCACCGTCACCATTTGGCTGCTCGCGGTGGACAACGTTACAACCAAATCCGCATTCACAGTCCCCGAGTTGCCTTCGGTTACTACAGCATTGCCAATGGAGACCGCGGGCAACGGATTAACCGTCAACACAAACCTGTCGCTGGCATTGGCTCCATCGCTGTCGCTCACCGTCACCGTGATCACCCCGCTGCCAAACTGATTGGCCGCCGGACTGACCGTGACCGTTCGGTTGGCTCCGCTGCCACCCAAGACAATGCTCCCCGGAAGCACCAACACTCCATCCGAACTGGTGGCCGTCACGGTCAATGAACCTGGCGCCGTTTCCACATCGCCTACGGTAAAGGCAATGGCTGCAGTTGAACTATCCTCGCTGATCGTTTGATCGGAAATGTCGCTGATAGTTGGCGGGCTGATAACGAGAATTGCATCAATGCTGGTCGAGGTGCCATTAGCATTCGCCACGGTCACCGAATAGGTCCCTGCGTCAGTTGTCCGAACATTATTTAGAGTTAGGCTTGATCGTGTCGCTCCAGCGAGAGGAAGCTGATCCTTATACCACTGATACTGTAACGGATCACATCCTCCGGCCGAGATTGTGAAGATCACACGGGCACCAACTGCAGCCGTTTGGCTCTGAGGCTGAACCATGATCAAAGGTGGAGCGGTATCTATTTGCAACAAGGCGGGCGCGCTTTGGGCCGCGGTGAAACGATCCTGAACCGTTGCTTCATAAGTTCCCGCATCTGACGCCTGCACGTTAGCGAGGATAAGCTGCGCAGATCGGGCACCGACGATTGCCACGCCGTCCTTCGTCCACGAGTAGCGCAATGGAGGAATCCCCGTGGCTTCAACGGAGAAGGTAACTCTTGAACCAGGGCATGCAGTCTGATCCTGCGGATTGGTTACAATAATGACGCCCTGGGCAAGCACATCCGAACAAAGCATCAAGGGTACAAGAAGCCACATTCCAAGCTTAGCGGCGAATGATATAGTCATAAGGTGAAGGTTTTGATCGGCAATGCCGCCCACCTCTCCATCAAAGGTGACAACGCGAAACCGAGAGGGCCTGGTGTAGCGACGCTCAACAAAGTTACGTCATCGCCGCCGGAATGAGTATCCCTCAAAGGAGGGGTGCTTAGGTTAGCGCAGCTACCGCATAACCCACTTCGCCGGAGCTTCAGCGCGGTTGGTTACATGAAGTCTGGCGTAGATACTTTTGAGATGGTCCTTCACCGTGTAATGGCTGATGCTGAGGAGGTCTGAAATCTTCTTCGTGCGAAAACCTTTCGAGATCAGATCGATTACTTCACATTCTCGGAGCGTTATTCTCTCTGCTTCTGGCAAATGCGAACGCTCTTGCCGGAAGAACTGACCAATCCGGCGAGCAAGTTCCGAAGAGAAGGGCAAGACGTCGTTCAGCACGGCCGTCACAGCTTGAACAACTGCGTACTCCGAGGATCTCTTCAACAGATAGCCGTCAGCGCCCGCCTTCAACGCAAAGAAAAGGTGCTCGTCCGTGTCGAACATTGTCAGCATGACTATTCTTAGGTTTGGAAGCCGTTGCTTCAACTGCTGCACGCACGTGACGCCAGATAGCTTAGGAAGCCCGATATCCATCAAGACGACCTGCGGAGGACGCAATGGAATTTGCTCGAGGGCAAGTTCCCCGTTTGCGTAGGCGCCGAGGCAACAGAATTCCCGCTCGCTATCGATCAATTGGGCGAGCTTTTCGCGCTGGACGCGATCATCCTCGACGATGGACACTGTGACGGGCATGCACGTCCTTCTTTCAGGCTTTCAAGTTGAGTTCGAGGCAAATCTCGGTTCCATGTCCGGGGAAGCTGCGTAAATCAAGGCGTCCGCCAATGCTAGTCATTCGCTCGCGCATGTTTGCCAAGCCATTTCCGTGGCCACTTCTCAGGGCGAGTGACAGATCGGAACCTTGACCATTATCTGCAATGATCAAGAGGAATCGTGACTTCTCATAAACGGCGCGGCAGGAAATCTCGGTGGCGCGCGAGTGTTCGACAGCATTGGCCAACGTCTGTTTGACTAAGAGCCAGATGTTGTGCCTGGCTTCGCCGGAAACGGAGCGTTCTGGGATTTGCGCTGGCCAATCTATCAGCAACCGAATGCGCGTCGGCTCCAGGTAGTCAGCAATAAAAACGCGAACATAACTCGAGAGGCACAACAGCGTGTCGTGCCTTGGATTCATTGCCCAGATTATCTCGGCCATCGAACCGAGTGCTTCCTGAGAGGCCGCTATAACCCTCGGCGCTGAGTCGGACAGCCGCGCCGGAGAGCGCGGCACAAACATTTCCAAAGTAGCTGTGCATGGCCCGCCGAAGGTCGTCAAAGATAAGGCGGATTTTCCGTTCATCGTGGTTTCGCCGCAATGTCCAGCAGGTCAAACCTGGTCGAATGATGTTCTCATGGCTCTCTTGGATCAGGTCACGAAAAAACTGGCCGTCGATCGGCAACGGATTTATTTGATTGGGCTCAGCATGGGTGGCTATGGCACGTGGAGCCTCGGACTCACTCATCCGGACAAGTTCGCGGCCATCGCGCCCATCTGCGGCGGGGGTGATATTTTGCCGATTCTTTTGCCTGATCCTAAAAAGCGAGCAGCTCTGAAAGCATTGCCGGTTTGGGTGTTTCACGGCGCCGAGGGTAGCTCGAATAACAGCCGGCGCTGTCACGAGACCTGCTGCGGCACCTAAGAGGAAGTGACGGCGATCCAGAGAGTCGGTTGAGCTATTCGTCATAACGTTCGTGATGGTTAATCGGCTTCGCGCATACAGTCACACCGATTTTTCGAGACATGCAAGCGCGCTTTCTTAAGTTGCGGAAATGCGTTAGAACAATGACAGAAGATCGCGAGGACGCGGCGACGGGGTTTAAGCTTGGCTGGGACCATCGACATGCGTCTCGCCACGCCTCGGTCGGCAGATCGGGTTGCGCTCGCTCACGTTCACTGCTTGGCGATCTTCGCGTTCTTCGTGTTTAGTCGTGAATTCGCCCACTATCATTGAAACCGAGCGGTTGGTCATTCGCCCAATGTGTATGGCGGATTTACCGCTGGTTTACGCCCGTGCCAGCGACCCGGAGGTCGTGCGGTTCACGGGCGAGATTTTGAGCTGCGAACAAACTCGCGAGTTGCTTCAACGACGAGTGCGCGAGCAGGCCAGCAAAGCTCCCTTCGGGGGCCGCGCGATTGTCCTTAAGTCTCACCAACTCAATATTGGTTACTGCGGTCTGGACTTTCTGGCGCACTCCGTCGAACGGCGGATCGAACTGTTCTACGGACTCACACGCCAGTTTTGGGGACATGGCTTTGCCACGGAAGCTGCGGCTGCGATGCTAAAGCACGGCTTCCGCGATCTCGAACTCAATGAAATCGTTGCGCCAATTCATCCCGACAATATTCGGTCGGTCCGCGTGGCAGAGCGAATTGGGCTCCGTTATCGAACGAAAATGGATTGGCCCAAGCAAGGGCAGGTAAATCTCTATGGCCTTTCCCAAGCCGAGTATGACCAAAGCGATCACCCCACTCGGAACGAAATCCGCGCAATAAACTCACGTCCGAAGCTGTGCTGAAGACGGTCGAGAATCTCCTTGCGCCGGTACCGGACAATTTCGTGGAGCCAAACGCTGCTATCGACGGTGACGAAAAGCGTTCCTTTGTGCAGCCCCGCCGGCTGCGCATGCGCGGCAATGTTTGGATCGAGGAGGTGATTCCAAACTTTCAGAATTTCAAGTTCGACGCGGCGCCGGTCCAATCCTAATTCTTTGAGGACTCCCGGCATTAAACTGGCCATGGCCTTGGCGGCAGGAGCTTTGTCTTTTTCCAGTCTGGCTAAATCAACTCCACGCCATTGCGCCAGAATGGCGTTGCGCGCGCTCTGGCGGCAAGCGTCGCGTTTAGACCTCGGCTTCTGTTTTCTCGGAACGTTCATCCAGCACTAACACACTGTGCGGCGGAACATCGTAATTGCCCGTGAGCGTGGTGCCAGTCAAAAAGTCGTGCATCGGTTTGTAGAACTGGATGCGAACGGGCGAATGCTGATGATTCAGGAGAAAATAGATTTTCGTGTCGTCCTTCTGCCGCATGCTGACTTCAACCGTGTCCGGCACTTTCAGCAGCGAGAACAAATTGCACATTTGGCGAAGCCAAACCACCAAATCGTAATAAAAGAATTGGTGGCTCATCGTGCCGACGTAAACGGCTGTTCCCAAGCCAAACGTGTTCATGGTCATCGCCGGACGCCCGGCATAAAAGTCCTTCGCATAGGTCGCGAGGATTTGGCATTCCTTCGGTTCGATCAAATCGCACCAAAGCTTGGCCGGGTGAAGATGACTGGTCGGAAACGCGCCTTTGAAGGTCAAATGATTTTCTTCACCGGGCGGCAAAGGATCGAATTCCATGACTTCCATGCCGAACACATCGGTTAAGTTATGCGGGTAACCGCTGTCGGGAGCGATGCCGTGCTCATCTACTAAGCCGGTATTGAAAGTTCCAACCAGCGTGCCTCCATTCTGAACGTAGAGCTTTAACAGATCCGCTTCACCGCCGGCCAAAAGATGCAGTGATGGCGCAATCACGAGTTTGTATTTGGACAAGTCCTCGGTCGGGCGCGCGAAATCAACGGGAATATTCCGATCGTGCAGCGCGTTGTAAAAGAGATGAATATGCTCGCGTTGGTTGAAATAGTTGTTCGGCTGCATCGGTTGCTGCAGCGTCCATTCATTGTCGTGGCTGTAGAGAATGCAGGTTTCGGCGACCACGCGGGTGTCTTTGATCACCGGCGCGAGCAGTTTCATCTCCTCGCCAATCTGGCTGATTTCTTTGTACACGCGGCTATTCCCGCGGCCGTCATGGCTCAAGACACCACCGTAGAACTTTTCCGAACCCATTCGCGGTTGTCGCCAGAAAAAGTAAAGAATCCCGGTCGCGCCGCGCGAAACCATTTGATAGCTGAACAGCCGGACAACTCCGGGCCGGATCAACGAATTGACATCCTGCCAATTGACTTGAGCCGCCTTTTGTTCAATCGCCCAAAAACCGCAATTGCCGTCGGGCGTCCTGATATCGCTCTTCTTCAGAGAACGCATGATATCAATCTCGCAAGCGTTTTCGGCAGACTTGGATTTAATCGTGGCATTGCTGTCGATGGAGACAAAATCGAGGATGCCGGCCATGTCGAAGTGATCGAATTTTCGGGCCGGCGCGCGCAGATTGGTAGTGACCGGAATGTTGGGCGTGATCTCATGCAGCAAATCGGCCTGCATTCGAATGAAAGCGACGCAGGTGTCGCTCGAGAAGCGCCGCCAATCGGTCAGCAAGGCGGGATTATGAATGGTCGGCGCGTACATCGGCATGGGCACATCGCTCCAATCACTGACAGTCTGGCTCCAGAATCGCAGGCCCAACAAATCGTTCAGTTTTTCGATTGTCTCGTATTTTGCTTTGAGCCAGGCGATCCAGTCGCGCCGCGATTCTTCGTTGAACGAGCTCTCCGTGTCATGACCACCGATGCCATTATCAATTTGCCAGGCGATCAATTGCGGATGATTGCCGAGAGCTGTTGCCATCGCGCGGACAATACGTTTGCTGAAGTCCCAGTAAACATCGCTATTGAGGCAATAAGCGCGGCGCGTCCCTTCGTGCTTGGCGAGGCCGCGTTCGTCCAAGGGCAGAATTTCCGGATGCCGCTTGGCCAGCCAAACGGGGGGCGCGGCCGTCGGCGTGCCCAGGACAACTTTGATGCCCGCCTTGCCCATGACGTCCATCGCGCGTTTGAGCCAGTCGAAGTTGTACTCGCATTCTTGCGGTTCGCACAGGCCCCAGGAGAATTCCCCCATGCGAACGACGTTGATTCCGGCTGCGAACATCAACTGGGCATCGCGGTCCCATCGAGATTCAGGTTCGTCGGCAGTGCCGGCGTAAGGATAGACCCAATGTTCGGGATAATAATCAGCTCCGAAGTACATAGGCTTTTATAGGATGGGCGTTGCAGGCAATCTAAATGCTCGCACGGAATTCGCAATTCCAAACTCAGTGACATGACAGGGACATTCGAAATTTGAAATTTGATCAGCTGCATCCATGCGGCCCAGGAAAAATTCGAGCTCCGGGAGATTTCTCCGAAACGGCGTTTCGCGCATTGCGGCCACGAACGATTTTGCATGCTTGGTTGTTTGTATTCTTTGTGGCGGTCAATTTCCAGAATCCGCGCTGGTTTTCTCCGCGGAGAGCGCCAATCCTGCCGCCAGCGCCAGGATGATGCCGCATCCCTCACGCAGTCCGACTTTCTCGCCCAGAATCGGCACAGCGAGCAAGACCGTAAGCATCGGATAGAGCGCAATGAGTGGCGTAACGACCGCCGCCTTCCCGCCCTGACGAAACGCCATAAAGCCAGCCAAAGTGCCCAAGCTATTGAGCGCGCCTCCCGTCATGGCGAGCACGTATTGTCGCAAGGGAAAATTCCAACTCAACTTCTGCGTTGCCACAAGAGCCAGCGCAATGGCGAGAAAAGCGCTCGTGAAACCAAGCACTGACACTTCCGCCGAAACGTGCCTCGACGAAAGCTTTTGCGTCACTCCCGTGAACGCCCAGAACAAGAGCGCAATTAGCGAAAAGCCGAGCCATGGCGCGACCTGAATCCCGCGCAACAACGACCATGAAGAGCCACTCTCCATGCTGAAAACAACGACGCACGCGACGGCCAATGCAATGCCAATCATCTGGAGGCCATGTAACCGCTCTCGGAGCGCCGACCAGGCAATGATAACTGTGATGAGCGGATAAATGGCCGTCAGGGGAAAAACAATCGCAGCTTTTCCTCCGCCACTGAGAGCGGCGAAGAGAGCCAGATTGCCGAGACCTCCAACGATACCCGTCAAAAACCCATAGCCGATTCCTTTCCTCAGCGCTGGCTCCGAACGCCATTGGATTAAAGGCAAAAGCAAGAGGGCTGGCGGTATGAGACCGATGGCAGACAAAATCAGATTCTGCATCGGCGGAATGCCGTCGGCGGCCATTTTTGATGCGAGTCCCCAAAGGCCAAAACAGAACGCTGAGAGAAGGGTGTAAAGAAGCCACTTAGGCATTGGTGCAACCGAGGGTGCTCGCTTTCCTGAGCAAGAGCAAGAATTGGGTTCGCGGCTTGGCAGGTCTCAGGTTTTGAATCACGCACACACATGAAAATGTGTGACGAGAGCGTGGCTGCCAGCCCCGAAGAGCTAACTACCGCGCTCTCGTTCAGCCCCTTTTTGAGTTCGTGATCTCAAGGTCCACCCCGACAAGGTTTCAGCATTAGGTTTGTGGCCGAGCTCCCTTAGCGTCTTCGAAGAGCCCGCGCCACAATCGGGGCATTGGAAACAGAAGCACAGAACGAATAATGAGGTTCCGAACTTCCTGCCTGGTAATCTTCACAGGTTTGTCTGATTGAAACAAATTAGCCGATCGCAGTCGTGTGATAGTCTTCACTCCGATCAAGAGAGGCCAAGCACAAGCGAGTCTTACTCTCGCACAGCGAAAAGGAAGGCTGTTCGTGTAGGTCCATCCCGCCGCCAAATAGGCCTCAGCTCGATCCAAGTAACCGTCATAAACTGGCCGGAGACGACTCTCGCACTTCGGGGTTAGCAGATCAGAAGGCGTTAATCCGATCTCCGCGAGTTTCTCGGACGGAATGTAACAGCGGCCGAGTTTCAAATCGGCCGGGAGGTCGCGAAAGATATTGACCAACTGCAGCCCTTTGCCAAAAGCAATGCCATTTTGCAGCAGGGTCTTTTCGTCGAGCGGCGCAGTCGGAAACAAATGTGCGCGGCACATCTTGGACCAGAATTCTCCGACGCAGCCAGCGACGCGGTAGGTGTAATCTTCAAGCTCAGCGTCAGTTTCCAGCGCCACGATTTTACAGCGCTCGCCAGCGGATTCGGCATGAGGGCTCCCACCGAAACGTCGCAAGTCGAGTTCTTGACCGCTTGTGATAGTCGAAAGAACATCCCGAATGCGTGCGCGATCGTCGTTGCTGAAGGTCAGCAAAATCGTCAACGCATCCTCGACGCGCGCCAGCAACAGCCGTTCGGCATCACCCCGCGAAGATCTCCGTCTGAACTCACTTCCCAGCGCCGAAAGCGCCTCGCTCCGCGCGTTGCCTGAAACCGCTGCGAATCGGCTGAAATCCAGTCTCCCGTGGGAAGAACCGAGAATTCTGGCCTGCAACTGCGCTAGCGCTTCCAACCGTTCGTCAACAGGCACAATCTCTGTGTCAGCGATCGTATCGGTCGCTCGGGCCAGCAGATAAGCCAAGCCAATCTGGGGGCGAACTGATTTCGGCAGTGCGCGCAGCGTCAGATAAAACGAGCGCGAGACATCTCGCAGCAGCGATCTGAGCAGGTCTGACTCAGTTTCAGCCATCGCTCCTCTCCATGAACTTTCTGGTCAACGGCGGCTGGCGAATGCACAAAGCAGCCCCTCCCCATGAACCTGAAGGTAGGGCTGCGGTGCTCCGCAGCCTGCGAACAGCAATCGCGGCGGCGCGGCAACGCCGCCCTACCAAGTTCAGGTTCATGGATGCCATGTGCGAAAACGATGTTTCGGGGAAGTCTCTCCCTAACCCTCTCCCCATCCGATGGGGAGAGGGTTAGGGAGAGGGGCCTTACGCAGGTTCATACTCCCAAGACAGAATAGACAGGCGGGACGCGCTGTCCTGCCACGTTCACATTTCACCGGTTAACCTTTCCGGCGATGGCGTCCCTGTTTGTGGGAGGCGATGATTTCGGCCAGACAACGAGCGACCGCTGGAAGCTTCGTCGGATTCAGCCAGCCGCGGTTAACCCAAAAGCCAGGAATGCTGGCTGAGTTAATTCGCGCGCCCTCTTGGGCAAACTCAGTGAGCATATCACCGGTGCGGCGGTAAAAGTGATGGTCAAGTTTCTCCGGGTCCAGAATCCAATACTCCTGCACACCATGCAACTCGCAGGCGGCAAACTTGCGTCCGGTATCGTTGTAAGCAGTACCTGGCGATAGCGCTTCCAGAACAAACGCAGGCGCAAAAGGCGCGTGCGTTGCCATTAGCCGCGCGGCCTGGTTTTTCGTGAAGTAAGCAAGGTCAGGCAAGAATGTCTCCCGCACGCTCAACCGGACCGCCACCGATTCGCGGTGCAACTCACCCAAATCTTCATGTTCGATGTAAGCACTGAGCAAGCGATCGATGAAGTTGATCAAACGCGCGTGACGCAAGTTAACTGGCGAGTGCATAACAATTTCGCCATCGATCAGATCCGCAAAAGTGCCCGGCTGCAACCAATCGAGGAACTCCTCGGAGGTCATAAGCTGGCGAGATTCTGCCACAGTCATAGGATACCTTTAATCTATCGGCCGGGCAGGAGGCAATTTCGGATTCACCTCAATCGCTTCAACCATCGCGCTAATTGCTTCTTGACCTCGCGCTGGCCAGGCGAACCGATGATCGTGCGAGAAGACATCGCTCGCCTCAGATTGAAGACATTAATCGCATCTGAACCGAAACGTTTGTCAATGCTTTGGAGTTCTTCAACCGAAAGACGATTGATTGGCTGGCCGGCTTTCTCCGCGAGTGCCACGACTGCTCCGACGGCGTGATGGGCTTGGCGAAACAGTGCGCCCTTCCGGACCAGATAGTCGGCGAGGTCAGTCGCCAACAGCGCAGGATCACTCGCGGCTGCAGCGCATCGGTCCGCGTTGACGGTGGTGTTATTCAACATCGCCGCCATCAGCCGCACGGTCGCTCGAACGGTATCGACCGTGTCGAACAGACGTTCTTTATCCTCCTGCAAGTCGCGGTTGTAAGTCATCGGCAGCCCCTTGAGAAGCGTCAGCAAGGCCACCAAGTTTCCAAAGACTCGACCGGCTTTGCCGCGGGTCAATTCCGCGACGTCGGGATTCTTTTTCTGCGGCATGAGCGACGAGCCGGTGGTGTAAGCATCAGCAATGCGGATGAAGTTAAATTCGCTCGTTACCCAGAGAATGAGGTCTTCCGCCAGTCGTGATAAATGCGCGGCCAGCAAGGCGGCGGCCGCGCAGAATTCCACGGCGAAATCTCGGTCGCTGACGCCGTCCATTGAATTCTGGGTGAGCTGCGGTTTGCCCTTGGCGTCGACAAAGCCAAGCAATCGAGCCACCAATTCCCGGTCTAAGGGAAGCGTCGAACCGGCGAGCGCTGCATTCCCCAAGGGGCAGACATTGACCCTGCGAAAACATTCCGCGAACCGCTGGCAATCGCGCTCGAGCATCTCCACGTAGGCGAGCAAATGATGCGCCACCGAGACCGGTTGCGCGCGCTGCAAATGAGTGTAGCCCGGAATGGCCACCTCGGCGTTGCGTGCGCCGAGATCGACCAAAGCTTTCTGCAACGTCCGGATTTCGTCGGCCAGTTCCACGATCTCATCCCGCAGCCAGAGCCGCAAATCGAGCGCCACTTGGTCGTTCCGCGAGCGGCCTGTGTGAAGTTTCGCTCCAGCCGGAACGCGCCGGGTCAGCTCGGCTTCGATGTTCATGTGGACGTCTTCCAGTTCGGGCTTCCAGCGAAACTCCCCGCGAATAATTTCCTGACCGATGCGTTCCAATCCCTTGATAATCGCTATTTGTTCGGATTTGGTCAGAATTCCAATTCGTTGCAGCATCGTTGCATGAGCCATCGAACCGAGCAGATCGTGACGCCAAAGGCGCCAATCGAACGAAATCGATTCTGTAAACTTGGCAACGTCCGCGCTTGGACCGCCGGCGAATCGCCCGCTGCGCGAGACTGGAGAACGTTTGCTCATTGGTCTTTATTCAGCATAGCGCAGCGTGGAAAACTTTGCGCTATGTGGCCGCAGTTTAACGCCAGTTCGCCGGGTTGAATTGGCGCAATCAAATAACAGTCCCGTGCGGTATGACGCCATTTTTCGGAACGATGACGATGCCATGGCGAATATAACAAAGCGGATGGTCCATGTTCTCCGGTTTGCCGGCAGGTGTTATCACGCAATTGTTTCCGATGCGGGCATTCTTATCCACTATCGCATTTTCGATATGCGTATTTACACCGATGCCAATGCGCGGCCGGCCGGCTTTTTCATTCGCGATAATCGATTCGGACGACTCGAAGTAATCGCATCCTAAAAGAATTGCGCGATGCAATCGGGAATCCCGGTCTACGAGACAGCGCACTCCCACGATGCATTGGCTGATTCTCGCGTGGTTGAGAATGCACCCGTCCGAAATGATCGCATGATCGATCTGAGCGCCGTTGATTTTGGAAGCGGGCAGGAACCTGGGCCGTGTGAAGATCGGAGCGCTCATGTCGAAAAAATTGAATCGGGGCAATTCAGACGCCAGATTCAAGTTCACTTCAAAGAAGGAGCGAATCGTCCCAATGTCTTCCCAGTAACCTTGAAAGACGTATGAGAACACGCGATGCGTTCCGATCGCGGTTGGAATGATGTGCTTGCCGAAGTCATCGAACTTGTTGTCCAACAATTTCAGCAGCACCTCGCGGTTGAAAACGTATATCCCCATCGACGCCAAAAAGAATTCCTCCTCCCCCTCAATTTCCAGCGTGGGGTACCAATCCTTCGGCAACCTCAGCGAATCGAGAATGGCCGGATCCTTCGGTTTCTCGACGAAGCGCGTGATGCGGCGTTCGGAATCGATTTGCATGATGCCGAGCGATTGCGCGTCGGGACGGCCGACGGGAATAGTGGCGATGGTCAAATCCGCGGCGCTCTCGATGTGTTGCGAGAGGATGCGCCGAAAATCCATTCGGTACAGTTGGTCCCCGCTCAGAATCAGAGCGTAGTCAAAGTCGTGGTTGAGGAAATGGATGAGGTTTTTTCGCACGGCATCGGCCGTTCCCTGATACCAGGAGGTATTGCTGAAGGTTTGTTCGGCGGCGAGGATTTCGACAAAACCTCCGGAAAAATGATCGAATTTGTATGACTGCGAAATATGTCGATGCAATGAAGCCGAATTAAATTGGGTGAGCAGATAAACGCGTTTCAGCTCCGAATTAATGCAGTTTGAGATGGGTATATCGACCAAGCGGTACTTTCCAGCCAACGGCACGGCTGGTTTGGAACGCTCCCGAGTCAGCGGGAACAGCCGAGTCCCTTGGCCCCCGCCCATGACAATCGACAACACGCTGGCTGGGTTGGCCGGCGGGCGTTTCGAAGATGGCATAGTCAAAATCCTTTCTTGCGAGTTGTTTACCTTGTTATAACTTTCCCGGTAGCAATGGCAAGTGACATCCTCCCTTATTAAGATAGAAAGGGAGTCTTCATCTGCCGCATTGTCGGATACATTGGAAAGAAACAAGCGGCGCCTTGAATATCGAGGTTGCGACAGCGCGGGAATTGCTGTCCTGCGGGATCAGCAATTAGTCTTGCGCAAGAAAAAGGGGAAAATCGACGAGGGATTGGCCAAGTTCCTTCAGTCAGAACCCGTCGATGGCCAAATCGTTCTCGGACATACCCGTTGGGCTACGCATGGTCCTCCTTCGGATGAGAATTCGCATCCGCATCTCGAGTCTGTCTATCAAATCGATTGCTCTGAAGTATGCGCAAGCGCAGAACTTTTTCTTTCTCGGCCGCCAGTACAATTTCCCGGTGGCTCTCGAAGGCGCTTTGAAATTGAAAGAGATTTCTTATATTCACGCCGAAGGTTATCACGCGGCCGAGATGAAGCATGGCCCAATCGCGCTTATTGACGAGCACACCCCTAGCGTCGTGATTGCGCCGCTCGATTCGATGTACGAGAAGACGATGAGCAATCTCCAGGAGGTCCGGGCTCGACGCGGACCCATTATCGCCCGTGCTTTCGAGAGCGACACGCGGATCGCCAAAGTCGCTGATGAAGTGATTCGCTTGCCCGAAACTATCGAGCCGATTTTCCCGTTGCTTGCAGTCATCCCGCTCCAATTGCTCGCGTATCACATCGCTGTTGCGCGCGGCTGCGACGTGGATAAGCCCCGCAACCTCGCGAAGAGCGTCACGGTCGAGTAACAGCCAGCGTCAGCAGGACAGCGCGTCCCGCCTGTTCCGGTGTAGCTATAACTATACGTTTTGGACAGGCGGACGCCCTGCCCTGCCAGGCGCTCGGACGTAACGTAGACTTTCAGTCTGCCATATCGCGCCATATCGCAGAATTCCATTCTGCAAGAGCGTTCAGATTATCCAAGACTGCCCGATCTTTCGCAACGCGATGCCGCCTGGAAGTCGACCATACGGCAGACTGAAAGTCTGCCCTACAACGAAGGCATCGCGAACAAACACGACGAAAGAACTGCTGAAAATAAAGATTGCGGAGGGCATGCGCTCTGTTATGTTGCGTCCCCTTTTTCCTGGGCTCACGAACGGGTTCGGGGATGAAAGGAAAGAACGGCCATGAATTAACCTTCGTTCGAGTGAATGGAGGCGGCCACAACAACATCAAATGGAATCCCGTGTTCCGCGGGATGGTTCGCGCAGCGAGGCGGACTCAAAACAAAGGAAAACTGTGTTAAGTATTGGCGTAAAAGAGTTATTAGAGGCAGGAGTCCATTTCGGACATCAAACCAAACGTTGGAATCCCAAGATGAAGAAATTCATCTTCGATGCCCGCAATGGCATTTACATTATCGACCTCAGCAAGACGCTCGCCCAATTGGAGGCCGCGTGCGACTTTTTGGCTAAAACAGTCGGCAAGGGCGGCCGTGTTCTTTTCGTTGGCACCAAAAAGCAGGCGCAGGAAGCGATCAAAGAATCTGCCAAATCCTGCGCCCAACTCTATGTCACGGAACGATGGCTCGGCGGAACCCTGACAAATTTGAAAACCATCAAACGATCTTTGGGCCGCCTCAAGCAAATCGAGAAGATGGATGCCGACGGGTCGATCAACAATTACGTCAAGCAAGAGCAATCGGCCTTGCGCCGTGAAGCCGCCCGCCTGTTCAAGAATTTGGATGGCATTCGGACGATGGACAGCCTGCCAGACGCCATGTTCGTTGTGGACATCAAACGCGAACATAACGCGGTGGCCGAAGCGCGCCGCTTGAAGATTCCGATTGTCGCGATTGTCGATACCAATTGTGATCCTGATCTGGTGGATTTCCCAGTCGCTGGAAACGATGACGCAATCCGTTCCGTTCGCCTGATCTTAAGCGTGATCATGCAAACCATCACGCAGGCCCGCGCCGAATACGATGCCAAATATGCTCGCAGGAAGGAGCAAGCGGCCACGGAACCCAGCGCGAAGGAGTCTGCGGAAACAGCACAGGCTCCCGCTCCGGCGCCTGCGGCAGAAACTGCGGTGTCTGTCTATATGCCAGAAATTACAGCCGCGCTTGTCGGCAAATTGCGCGAAATCACGAATGCCGGTCTGATGGATTGCAAAAAGGCTCTGACGGAATCCCAGGGCGATCTCGATTCCGCGGTGGACATCCTGCGCAAGCGCGGGGTTGCGACCGCAGCGAAAAGAGCCGGTCGCGAAGCCAAGGAAGGTGTCATCGCCCAACACATTCAACCCGGCGCGCGAGTTGGCGTGCTCGCAGAAATTAATTGCGAGACAGACTTTGTCGCCAAGAACGAAACTTTTCGCGCTTTTTGTGATGAGGTCGCGAAAACGCTTGCGGCCAATCCCAGCGCAGATTTAGAAGCCGCACGGACTGCGCAAATTGCCAAGATTGGTGAGAACATTAAGATTTCGCGGCACCAACGATTGGAAGTTCAGGGCAACGGCCTCATCGCCGCTTACATTCATACGGGCGCGAAAGTCGGCGTGCTTGTCGAAGTCGGCGCGGGCCAGGAATCGACCGTCGCAAACGACACCTTCAAACAACTTGTGCGCGATATCACCCTGCAAATTGCCGCCGCCAACCCAATTGCTGTTTCGCGCGATCAAGTTGATCCCGCCATTATTGCCAAGGAAAAGGAAATTGCGGAGGAGCAAGTGAAGGGGAAGCCTCCGCAAGCGATCGCCAAGATTGTCGAGGGCAAATTGGAGAAGTACTTCCAAAGCTTTTGCTTGCTGGACCAAGGTTTCGTGAAGCAAAACGCGGAGATCACCGTCAAGGAACACGTCGCTGGGATCGCCAAGCAGCTGGCCGATGAGATTGTCATTCGCCGCTTCATTCGTTTTCAGGTCGGCGAAAGCTTCGCGGCGTAGCTTCACTCTGCTCGTTTTTATAGCCGCGCGTGGTGACCGAAGATTCAGCCGCAGCGGCTTCGGCATTGCGGTGTGTCAGGACTTGACCCATCCACGCCTGCGCCACCGACAAAAGAGGCGCACGTTTTCCGAACGTTTGAAACCGTTTGAATTGAATGTTCATGAAGTTAGAAGTTGACATGGCGGGGGGGGGGGAGATTTAACTTCTTAGTCGCAACGCGAGCGTAAA
The DNA here is from genome assembly GCA_016871515.1 of Verrucomicrobiota bacterium. Classification (GTDB taxonomy): domain Bacteria; phylum Verrucomicrobiota; class Verrucomicrobiia; order Limisphaerales; family SIBE01; genus SIBE01. The sequence continues at coordinate 24,790 of VHDE01000031.1, forward strand.
CGACGGTTAGCATAGTGGGTCTGTGGCAGAAGGAGACAGCGATGAACGGTGGGGAGTCAAGGGAAGGACGGCCAATCAGAGTTTGTTTGGTCGAAGACGATCCTTTGTTCCGGGGCAAGATGGAGGTGGTCCTGCGCAACGTGAGCGGTTTCCAATGTGTCGGCTCTTTTGCGGATGACGAGTCGGCACTGCGCGCGGTGTTGGTAAGATCGCCTGACATCGTCGTCCTGGATTTCGGCTTGCCGCGGATGAAAGGCTATGAATTCCTGCGCAGGCTCAAAGAAGTGGCTCCGGATATCCGTGTCGTGGTCTTCACCGGAATTCCAGATGACAGCGTGCTATTCGATTCACTGGCGGCGGGCGCGGACGGCTTCTTTTACAAAGACGAGGTCGCACCCGCCAAGTTCCTGTCGGAGCTTGCCGCGGTCCAGCAGGGATACTGCCCATTGGCCCATCGAGCCCGAAAAGTGCTCCTGGAACAATTCCGCCAGACGCGCGCAAATTCAGTTGCTTGGGATTCATTGACCGATCGGGAACGGGAGGTCGCCAAGCTGCTCATCGATGGACTTCTCAATAAGGAAATCGCGGGCAAACTCAGCATCGGCGAAGGAACAGTGCATTCCCATGTCCAGCACATTTACGAAAAACTTCACGTGCACACGCGAACAGAAGCCGCGATGAAGTTATGGGGTATTCGATAGCCCTATCGCAAATCCTCTCGGGCTTACTTCAATCGAAGTCGGTAAAACCTTTGCACTGCGGTTGTCGGCACTGTAACTCTGAAGTTGTCCGCTCCGATTTGCGGCGTTTCCGGTGTGGAAGTCCAATTCGCGTTCGCGAGGCTGTCACTGTATTCGACAACCGCGTTAGCGAAAGCCTTCGACCAGGAAAGAGTCACCGACTGGGCAAAAACGGCAATCGTCAATTGAGGATTGACAGCCTGAACGTTCCAGGTCGTCAGCCCAACCAAGTTGGGCGGAGGCATCTTCCCGCCGCCCAAAGTGACCGTGACCGGATTCGAAAATGCTTCCTTGCTTCCAGTGGTGTCAAAAACGCGTACGCGGAACGTTGCACGGGCGTCGATGTCGACGTCAGGCACTGCCACGGACCCGCCGAAGAAATATCCGGCCAACGCGTCAGACTGAAGCGCGACCGATTCGCCAATCCGTTTCGAACTGCCATCCGAGCTAACCAATAACAGCTCGGCCTCCCATGCCGAAACTTCGGCGCGATCGCTGATTTGAGGAAGTTTAAACGGCGCATCAACGCCCGCGACGCCATTGGCGAAGTTAACGGTCCCTTGAGCTGCCGCTTGCCTGCCGCCCAATACGAGCAGTCCTATAAATACCCAGGTTTTCATTGTGTATTGATACTAAAAACACACACCCAGTTAACCTCGCGGCCCGTCCGCACAAAACAGCACTCGCCTCCTTGAACGGTCGGTTCGAAAGGATGCCACTCTTTGTTCGGCAAGAACGTGTAAACTTCAAAACGATTGGTCTTCCAGAGATAGATGTTATCGAATGGAGCGACGTACAACCCAAGCGCACTCGTGATCCCGCCGGCTTGAGGCAACCTACTGGCTTTGAGCGACAGCCCTACCGGGGTATGACGCGGCTTTTCTCCGCAATAGCGGATTGCCGATACGAAGGTTAGCATTTTGTTCGGAACATTCCGTTTTCAGTTCTTTACGCTTGCGGCATCAGTAAACACAAATGCCGCGACATTTCTGCTGAAGCACAACACGCTTTAGACCATGGCCATAACGGATCTGGCGGCGCATGCCGAAACTCTCAGCCCGGCTCAACTGCGCGCCTTGAAGTTCGGCGCCGATCCTCAGACCCGAGAGATTGGATATCCGAAAAAGACGGTGTTTAGAACGGGGTTGCACCAGATTGACGACGAACTGTTGGAACAAGTGCTCTTGGGCTGGCAGAGCCAAGTGCTGGGACCGTGGCAGGATCAGATCGTCATCGTCGACGGCAAGAAAGTGCGTCATGCCGGAGTAGAGATCGTCAATGCGGCCGATTCCCAGGGTCGATTTCTGGGGAGCATGGTGACGGCCCGCAAAAGCAACGAGATCCCGGCACCTTTCAAAGCCGGTTCAAATCCGCTCATGGCGGACGCGAACGACTCCATGCGCTCATTCACGCCAAATTGCCGAGCGTGCTCGACTTAGGAAACAGAAAAGACGCGTCTAGTTCCATGTTTTCCATTGCTTAAGGTCGTTGCTTATGATTTTGTACGGGAAAATTTCGCACAACCAAATCCAAAGGGCTAACAACTATGAAGACGACGAGATGGATGCTGTTCGCGCTTACTCTGCTGACGCTCAGTTCGCAGTTTGTAGTTCAATCACACGCCGGTCTATTCAAGATCGATTTCGGCCAACTTGAAAACGAAAGGGAAATTGTCGATGTCGATGGAAATCCCACCGGCAAGTTTCCCGGCCCTCTTGCGGATTGGGATATCATTGGGACTTGGACCTTCGCGGACCCAACGGCTAATGGAGGCAAAGGTGTCGCGAATACCGCGGGCACAGAGGTAACTTGGAAACTAAAAGACTTCTCCACAGGCGGCAGTGACAATGATGTAACGTTGACCATGATGGATAACAAGGCACTTGCCGAAAAAGCCAATCCGGACACACCGCCTTATATGATGGGCCAGACCGCCAACAACCCAACGAAGGAAGGGTTGGCTTCCGTGTACGACGGAGTTCTCGTTCCCGCTATTGTCAAAGACGACTATCTGTATCGTAACCCTGACACCCCCGGAACCGAAGTGCTCATGCGCTTTGCCAATTTGAATCCTGGGTTCTACAACGTGACAGTGTTCGAAGGTCGAACCACTGACGGCAATGGAAGATATGGCAAGGTTTGGGTGGATGATATCAACGGCAAGAAAGAGCCCGCGGAACAAAACACAGGCAACTATGCTGGGACGCGCGCCAGCGGAGGTGCGATTCCCTTGGGACAACCGCGCACGATTACCGTGGAAATCAAGACCGGTGAGTATCTTTGGTTCGCTGAAATGGAGGACAATTCAGGAGGCATCAGCGGACTGATCATCCGGTCCGTTCCCCCTCGGGCCCCAGCCATCGACATATCGGCCTCGAAAGGTTTGTACAAAATTGATTTCGGCCACCTTGAAAACGAAAGAGTGCCAGTAGATGCAGACGGAAATCCAACCGGTCCCGCTCCGGGGCCTTTGAAGGATTGGAATGTGATAGCGACTTGGACTTTCGCAGATCCAAATGCGAACGTAACCGCGGGTTCTGCTAGTATCCTTGGGACAGCTAACACCGTCGGCACCGAAGTGACTTGGAAACTGACTGACTTCTCTAAAGAGGCCAACAAAAATGTCACCATGACCATCATGGATAACGTGGCACTTTCAACGTCACTCGGCTTGGACCCGCCGGCGGGCCAGACCGCCAACAACCCGACCAAAGATGGATTGGATGCTGTCTATGACGAAGTCTTGGTTCCAGCAATCGTCAAAGACGACTATCAGTATCGCACCCCGGACACGGCTGGAACCGAACTGTTGATGCGATTTGCCGGCCTTAACCCAGGCGCCTATAACGTGACGGTGTTCGAAGGCCGGACAACCGACAGCAATGGAAGATTTGGCAAGATCTGGGTGGATGATATCAATGGCAAGAAGGCGCCTGCGGCACAAAACACCGGCAACTATTCCGGAGTGAATTTGGATGTCGGCGGAGTTCCCACTCCCGTGGGACAGCCGAGAACAATCACCGTTGATATCAAAGCCGGCGAGTATCTTTGGTTCGCGGAGATGGAAGATAATTCAGGGGGCATTAGTGGCATGATCATTCGAGGGCTGCCTTCCACATCTTCGCCGGCGCCGAGCGAGATTCCAGCGGCGGGGCTTCGTCTATGGGTGCGGGCTGACGTAGGCGTCACTGCTTCGGCCAGCGGGGCTGTCACGGCCTGGGCTGACCAGTCGGGCAGCAACAACAACGCCGTCCAAGCCACTGAGAGCAGAGCGCCCAAACTGGTAGCCAACGCTCTCAATGGAAAGCCCGTCCTGCGCTTTGATGGCGTGGATGATTACCTGGATGTGGCGCAAGCTCAGAGCTTGGCGATCACCGGCGACATTTCCTCATTCTTCGTCGTGAAGTTCGACGACTTCGCAACCTACCGTGCGGTTTGGGGCAAGACGGCGGGCCCGGCGGGCAACCTCCCCGCACCGACCGATTACTACACCGTACCCAACACTGGCGTCCCGCGCCTCTACCGCGGCAACGGTACGTCAACCAGTCTGGGCTTCGTGGATGCCGCCAAGGGATTGACGGCGGCGACCTATCTGATCGCGGGTTTCGCTCAGGAAGGCACGAATCTAACTCACTACCTGGCTGGCCAACCCAACGGCAGCGGTCGGCTCACGGCCACGCTCGGAGATGGCGGCAAAGCGCTCAAGATCGGCTCGCGCGAGGACTTCGTAACCAAGATGAAGGGTGACATCGCCGAATTGGTGATCTATGACCGCGCCCTCCCCGACGCGGAACGCAACCAAGTGGTGGATTATCTGAAGAACAAATATGGCCTCGGGGTTTCGACTCCGAGCGCAATAACCATCGCGCGTTCTTCCACAGGTGTGACCCTCTCTTGGCAGGGCACAGCGAGGCTGGAATCTGCGGATGCAGTGACGGGGCCCTGGACCACAGAGGCCGGCGCGACCAGTCCGCGAACTGTCACTCCAAGCGGAAACCGCAAATTCTACCGGCTGAAACCGTAGTTGGCGGAACGAAAGCCGATACGTGCATAGGTGCAGGGACCGCAGCGCTTGCGCGCGTTTACGCTGTGCTCCCTGACCGACAGTCTTCATCGCACCGTAATTGGCGGCGGAAGCCATGCCTGTGAAGGCGCGGCAAATTCATGGCCTGAGAATTAACCAATGCGAAGAGAGTTAGCCCGCGGCTTCCCAGGCCTTCACCAGGCGCAGCGACACGAAGCGCTATTTGGCGGAAAACGCGTTCAAATCTTGCTCCGCTCTCTCGATTTCCGCCTTCAAATCCACATCGAACGGTTTTTCGGTTGGGAATTGACTGAGGAAAAACCATTCGGCTGATTTTTCGACGGGCGGATTGAGTGTTTTCACGTCAGGCAAGTAGGTGCTGCCGATGTTGGTCAATCGATCTGCCACCGCGATGCACGCAGCCAGAACCGCTTCCAATCCACTTTGATTTTGAAATGTCCAAACGTGTCAATCGTTCCGACGGCAAACGCAATGCGCCGAATCTCCCGAATGCCAATCATCATCAGCGCATCTCGAAGTTGTCGGTAGCGGCAGGATGCCCGGCCGCTACGAGTGTGCCGGCAACTTAGGGATGCACCGAACCGGACGAGTGCATTTGCCGGTCCTGCCGGGTGCGGACCGTCCCCATCCGCAGCGCGAGCCCGCGCACGAGCGATGATGGCGGTTGTGCGTGTGCTGGAGCTTGGGCTGTGCCGCGGCGGATCCAATGCGGGGGCGGGCCGTCCCCGCCCCCCTCATGCTATTTCACGATCACGCGATAGTATCGTTCGGCCTCGGCGCTGGGAATCGTATCAACAAAGGAGTGGGTTGCGGTCGTGGCGACGGCTTCGGTTAAAGCTCTCCAGGCGGGCGCGGCTAAGTTCGACGTGACTTGCAGTTCGTAGCGTGAACCTGCCTTTGTATTCCAGGTAAGTTTGACTTGGGCAGAATTCAGCAGCTCCGCATGCAAAATCGGCTCAAGCGCTGCGGTTGTTTGATTGGGCGCAGCCGGAGTTGGATTGGCTATTGTCACGCGCTGAAATGGGTTTCCATCCTGCAACGAACCAAACGATTGCCCATCCGCCACCGCATAACCGAGATAATCCACAATGGCGCGTCGGCCGTTCTGAACGCGGGCCAAAGCAACCGAGCCACTCTCGGCTCGCAAACGGAAGTTGGCATGTGGCACGCCTGCGATGGACTCGATGGGCTCGCCATCAGCCCAGATCAGGAGATAGCCGCGTGGTGCAATGATAGCGTTCGGCGGAAACAGCCATTTAGCCAGAAAGCCGTAGTCATCAGTCAGCGACCAATCCGTGAGGTTCAGCGCCTCGCTTCCCGCGTTGAACAACTCGATCCACGGTTCACGTTCGCCCGCGTTATCCGCGAGCCCGGAAATATTGTTGGGCAAAACTTCGTTGATCCAAATCGCCGGAAACGGCGGCAGCGTGCGGGCGACTGAATTCGGAGCGCCCGGAGTGAAGGCGGCCGCCGAAACCGAAATCAAGTCGGCGGCCGCGCCAAAGACAATATCGCTGCTCGTCGCATTTACCTGATGAACCTCGACTGCCAGAACATTCTCGCCTTGGCGCAAACCGGTCGCAGGCACTTCGAATGGCCCTTCAGCGATTGCGTCACCGGCGGTGCGTGAGGCGAACGTCGCCGATGTGACTGTGCCCGCTGGCATGCCAAGACGATAAATCTCGTTGCCGTTGAGATAAAAAACTGCCCCGTCGTCGATGATGGTTGTGAGCCGCAGCTTCGCGCCCGTTGGATTGCCCTGGAACTCAAATCGACCTCGAAAATAGTAAGTCGTTCGGCCAAGTGTGAGCGGCGTCGTCTTCGGCCCGGGCAAATTCGCGGTCTCGACAGAAAGCAGCGCTCCCCCGGCTGGCCAGACCGTATCGTTGAAGGATGGGCTGTTCCACGTCGCGCCCGGACTTGTCGCGTTCTGCCAATACTTCCAAGTCGCATTCATCGGAATGACCGTGACCGGCGCATTGGTGGTGTTGCTTTGGCCAGCCGCCCAGTTGGCAACGCGGAGACGGTCCTGACGCGGATCGATCACTTGGAGCGACGCCCCTTGACTCGCCGCGGCTTGAGGCCAGGGAGCGCTCAAAGAGAAGAGAAGCTCATCAACAATCAATTCCGGACCGTCGCCAACCGCTGGCTTGATCAAGCGCACGCGGCCGCCATCAGCGGGCAAATTGACGGTGGCATTTCCAACCACTCGCACGGAATTGCCGTAGGCGGAGCGAAAAGCGCTGGCATCTCTCGCCACACAAACATAATCGTTCGGATCGAGCAGAGTCCCGCTCGGAAAAACAAAATCATAACCTTCGAGCCGCCATCCACTGAGGTCCGCGGAATTGACTGCCGAATGATTGTGCAGCTCGACAAACTCCGCATTGGCCGCGGCTGGGCGATGCATGATTTCGTTGATGGTAATTCGCGGCAGCGAGGGCAGAACGACAATCTGAAAGTTTTGTTCGGCGGAACGCTCGGGCGTTGCACCGTCCGTAACGCGAATCGTGATCAGGTTTGTGCCCGCAATCGGATCATCCGAGAGCTTCCATGAAAAAATGCCAGTCAGCGGGTCGAGACTGGCGCCCTGAGGCAATGGCGCGACGGTGCTGAAGGTGAGCGCCTGCGGCGGCAAGTCTTGGTCAGACGCGCGATTCGTGAACGTGAGAAGATCGTTGGCGCGCACGGTGAAATTTGGAATCGGCTCCAAGACGGGCGCCGCGTTGACTTCGCGAACTCCGACCAAGAAGCTCGTGGTCGAACTCGGGCGGCCGCCGGGTTCGCTGACGCGAACCGTGATGTTGTAATCGCGCGGTCCATCAGCTTCCAGCGTCGTCCAGGTAAGGATCCCGCTGTTTGCGTCAATCGTGGCGCGCTCCGGCGAGTTTTCGAGCGCAAAATTAAGTTGAGCCGGCGGATTGTCTGGATCGCGCGCGTCAATAGGGATTCGCAGAGTGGCGCCTTCATCGATCGATTGGGGCGTAACCTCGACGATCATCGGGGCATTATTAATTTCCCGGACGACGACATTGAACGTGCGCGCGACCGAAAGCGCGGGCGTCCCGCTGTCGGCCACGTGAACTGTGATATTGTGTGTTGCCGGGCCATGTTCTTCGCCGGGCGTCCAGGTGAATTCACCGGTTATCGGATCGATCGCTGCGCCAGTCGGTGCGCCCGCGCCAAGTGAAAAAGTCAATTTCTGTATCGGTTGATCGGGATCAGTAGCAGTCACACGAAATGACATTGGATTGGTCTCGTCGATAGCAGCATCAGCGATTGGTGCGAGCACGGGAGGTTGGTTGACTTCGGAAACGCGAATGTTGAAAGAACGCGAAGCCGAACGCGGCGGATTTCCGCTGTCCGTCACTCGAACCGCTACGGCATGCAGGCCCGGCCCATGAGTTTCGTTGGGAGTCCACGAGAATTCGCCTGTCGCCGAATTTATCGTCGAGCCAGCCGGCGCATTGGCTAATGCAAAGGTCAGCGTTTGCGGAGGTGTGTCCGCATCCGAGGCATTCACGCGGAAGGCAATTGTTTGGCCTTCGTTGGTTGTACGCTCGTTCAGCAAATCGATCACCGGCGGACGATTCGCAATCAACGCGGAATTTGGTTTTCCTGGCGTGGCCACCGTAAAGGCGAGAAAAGGCGGCTCACTCGCGTCCGGCAATCGTCCCTCGCTATAGTCTACAGTTTGCGGACCAAAAGACACGCCGCTTACGAGCGCACCGTCCGCCGCATACAATCCAATTTGTCCGCCATCCGTAGGCAAACGAAAGTTCGTGTGCACATCGCGGCCCGGCGCGTTTTGTCCCGGCTCAGCATCGGCCCAGAAAAGGCGGAAGGCGCCGGGCGAAATGATGGTCCCATCTGGAATTCGGAACTGCGTCTTGTTGGTGAGATTGTCGGTCAGGTAAAAGCCGCTCAAATCGACGCTCGCGGTCCCGGCGTTGTAAAGTTCAAACCAGTCATCGAACCGGCCGTCCGCTGGATCGGGAAGAGTCGAACGATTGTTGGCCATCCACTCATTGATCGAGACCGGAACAATAGGCGACACGGGATTGTTTGCCGTACCGGGCGTGGGAAAATAAATCAATCGCCGCCCCCGCGGTTCGCCATCTCCCACCGATCCAAACGCGCGATCCGCTGACGTGACGGTATAGTTGATATAATCCATCACAGCAGGCGTCCCGAACTGAAGCCGGCTGAGAGCAACTGCGCCGTTGGTCGCTCTGATTCGGAAGTTAGCGTGAAGCGCGGCGCCTGAAGATTCACTAGTCTCACCGTCCGCCCACACCAATAAGAATTGCCCCGCGCCCAGTGTTGTCCCGGTGGGAAACGGCCACTTCGTGGGGTTCCGGTAATCGTCGCTCAGATAATATCCGCTCAAATCCAGCGGCGCGGTGTCGGCATTGTACAATTCGATCCACGGCTCGCGTTCGCCGAAGTTGTCCGTCGCGCCGCTTTGATTGCCAGGCAGAACTTCGTTGATCCAAAGCGCTGGAAACGGCTCGAGGTTGTTGCGAATGGCATTGGCTCGCCCCGGAGTCGCACGGTTGATGTCATTCGTCCCGGTCGCAATCCAATTGCCGACGCGCCAATTGTCCTGCGCCGGATCGATGAGTTGAAGCGAAGGACCAAAGCCGCCGGCCTCGGACGGCCAAGGTAATGTGGCGTCGTAACGAACGTCATCAATGATGATATCCTGAGCCTCGGTAGGACCCGCCTTAATGAGGCTGAGCGTTTCACCATTGTTATCGAGCCGTCCGGAATATTCACCAGCTACAGGAACGTTGGCGCCATACGCGCGCGCAAACGCGACTCGGTTCTCCACAATGACGGCGTATCCGTTTGGCGCAATGAGCGTGCCGGCTGGAAAGGTGAAACCCAGTCCATTGATCCGAAACCTGGAGAGATCAAACGGCACGCTCGGATGGCGGTTGTGCAATTCGAGGAACTCGCCATTGGCCGCTGCAGCATCGTACATGATCTCGTTGATCACGACCCAATCCTGAGCTTGCGGCACCGTGCCTGTATATCGAACGGTGATCGAATCGGTGGCGCCGGCGATCGGTTGCCCGCGCACGTCGCGTCCGACGAAGCCCAACCGGTTAACCGCCGCCCCAACCGGAACATTTATTGTCCAAGTCGTAAGCGCCGTCCAACTGACCGGATAAGGAATGCCATTGACTTCGATCGTGGCCACGGCAAGCGGCGCAGTGCCCGAGAGCGAGATGAGTGGATTGGCGGTGGTGAATTCTGCTCCGCCGCTCGTGGTAATCGCAAACGTCGGCGTATCGTTGGTGCGCATTTGATTTTGCAGATTCGTCCGGCGGCCATCGAGATACGTTTTGAGCGGGCGCGGATCCGTCAGCCCCGTGACGTTATTCTTGAGAAGCGCGGCCCGGCGGGCGTCGATTTGCGGGTTGTACTTTTCAGGCTGCATCGGCCCGTTAATGGCATCCTGAAACGCGCGCCACAACATGCGGCGATAGACTGGCAGATTGAATATCTGATTCATGACGGGGTCTTGTCCGCCCGCAATGGCATCGCTTGTCCCGTTGCCGAGTCCAAGAACGAAATCCACATCCCATGGCATCAACACCGCGCGCCGGCCGAGCGGCGTGTACATGTACATGTTTTGACCGACGTTAAACGTCCAGGCATCCCAATTGCCGGTCACACGATTGAAGGCGAAGACGCGCATCCATTGTTCCATGTCCGCGAGGTTCATCAGGCCGCTGATGCGCTCGGTGGGACTGTTCACGGCGGTGACCAAATTGAAAATGGAGGTATAGTCATTGACCGTGATTCCACTCGGACGCGGCTGCCAATTCCAACGGTAACGCGCGAGCTTGTAGGAAGTGCCTGATCGAAACGGTTGCAACGTGGCGCCGTTCGCCTGAAAGCTGGTGTTGTTGTCTTCAAACTCGAACCACACCGCGATTTTGTAGAGGTCATCCGCGCCGCGCCCGTCCCCGAACCAATCCTGCGCGTAAGAACGATTGGGCTGTTCCATATCGTAAAGAATTTCGCGGAAAGGCGCGCCGTTCCGGTAAAGCCGCATGAAATGGCTGTGCAAATAGGGCACACCCATTTGTTGGGCGATCCAGGCGGAAACATCGCCGCGCATGCCGGTCTGCTCGCTGCCGCCGTTTCCGGTCGAGCCGAACACACGATCGTCGATTCCCATCAGCATGTCGTCGCGCGGAACTGTCGCGGCATAATCGCCGGACCCACCATGATAAGGACTGCCTTTGTCGCGGTAGCCTGCGTTGTAGATGACGCGAAAATCGCCATAGACCAAGGTGCAATCACGGAATGTGTTGTCGAACGGACGGGATCGGCTGCGCGCTTGTTCCGTCGCTGCGGTGCTCCACATGTGGTAATGCGCGAAGGTGCCGAAAGGAATGGGGTCGCCCCAACGAATGAGACATTCCCGAGTGGGAGCGTCGTCGGGAAAAATCGTGCTGGCTGAGGGCGAGGCATCATCGCCGGCTTCGATGCGAAACGCGACGAGTGTGCCAGCAGCGCGTCCGCTGATGGTTGCCGAATAGGCGCCATCTCCCGCGATCACGTCACCGCCGGTTCCGTCGTCGCGCATCGTCACGCTTGTGAGCGTTGCCGCAGGGTCCACTCGAAAGCGCAGTTGAGCGGAAGCAATGTTGTCTGGATCATCCAAGCGGCAAGTCACGACGACCGGTTGATTCGCGCGCGGCAATGCGGGTGCGTGGTTCACATCGAAGATCGCAGGTCCCGCGTTTTGAACAGTTCGACTATTGGGAAGTCCGGGCGTTCCAAGATTCTTTGGCACTTCCATCCGCACGGGCAATTCGATCGAATTGCCGCGCACGCGAAAGAGCATTTCGGGCCAACCCGAGAGCCAACGGACTTTGGCCCGAATCGTCGCCGTCTGAGCCGATGCCAACGCCGTGCCCATGCTCGTGCGGATGGCGTTATTGCCCGTGTCGCCATCCCCGAGCGAACGCACGCGCAAGCATGCCTGTCCCGCGAACGCTCCGGCTGTCTCGAGCGTGGTTCGGCTGTGATTGCCGAAAAAACTCCAGCCGTTCGTGCCGGTCTCGAAGCTGCCATTGGCAATCAGATTCGTGCTGCCGACGCGGAAGATTTCCACATCATCGACCAAACACTCGCCGGCGCCGAGCCGAAGCATCTGAAATCGATTGGCCGCAGGCGTGTTGGCGCCCAAATCGGTCCGGCCTGTGAGATCGAAGGATGTCCACGGGGCTTTCTGTGTTTCGTCGCTCGCGGCCCAATTGGAAGCGCGCGCCAAATCTGCTCGCGCATCGATCAATTCCAGACTGGAGCCGCCGCCGTCGGCCAATATCGGCCAGCGTCCGCCGTCGGCGTAGGCCACTTCACTGAAGGCGATGTGAATGGTGTTTGTCTCCAGGCGGCCAAGTTCGTTCGTTGAAACCACAAGGTCGGGTTTGGCCAGGACGATCCTTTCACCGGTTTGACTCAAGGCGCCGCCGAAGTCACCGAACGCGTTCGCCGAATTCAGTTGCGCGTGACTGGCCAGCAAACGAGGCAAGTTCTTGGCGACAACCACGTAACCGCGGGCTGGAATTCTTGCTCCGGAAGGAAATTCGAAATCGATGCCCGCCGTAAATCGCCAGCCGCTCAGGTCGATGCTCGCGGAAGAACGATTGTGCAGCTCGACATATTGATCCTCGTCATCATCCGAAACCGGGTGATACATGATTTCATTGATCACCACGTCTTCGACGCGCACGGAGGTATTTGCTGTGCCGGGCGTTGGCGTGGCGAGCCGGCGTATCGCGGGCGCTCCGTTCGGGTAACGGCCGGTGCTGACGTTATTTTCCTGGCCGCCAAACCGCACGGCATCGAGCACTCGCGTGCGGTCCGCCGACACCAGATAAATCGTTTCTCCTTCGGAACCGAGGGCGAACCCAAGCTGGTTCTGGTCGAATGAAACAAAACTTCGCGGCGCCAATTGCGTTCCGTCCGGAATGCGAAACTTGTTCGTGCTCGCATCGTCGCTCAGAAAACATCCGGACAGATCGACGGTCAGACTGCTGCCATTGTAGAACTCCACAAAATCCAAGACCGGATCATCGGTATGCGCGAGGAATTCATTGATGACAACGCCGCTCCATGGATTGGCTGTCATCGTATCAACTTCACCCGGCGAGCCGCCGATGCGTTCGCTGGCCGACCATGCGCGAAGATCGTCTTCGCCGAAACTCGGCCGCGCCAAGACCAGTGAGTGTCCGGCGCCATCCGCAGAAACCGGCCAGGGTGGGTTGGGCGAATACTCGACCTCAAGACGGACTGCGCCAGCCTGTGTTAGCAAGCGCACTGTATCACCCGCGTTGTTTAGCCGACCGTCGTACGGACCGAGAACACGCCGCACACCATATTTTGCTTCGATGGCCGTTGGGTCCGCGGCGATGACCGCGAATTCGCCGGCTTCAAGTTTGAAGCCGCTAGGAAACGTATAGTTGATCGCACCCGCCAAACGCCAGCCCGTGAGGTCCACGAAAATAGCTTCGGCGTTGTAAATTTCGATGAATTCAAGGTCTTTGCCGTCGGGTCGCTCCGGTGGATGATACATGATCTCCGAGAAGATCAAGCCAGTGCGGCGGTTGGATGGACCGAGCGGTTCGAGCGTCGGTGCATATGCGAGAGTGGCCGGATTGGCGGCTGTCGAAAGATCGCGGAATTGCGCGGTGGCGACGGCATTCGAGCTGCGACTCGAAACGGCCATGCCGAAGAGAATCTTGTCGGGAAGCGCCAATGTTGCGGCGCCAAGTTGTTGCCACGCGACGCCATCCAAACCGCCGTAGCCGATGAGTTGATTGCCGGTGCGACGCAACCGCAGCCATGTTTGGGGATAATTGGCCGGAAAGCCACCCGGCGGCGCAGCAATTTGCGATGGTCCCGCATTCGTGGCTCGCGATTCCAGAAAACAACCGAGTTGTGGTGACGACGCAAATACGCCGGCGAATCGGGAGTTTGCATCCAACGACGCCCGCGCCATCAAACCCGCCTGGACGAACGGGTCAGAGATCGTCAGATCGGCCACACGCACGCGAACATCGAAGTCACCAGTCCGCTCCTGATAGGCAAAGTGAAATTGGTCGCTCGTGCCGCCGATGTCGTTGCCGCCGCCAGTCACATCATAGCCGCCAGACGCTGCGATTGCGCCGCCACGGCTTACGCTGCCAATGTCAATGGCGGCATACTCGGCGGCCGTGGAATAGACAGCCGTTGTCGCGAGAATACCGATGAGCAGCAGGGGCGGCCAAAGCATGATGGACATTGGTTTCGGAGAGAGAGCTCTCCGAAACACATTTTCGCGCCTTGCGCCCATGAACCACAGGAGCGCGGCGTGTACGCCGCCTCGGTTCGCTAAGCTCCTTTCACGCCGGAAGCTGAAGCGGCGTAAACGACGCGCTCCTGGAGCCAGGTTCATGGGGAGGTAACGGGGCGAGGACGATCTCCCGGTTCTGCGATAACTCATATTAAGTTCGAGAGAAGAGCACTTTCCATGCTGAGATGCAACGCGGTTATCAAGCGACAGTTTACAAGCGGTGCATCCCTAAGTTGTCGGCAGAATCGTAGCGGCTGGGCATCCTGCCTGCCGTAGAGCCGAGGCATCCCGCCCGGCGGATCACGCGCACGCACTAGAACGCAGCCTCCTCGTTGCAAGCGTTGCTCCGGGCGGAAAGATGCACGCCCTCTACGGCAGGCAGGATGCCCGCCGCTACCGACAACTTCGGGATGCACTGGATTACAAGCCGGCTTGTCATCGCAGTCGAAGGCCTCTATTTTCCTCGCACCAACGAACCAGAAAGGTTGCAAATGAAATTCGCTTCACGCTTAACCGCAGTACTCCTCACAATCGGATGCATGACGGCCGCGTTCGCGGCTGACAAGCCGGCCGATATTCAAAAGTCCAGCCTTCGGCACGTCGTCGCCTTCAAGTTTAAGGAGACCGTAACGAAAGAACAAATCAAGCAGGTGGAAGACGCGTTTCGGGATCTCAAGAAAAAGATTTCCGAGATTTCAGAATTCGAGTGGGGCATCAATAACAGTCCCGAGAAGCATGACAAAGGATTCACGCACGGATTCATTTTGACGTTCAAGAGCGAAAAGGATCGCGATGCGTACCTGCCGCACCCCGCCCACAAAGAATTTGGCAAACTGGTCGGCCCACTGCTGGCCGATGTCTTCGTGATCGACTTCTGGGCGCAGAAGTAAAGCGCGCCTGTGAATCGTAGCGAAGAGTTTGGACATTCTGAAATCCTGGCGAATCCCGGAGAAGCGGCGAAAACGTTGTCATCCCAACGGGCTCAATGATTGCAATGCCGTTGGGATTATGCGGGCAAAACCTCCAAACTCTACGGCAGAGTGAAACTCTGCGCTGCGAAAACGGGGCAGCGCCTGCGGTCGCCTCTATTTCACCACTGCTGTGGCCGCCGGTTTCGTAGAAATCTTCAGCAAGCGCGCCGCGTTTTCGTAAAGGATCTTGCGAACGACTTTCGGATTTGGCGCAAGTCTTCGAATCGCTGCCAGAATCTGAGCGCCTTGGCAACCCGGTCCCCGCCCGATCGTGTCATTACAGTCGCTGCCAAACAGCAGTTGGTCTTGGTGACGGTCAAGGAAACCGCGGGCGTGATTCTCGTCGCGCAGCATGGAATTCAATCCCGAACCGGCAGAGAGGTCGCCAAACATGTTCGGATAATCGGAAAGCAAGCGATCCGTGATGCCTCCTGCCGTCACAGGCGTGGTCGGATACAGGATCGTTTGGTCATGGTTCTTGTCGGTGTTTCCCCACCAGGTTTGCGCATGGCCGATGAAACTCACTTTCGGATACTTCGCGAGAATCGTGTGGAATCGCTCGATGCCGAGATTGTACATATTGTGCTGAAAGTGCATCAGCACCGGAACGCTGTACTCCTGGGCCAAACCGGCTAACATCTGAATGTGCTCGGAATCGCAATCCAAACTGAATTTCTGTTCGGCAATCATTACCGCCCCAAGTTTCAAGTGCTTTTCAATTTCCTGACGCGCATTCGGCAAATCCGTCACCTCATTCGCTCCGAAAAGCAATTCCTTTGGATATTGGCGAGCGAGGTCCACGACCGATTGATTGCCTCCGCACTGCGCGGCGAGCCCGTTGGACTTCCCCATGTGCGTCGAGGCGCGCTCGACCGGCGTGCCCGCGGGCAACAAGACCGTTTTGCTGATGCCCATCGCGCGTTGATGAGCGATGAACTGATCGTCCGTCCGCCCGCTGTAATTGGTGTGTTGATGAATGTCGATGACCGGCTCAGCGGTCTGGGCGTCGGATTCAGCGGAATGCAATGTGGCAGTCGCAAGCAGGAGTGTGGATGCGCGGAGGAAGTCTCGGCGCGACAAGGGAGGATTGCACGTCATAGGTTCAACGTTGGAATTGAGTGGCCCCCCTCTTGGGCTCATCGATGTCGCCCCGCAGACGGATTTGCGGCCGTTTGCAGCTTAGGGTGATCACATCGTTAATGTCTGGAGGTGGTTCGAGCTTTGCAAGCCGAATATGCCAGAGCACGTGTTTTGGGTGTTTTGGGCGCATCTCGGCAGCACCACCCGTTCCGAACGCGCCTTGGTCGTAACGCAGAGTTTGGACATTTTGCGGGCTGGCCTTAGTCCCGCAATTGATCCCACGCTTTAGTCAGTTCAGGCGTTTCCTGGTAATCCCCTTACCAAGAGCGCCACCCGATCCACGAGTGCCAGACCGCCAATGAGAACATCGTTACCCCCGTTTCACTTCGGCCACGGTCGCCGATGGACTAAGTGCGGGACTAAGTCCAGCCCGCAAAATGTCCAAACTATGGAGCAGGGTGAAACTCTGCGTTACGGCAAAGGCGTCCCCGGTGCAAAACAATGGTGGCAATACCAAGTTGCACCCGATGTTTGACAAATTGCTACGACTCGTTATCGAGCCTGACAGCTTCGTTGAATTCCTGCAAAAACTCCGGAGACGCTGATTGAACGCGATTCCAGTTAGGAATCGCCGGGCTGCCCATCGGATCGTGTCGAAAGGCCCAAGCAGCCGCGCGAATGCTCTTGGCGAATGTATTCACGGCGACTTCTTCCTCGTGACGGTCGAAGGTCAACCCATTGATCGCGGCATCTGCGATATAAAGACGAAGCGTGTCCTCCGCGTGCCGCACATATGCGCTCAGCAGCGTGTCGAATAATCCTTGATCCAGTTTAATGCCTTCGGCGGCCATTGTGCGAAAGATCGACTTGCTGATGTCGACGGCCATCTTATTCAAGCCCTTCATCGGATCGCCGGCCGAGAGTTCCTGATGTTTGTGGTCGTAGTTGTCACAGAGCTCCGACTGGCAAATCGCTTTTGGCGGGGAATTGCGAAAAACCTCTGCGAGCAATGCCACTTCGAGGCCCCAGTCCGATGGGATGCGAATGCGTCGCAGCAGATCGATGTCGAGCGCAAATTCTCCAGCGAGCGGATAGCGAAAAGTATCGAGATTAACCAGGAAAGGATGCGGACCCACGATGCTTTGGAGAGAGCGCAAGAGCGGTGTGACGAGCAACCTCATGACCCGGCCATTCAGCTTATTCGTAAAGCGGGCGTAATAACCTTTGCAATAATCGAAACCTAAACTCGGATTGGCCACGGGATAACAGAGGCGGGCGAGAAGTTCCCGGTTGTAGGTGAGAATGTCGCAATCATGGACTGCGACCATCCGAGCTTGGTCACTCGCCAAAACAAATCCGAAACAGGTCCAAACATTGCGTCCTTTGCCGGGCAGCCCAGTATTTAGGTCGAGCTGGTCCAGCTTTTTGTAGAGGCGTTGTATCCTTGGCCCGTTGCACCAAAGCAAATTGGGCTTCTGCGGCAACTGCGAAAAGAATTTCTTGGCTTTGCGCCACTCGCGCGACGTTGCCTGATCGATTCCAACTACGATCTGGCGCAAGTACGGGACACCGCGCAATTCGCGGACGATTTGGCGCAGAGCGGTGGTTCCCAATTCCTTCACATGGCATGGCAAGATCAAGGCAATGGGCGTCTCTTCCGCGTACTTCGCCACTTCGGTTTCCAGGCGATGCACGTCTGGTTTTCCCAATCGATGCAGTGTGGCGATTGCGCCGGTTTGAAAGAAGTCCGACATTAGCCCTAAATATTCGCGCAGCTTTGGAGTGACACAAGTTTGGATTTTAGATTTGCCAATAATCTCGCCCGCAGAATGAACTGAATCTGGCGGGCGTAACTGGCGCAGGCTTTCCAAACCACGAATGAATGCGAATAAACACGAATTGAAGCGGACTTCGGCGCTAGCCTTTCAGGTGAGATTCGCAAACTGTCCAGCCATTCATCGTGATTAGTGTTTGTTGGTGTCCGTTCGCGATTCAAATGGGTTAAGGTTATTTGGGAAGAGAGAAAAAGAAGGTGCTTCCGGCGCCTACGGTAGATTCCAGCCAGACAGTGCCGCCTGACATTTCGGCTGCCTTCTTCACAACGGCGAGGCCAATGCCGGTGCTTTCGTGGTCGTCACGAGCGTGCAGCGTCTGAAAGAGTTGGAAGATTCTGGCAGAGTGCTTCTTCTCGATGCCGGGCCCGTTATCGGCGACGCTGAACACCCAGCGGTTCGATTCTTCCCGGCACCTAACCGCCACCAAGCCACTCGGTTTGTCGTTATACTTAATCGCGTTACTCAAAAGGTTCTGGAGAATCTGCTGCACGCGCAGCTTGTGGCAATGAATCGCCGGGAGAGGTTTCTCGATGGCCAAATTGATGTGACTCGGCGCCGCCAGCATTTCCCACAACTCTTTGGTTAGGTTGTTGAGATTCACCGATGTCTTCGGCTCATCCCCTTGCGCCAGTTGCGAATATTGGAGAATGCCTTCAATCAGGTCGTGCATCCGTTGAACGCGCCGATTGATCAAGGCAAGATTCTCGCGGCCGGCATCGTCGAGTTTGTCCGCGTAATCGAGCGTAAGAAAAGTGGACAGGGAATTAATGCCTCGCAAAGGCGCCTTGAGATCGTGGGAAACCACGTGAGCGAAATCGCGCAATTGCCGGTTAGCCTTTTCCAGATCCCCCACCAATTTTGTCTTTTGCTCGATATTCCTTTGGCGTCCCCTTAGGTCTCGTCTTACGATTACGTAGGCCAAAGAGAGGAGGACGAAGTTGAGCAGCGCGACGACTATGAAGCCGAGAAGCGTGCTGCGCGAAGTGCTTTCGAGACGGTCGTAACGAAGCTGCAGAGTTCTTTCCTCTTGTAGTTGCATCTCGGTGATCACTCCCCGTATCTCACGCATGATTTCATTTCCCTTTTTGGTGACAATCACCTCCAAGGCTGGTTCGAACCCTTGCTCTTCCCGAATTCGTATCGATTCCTGCATGCGATCGACCCGTTCATCGATGAGTGGCTTGAGCCTCTCGACGGCGGCGCGTTGCCCGGCGTTGCCTGTGGTCAGAAACCGAAGTTTTTCGATCTCGCGTTCCACAGCCTCGATCGAGCGCGGATAAAAAGTAAGAAAGCTGCGATCAGCCGTCAGAATGTACCCGCGTTGGGCTGTCTCGGCTTCGTTAATGCGCGAAAGAGTATTCCCCAGGGCCACCATCAACTCCAAGGTATTGGCTACTTGCTCGTTGGAACGAAAGAGGTCCCGCGTGCTTTGATAAAATATCACCGCCAAACCGCTGATGGTCAGGAGAGCCACGGCAAACGCAATTCCCATCTTCCTTTCTGTCGTCAGCGTTCCAAACCGCAGTTGCATCACGCTCATTCTATGAGAATTGAAAGTGCGTTCGCCAGCCAAACCTGCGCTATCGCACGGGCTGCGGGCATCTGCTAGTCTTTGGCTAGGACCGCGGATGCCTTTCCGTAGCGCAGACTTTCAGTCTGCGTTACGACAGATATATCACCTGCTGGGCATCCGCGGTCGAGTTCGATTGTGGCCTACATTGTTGCGTTGTATTAAGACTTGTCCCGGCGGTCGCCTGTTTCATAATTTTCGCGAGTATGAAAGTGACATTCAAAGCGGTTTTTCGAGGCGGGCTTTTCGTGCTGGCGGGGATGTTGATTTGGTCGTTCTGCACGAGCGCTCAGGATAACGCACGCACGAATGCTCCTGCCGCAACCGTAACAGTGGAGAGACCGGCGAGTGGCTTGCAGGTGTTTCCTCTTCCGGACAAGAAGGTCTTCCTGACGTTCGGGTTGGATGAAGTGGAGTTTCTCAAGCGCGAGTTGCCCGCAGGCATTCCGCTTTGGCAGTACGCCGCCTCGCTGATCTATATCCTCCTGGCCTTTGTCGTTTCCAAACTGTTGGATCGTGTGACGCGCACTTATCTGCAAGGCTGGGCCGCTCGGACGAAAACCAAGTCTGACGACCTGCTGCTGACCCTCCTGCAGGGACCGATCAAGGTCATTTCATTCGTCATATTGTTGCATGTCGGACTTCAGGTTTTTGACTGGCCATTGTGGATTGAAGATTTCCTGAAGAAAGGTCTGAATATCATTGTCGCCTGTTCGCTGACTTATATGGGCTTGAAATTCATCGACCTATTCATCGAGTTTTGGAAGAAGCGGACTGACCGCGACGGCGACAAGAGCTTCGACGATCAGCTCTTTCCCATCATCGACAAAGCTCTGAAGGTCTTTCTGGTTATCGTGGCAGTCTTGGTGACCGCCCAGAATTTGGGGCTCAACATAAGCGGAGC
Organism: Verrucomicrobiota bacterium; assembly: GCA_016871515.1. GTDB lineage: Bacteria > Verrucomicrobiota > Verrucomicrobiia > Limisphaerales > SIBE01 > SIBE01. The sequence goes on from VHDE01000031.1 coordinate 45,293, forward strand.
CATTGCCTCGCTCTCGATCGGCGGCCTCGCGCTTGGTTTGGCCGCTCAAGATACCTTGGCCAATCTGTTCGGCGCGGTGTCGGTGTTCGTGGACAAGCCTTTTCGGATGGGCGATCGCATTCAGTTGGACAAAGTGGACGGCACAGTCGAGGCCATTGGGTTGCGCAGCACGCGCGTCCGGAGCCTTGATGGTCATTTCATTACCATACCGAACAAAACCATGGGGGGCGCCATTATCACCAACATTACGCGCAGGACGAATATCAAAACCGAGATGAATTTGGGTCTGACTTACGATACCTCGATCGAACGACTGCGGCGCGCGCTCCAGATACTCGAGGAAGTCTACAAAGGTCACCCGATGACTTTTGACGTTGTGATTGGGTTTAATCGATTTGCCGATAGCGCCTTAAATATTAAGGTTGTTCATTGGTGGAATTCGAACGATCCCAAGGGGCACTTGGCGGGAATGCAAGAGATGAATCTGGCAATCAAGAAGCGCTTTGATGAGGAAGGGATCAGCTTCGCGTTTCCATCGCAGACCGTCTATTTGAAACAGGATTCGGAATGGCGGATCGGCGATTCAGCCAATCCGGCCGATAGCGCCAATCTGTCGAAGGAGACAAAAGGCAGGGTGGGATAGAGCCAAGTGCTGTAGCGGCGTCTCGGAAGCGCGCCGCCATTCCTTAACAACCCGAAGTCGGCGGCGCGCTTCCGAGACGCCGCTACAAGAAAAGTGCGCACTGGCGTGACAACAGCAATTCTCACTATGGGAGCGCGGACCGCTGAGTCCCCGCGTTTCGCGCTTGTTCCGATGGTCCTCTCGCGGACTCGGCGGTCCGCGCTCCTATAATGAGAATTGCTGGGCGTGACATGTTTCCCTTTTGTCAAAGTTCCGTAATGCAGTATTTTGGTGAGGAGTGCCTGTTATTGCCAATCCCGCTTTGGCTGCGTTCGTTGCCCAACTTGGTGACGAGCAAGTTTTCGCTCAGTTGTTAATACGCCGCCAGCCGGCCGGTTACGAGCTGCGTCATATTGCTGACTGCGGTCGTCCCAGCGCAGATTTGAAAGAGGTGCGATTGGAGCAACTTCGCGCTTTGGCGCAGTTCACTGCACAAGGCGCGTTTCGTCCGCTGAAATCCGCGCCTGACCTTCAGACGGGTTGGCGCGCGGTTCTGCACACGGCAGGTGAACTCGAACGAGCCCTCGACCATCTTTACCCCGGAGCAATTCCCAACTGGCATGCAGCCCTGTCTGCAACGCCGCCCGTGACGAACTACCGGGAATTTACAGAACGCCAGACGGGCATGTACCGAATCACTCAAAAGCTGACCGATGCGCAAGTAGCCGGTGTCGTTGATGCAGCCTGCAGCAACACTGTCTGTTTGAAACGCCGACTCTGGACTGTGACAGGAATGTTGCCCGATTTCGCTCGGGAAAAGAGTCTGATCCCTTGCCTTGAACCGTGCGCTCTTTTCCTCGAACACGCGCGTAAGGCGATGCGGCGCGAACAGCGCGAGGAAGCCCGTCTCTCATCAGAGATCCCGGAGCAGCCGGACAGCGAAAAACCTCGACATTCAACCCAGCCACACCTATGACCATCCGCGGAACGACAACTATTCCTATTATGCGTATCCTTTTCTTCGCCATCGCCGCATTGATTGGCTTGTTTTCAATCGAGGTGACCCGCGCGCAAGCCGACAAGCCGGCCGCTGCGGCAAAACCGAAATCCTCCGAAGCCGACGCGGCCTGGGAAGAAGTCGTCAAGGCGAGTCAACCGCCTCCGCCACCCGAGGAATGGAAGAAAACCCGGCCATCGGCGGAAGCCATTGCCAAACATCGTCTCGACCAAAGTGAAGCCGCGGCCAGAGGCGCGCAGAAGGCCAAGGACTTTTACACGCGTTTTTCCGATCATGCGAAAGCTGACGAGGCACGGGAGCGAGAGTTTGAATTGCTGGAAGCTGCCGTCGCAATGGGCAACGCAAAAGTGGCCCCACAACTGGAGGCGCTTGAAGCCGCGCGGTTGAAGAATCCCGCCCTCAGCGAGGACGAACGTTTCCAATTGCGCGCTTCGGCGGTCCACCGCAATGCCGTCAGCAAAACAGCCGAGGGACAAGCCGCGGTGTTCGCGGAATTCGAGAAAGGCGTTCGCAATCTGCAAAAGGAATTTCCCAAACGTTCCGAAGTATTTGAGATGCTTTTGGTGATCGCATCCCAAACTGATGCGGAGAAAGGACGCAAGCTGGCTCAGGAAATTGTGAGCTCGGACGCTCCGGACGAAGCAAAAGAGAGCGCCAAAGATCTGCTGAAAAAGCTCGAACGGATCGGAACGCCATTGCAGATCAAGTTCACATCGCTTGACAGAAAGGAAATCGATCTCTCGAAGATGCGTGGGAAGGTCGTCCTGGTTGATTTTTGGGCGACCTGGTGCGGACCGTGCGTGGCGGAATTGCCAAAAGTGAAAGCAGCTTACGACAAACTCCACTCCAAGGGATTCGAGATTCTGGGGATTAGTTTCGACCGGCAAAAGGAGGCCCTCGAAAAGTTTGTTGCGAAAGAGAAGATTCCGTGGCCGCAACACTTCGATGGCGCCGGCGTATTCGGACAGCAGTTTAGCATCAGCGCGATCCCAACAATGTGGCTGGTCGATCAACAAGGCATCTTGCGCGATCTGAACGCGCGCGAAGATTTGGAGGGGAAAGTCGAAAGACTGCTGGCGGAAAAGCAGTGACGTTCCTAGGACGGGCGTCCCGCCTGTCCTGTTTTCGGTGTGCGCAGGTTCATGGGGCGGCTTTGATTTTACCGGAGCCGATTGCTGCGGCTGGATGCGTGAAGCAGGATTTCGCGACACGCGTGTTAAACACCCGAACAGGACCCGATTCGATGGCAGTCGGGATCAAATAGGCCATCAGTTCGGGCTCGTTCAAGAAGCTGCCGAATGGAGAAAAACTTTGTCGTAAACTTTGTCGAGAACTCAATCGAATCGCGCATTGCCGGCGAAGTTTGCGATTAAGTTGACGACAAAGTCTCGGAAGCCGCGCTTCTGGGGCAAGTTACAAATTAGTTGGCGATAGGAGCCATCAAACTTCGGTTCATCAGAAAAGCGGCGCGGTTGTTTTCGATCGCCTTGCCTCTGAATTCCTGAAACTTCGCCATTTCTTCCTTGCTGAGGACCGTCTCCAGGCGCGGCGTTGCTCGCGTGTAAAGAGAATCGAGAAGTTGCAGGCTCTTCTCCCCTTCACTCTCGGAGGCGATATTTCGGAAGTTCAACATGGGAACCAATTGATAATCGGCCGGCAATCCGGCGCCTGCCAAGACCGTCTGCGATTCCTCGTTCAGAATCTGCAACATTTGCTTCGCCTTTTCCTCCTTGGCGTCTTTGTCACCGGTCATCATTGATTTGAATTGTTGTGCGGTGACTGCGCTGACGAGGTTCTTCGAATAATCCTGATATTTCTGCAGTCCTTCGTCTCCAAGCAATTCCTGGACTTTGGCGTTCAAATCCGCTTCCTGCGCGCCAAACATCTGCGTCAATTGATCCGGGCCCATCTTCTCGCGCAAGGCGACCGTTACATTTTCGACGTTATCCATGATGTGATCGGCCAATAGGTCATTGAGCTTCTTGGTTTGTTCGTCGGTCAGTTTGGCGTCGGCCGTGAAACTCTTGTAGAGCATCGTCATGCCCATCCTTTGTTGTTCGCGCATCATTTTGCGCGCTTCCGGATTGGCGGTGACCTTGCTCAAGCCGCTGGTGGAGCCTAGTTCTGTTTTCTCGCGACGCAGTTGCGAGACCTCACCGCGGAGTTTGAAGGTCTCGTTGGGAGCGGGCTTCCTGGCCGCATTCTCGGCCATGAGGGCCGCGACCTGGCTTTTGGCGCGATCGCGCTCGACTTGAAGTTCCTGGACCTGGTTGCTGAGCGCGGCCTGGTCCTGTTGATGGCGGTCGAGGATTTGGATCTGCGCCCGAAGTTTGTTGGCCTGATACGCTTCATAAACTCCGAAGGTGATAGCGCCAGCGGCGATGAGAGCAGTAGCAGCAAGTTTTTGGGTGGTTGTCATGGTAATGGCGATGGTTTTGGAAATAGCGGTTGTGGTTGAAATAACTGTCAGGCCGGCGACGGCGGTGTTGGCAACAGTGAGGGCGAGGCCACAAAGTGATGGAGCGTTTCGGACCATGCTGCTTTCGAGCGCGATCGATTACGCCGATTTAACCACACACCCAAACGCTAGCCAAGGGGGAATCCAACGCCGAAAGGGGTTCTTACGACGCGACCGGAGCGCGGCTGTATCCGAAGGACCAGCCGCAGCAGGTGAAGTGCACCCAGGGTTTATGAATTTGCCAGGGCTGCGGGTGGTGCTCCACACACACCCGCGCTCCGCAAAATGAGACTACCCCGAGTTTTCCGCGCGCGTTGCGCCCATGAACAGACCGGGGTCATGGGCAGAATGGCTCCAACGCCGACGAAATCACAACTCGTCCGGCCCACTGCGCGTGAGCGGGAACGGCCGCCCTACCCGCGGGCGCCTCCTCAAACCCCGTCGAGTTTGCTCGTGCTATCTCCGAAGGACCCGGTTTCGAGGCCGAGGCGTTGGAGCATGGAGACGAAGAGATTGGAAAGCGGGAGATCCTGATGCGTGGCCTGTTCCGTCCACGGCTCGGGGTCGCCGGGCTTCCATCCGCCGGCCTGCGCTTTGTTCCCAGCCAGGTTCAAATAGCGGCCGTGCGCGACGCCCAGGTTCTTGCCCCCGGCAAGAATCAAGGGGTAGTTGCGGGAGAGATGGAAGGCGCTGGACGCCGAACCGAACAGCAGCAGCGAGTTGTCGAGCAACGAACCCTCGCCCGCAGGTTCCGGGGTGTTCTTCATTTGCATGACGAACCGTCCGTATTCTTCATGGAGAAACCGGCAGTAAGTGCCAAAGTTTTTCCAACCGTCCGGCTGCTTGGTCTCGTGGGATAGCTGGTGCGCGGCAGGAAAGCCGATCGCGCGCGACAAATGGTCGCTGATCCCAATGCCGTTCTCCCGTCCAATCTGGTAAGTCACCACGCGGGTGGAATCGGTCTTGAATGCCAGGACGATCAACTCGAACATCGTCCGCAAATACTGCCGGGGCTCTTCCGGCGTGATTTCCAGATTGAGCGGATCCGCGTCCACTTGCGGGAGCGGGGTGTGGAGCCATTGCTTGGCCTTCTGCACCCGGATCTCCGCTTCGCGGACGGATTGCAGGTACTCATCCAGGCTGCCTTGATCATGCGATGAGAGCCGCCGGCGCAGCCGCCGCGCGTCCGTCAGGAGGTCGTCGAGCGCACTTTGACTGAGCGCGAGCCGCCGGGCCGCATCGGCGTCGTTCTTGACGAAGAGTAGGTCAAAGATCCGCTTGGGCCGGTTCTCGGCGGGAATGGCCCGCCCATGCCGGTCGAAGGAAACCGTGTGAGCACCGCGGGCCGTGCCCGTGCCGCCGTCCGTCGACATCACCAGGGAAGCAAACCGGGTCTGGTCACCCACGTGTCCCGCGTAGAACTGATCGAGCGAGATTGCGTTGTGGTAATCCATGTCGCCCGTGCCGGTGGCGGCCCCGGTGAGAAACTGATCGGCATTGTTGTGCCCATGAACCACGCGCCCGGCCGGGTGCGAGAGACCCGAGAGCACGGTCAGTTCCTCCCGCAGCGGCTCCAGCGGCTCCATGCACTTCGTGAACTTAAACTCACGGCCGTTGCCATGGGGGAACCACGCCCAGTCCTGGTAAGCCGGATCCGCTGGAAGCGGCATGGGAACGCCGTCGGGAAAGTAGAAGCAACCCAATCGTTTCGGCTGGGCACGCCCTGGCCCGGCCAAGACCTTGGCGGCGGAAAAGGATTCGAACATGGGCAGCGCCAAAGCCCACCCGGCACCGATGAGAAAGCGGCGCCGGTCCAGATCCCTCAGAATCGATTGCGAATGCGGTTTCATTTTGAAAGGAATAATTCACTGGTGGCCACATGCCTGACCAACGTGGCCAGCCCGTCGCCATCCTCGCGGACCTTTGCCGCAATGGCTTCAACCCCCGCGCGGTCGGCAAAGGTCAAAGGCCGCCCGAGGGCATACACGGTCATCTTGTGCGTGAGAGCCCGCACGAACTGGTCTTGGCGATTCGTCAAAAGGAATCGCTTTAAGCCGTCCATTCCATGCAAGATTTCATCGTTGAACAGCCGACTGGCGGCGTCAACAGGTTTCCCGTCAATCTGATCGCGCCAACGCCCGAGGGCGTCGTAGTTTTCCAGGGCAATCCCCCACGGATCGATCTTGGCGTGGCAGGACATGCAGGCCTCGTGGTTCCGGTGATCGGCGAGGCGTTCCTTCAGCGTCATCTTCGCGATCTCAGGATCGGCGAGATCAATCTCCGGCACGGCCGGCGGCGGCGGCGGCGGCGGGTCATCGAGCAAACTTTTTAGCAGCCAGATCCCCCGCTTGAGCGGATTCGAGTCTTTCCCGCTTGAATTCATCGCCAACAGGCCGGCTTGAGTGAGCAGCCCGCCTCGACGGTTGCTCAGATCCAAACCGATCCGGCGGAAGTGGTTCCCATAGACATCCGCCAACCCGTAATGCCGGGCCAACCGCTCATCGGCCATGGTGTAGTCCGCGTGGATGAAGTTCAAAACGCTCTCGTCGCGGCGCAACATTCCAGCAAAGAACAAGATGGGTTCTTGCTGCATAGCCTCCTTGAGGAGCGGATCCACCCCACCCTCAAGTTTCACAAAATCCAGCAACTGCAGGTCGAGCCACTGCCGGACGAAATGCTTTGCGAATCGCTCGGCGCGCGCATCCGCCAGCATCCGCCTGACCTCGTCATCCAAAACCTTGGGACGTCGCAACTGGCCGTTGTCAGCCAATTCCAGCAGTCGGTCATCCGGCACGCTGCACCAAAGAAACATGGAAAGGCGAGTCGCGAGTTCCTGCGCGGTAAGTCGCGGCGGACGGGGCGACCGCTCGGGCTCGCCCGGCGCATCCCCTCGAACGATGTAGAGGAACTCCGGCGATGACAAAACCGTGGCCAAAACCTCGACCATGGCCTCTTCCAGCGTGTCGGAGGATTTTCGCATCGCCTGGAAAAGCCGGACTTTTTGGTCAATCTCCTCGTCCCCGACCTGCCGCCGCCAGGCGCGCGACATGAACGCCGTCAAAACTTCTCTGGCGTAGACGGGCTCGTCCTCGCGGTGCGGGCTCTTGGAGAAAATCCGCTCGTGTGCCTTCGGGGGCCACTGATCGTAGACCGGTGCCGCCACCTCCACGTAGCTGATCTGGATCTCCCCGGGGGACGCCGAACTGTTGACCAGCCGGATGTGCTCGGACGGGCTAGGCGTGGATCCCATGGGCGACGCCTTTCGCACCGAGTTCCGGGGATAGATATCCCCGAGCGACACATCCCATTGGTAGATCTGCGGCTGGTCCGGACTGGCGGTGATGGGAAGGTCTTCCTCGCTCACGCGCAGCAACGCTCGCCCCTCGTTGCTCGCCTGCCAACCGAACTCCAACTGCAGGCTCGGAACGCGATCGTTGTTCGCAGGAGTTCTGGCCGCGTGAACTCGCACACGGAGCAGGCCCTCGTCGGGAACCTGATCCCCCAATTCCACGACAAGTTTCTGCTCGTGACCGTGGGGAAGGATCGCCACCTGGTCGAATGTCTGGGGAACCGGCGGAGGGGCATGGGTGGGGGCGATGGCGTGCTTGGCGCCACCATAATCCCAGGAGTGGGGGGCCGTTCGTCCCGTCGTTCGATCTTTGAAATAGGTTTTCCCATGCGGCTTGGTGGACCGGTCATGCAGCTTGTCCAGCTCGCGCTTTTGCTTTTCCGGATCGTCCTTGAACGCCACCTTGGCTTTCTCGAGTTCCGCGGTCTGCTTCTTCCATTCAATCTGCCCAGCCTGTTCCATGGAGACGCCCCAATACAACACACGAGGCCGGGGACCACGGACGGTTGCCCGCGACAACGCTTGCCTGGCGAGAAGGCGGTAGGTCTCCAGTTGCGCGACGGACATGTGCAACGTCTCCGAGCTGTTCTGAAATCCGTCTTCGGAATGGGCTTCAGGCGGAAGATCCCGGGCGAATTCCCAAGGGAGCCCAAGAATATCCTGCAACGCATAATTGTACTCGTAGCGTGTCATCCGGCGAAACGAAGAATGCCCGGCCGTGGCGCGTCGCGCGATCGAGGCCTTGCGAATCTCCCCGGAAAGCCAATCCATGGCCCGGCTTCGGTCCTCGCCGGACAACTTGGACTCATCCGGCGGCGGCATTTCGCCGTTGCCCAACACGGCGAGAATCTCCAGCCACCAATCCACATCAGGCCCTTCCAAGAGGTTGGGATTCAGCGTGTCGATCCGAAGGCGCGCTTTCGTTTTCTTTGGCCCGTGACAGGCGACGCAGTGCCTTTGTAACACCGGCTCGATCTCTTGGCGAAACCGGTCGAGCTCGGGCAGCGGCGCATTCGTTTCGAGGGAATGCGCGACATGCTGCTTGAGCAGCGATTGCCGGGCGCCCAATGCTTTGAGTTCATCCAGCGTGGGAGGATTCGTCGCGGCCCCCGCCGAGAACACCCCGGTGAGCAAAACCAGCAGCACCAGCACGCATTGGATCCATTTGCAGTGCATCATAGCCAACGCTGCATCCCTAGCACATCCCGGCAGCAATGTCACGACAAGCTGAGTGCTCAGCCACAGGTATTTGCTTTCTAATAGGAATTTGCTTTTCACGGCTGCAGGCGAAGCCTGAACGTTCCGGGTCTCTGCCGCAAGAAAAACCCCCTTTTGAGGCGATCCTTGGAGGCTTCCCGGCTGAGAGGGTCTCGGAGGTCGCCCAAGGTCGGAATCCTGCCCCGCGAACTCTCGCAAAAAGGTGGAGGAGACCGGAATTCTAACCCCACCCGGACAGAGGGGGAGGCTCAAGCTGTTCGCAGCGTTTCGCAAAATCTCGTGCGGACAGCCCGTCTTATCCCTCCTCCAAAGGCCTTCATCCCACCGCTGGCTCGGGGACTGAAGGTGGATCCCGGGCGGGTGCCTCTTCCCAGAGCCCGCAGTGTCGCAGACGTGATCCACAAGGTTCGGTTCGCTAAGACAGCTCGCCCTGCTATGAGAAGTGTCAAGCGCTCTTTTTCTTTTTTTAAAGTGAAGCTGTTTCTTTTCTTTCCTCATTTTTCTCTGTGCGTTGAGCGAGGCCTTGGGAATATCGCAACTAAACTCCAGGCCAGATCGCAGATAGATCGGGCCAGAGTTCCAGGGGTGTAGTTGCCGATGCTCT
>VHDE01000032.1 GCA_016871515.1 Verrucomicrobiota bacterium
GCGTGAAAGTTTCACCGGAGGCGATGAAAAAACTGGCCTTGGAGCGAGATGAATTTCACGGAGAATGGAATTATTCCTTGAAACCACACCTTCACTGAAGTGTTCATGTTGTTATTTCTAGGCTCCTAAGTAAAGCGGTGGAATGCGGGATAGTGACTGGATGTATGAAAGCCAAGCTTAAGCGCAATAAATGTTGAGAGCGCCCCGCAAAGAGGCGCAAAGATCCTCCCATCGTCGAAATTCGATACCGAAGCTTCTGCGGCGTATGTCCGATTTCAGAAAAATGCTGAGGCCCCAAAGACGATTCTACAAAAGATCGCTGCTCAAGCCCGCTATCGGTGCGAAGTTGCTCCTGTGACTGCTCGGTCAGACTTTAAGCTGACTGAATAGACGACCTTCGTCGGCCGGCTTCGATCCGTTGTTAGGTCCTCAAGATCTTTTCCATCGCCTTCCCCTTGGCTAATTCATCAACCAATTTATCCAGATAGCGTATTTCCCGCATTGTCGGCTCTTGAATGTCTTCTATGCGGACGCCGCAAATGACACCTTTGATCAGACTTCGTGAAGGATTCAGCTTGGGAGCTTCCTTGAAGAAGGTTTCAAAGTCGGTCTGCTTTTTCAATTGTCCTTCTAACTCGCGCTGGCTATAGCCGGTCAGCCAGCAAATAACGGCGTCAACTTCTGATTTCTTGCGCCCCTTTTTTTCTGCTTTTGCGACATAGAGGGGATAAACGCTCGCGAAACTCGTCGTAAAGATTCGATGTTTTGTTGTCATCCGACCAATCAGCTTGAAGTCCACGGGTCGAGCGTCTTCCTGGCATTTTCATTTGACATTACTCGACCCGCCTGGATGTCTCGGTCGCCTTGCTCCAGCGCCGCCAAGAATCCAATCTCTTTCGCAATGGCACGATAATCGGCATCGTCAGGAAGTCTATGAATCGCCTGACGTGCCGCTTCTTTCGCACTCATGGTCGCAGTGCATCCCTAAGTATACTTGACGCAAATCCCGTGCATGCTTGTCGAATTGGGCGCGGAACGGGCGGTCATCGCACGCAGTACAAATTCCCATCCGTGCGAACGAACAGGCGCCCACGACAAATCGCGGGCGTGCTGAGCGTTGTCTCCTTTAGTTCGTTCGTAGCGAGAATCTCCAGCTTGGGCGAGGCTCTAACAACGACGCAGTTGCCTTCGCCATTCATGAAATAGACCCTTCCATCTCCGGCGACCGGCGAAACTTTGACATTCGCGCTCTTGTTCTTCGTTCGCGAATTGTTCAGCGAACATTTCGTCGCGGCACGCGCAACAATCCCAATAGGCGCGTTGGCTGCCGCACCAGCAAGGCAAGCTTCCGTGGCGTAGCCGGTGTGCTTCGACCTTGGCTTTCTCATAACGTTCCCAGAGCCACTCAGATTGCTCGCCGTAACCAAGGAATGATTCGCCCCAATACGCGTCCGGCAAAATGGCGACCATTCGAACAAACAAAGTCCAGTGCTTGTCCGCAATAGCCCGAACACGGCGGCGTTCGCGCGGCTTAACCCTGGCAATATCGCGGACCAGCTCGGCGAGCGCTTTGACTTTTGCATCCGAGTGCCGAGCCAGAACCTGGATGCGCTGCATATTGTGGGCTCCGAGATGTTGCTTTGTTCGAGAAAACCGTACAGTTCGTCCTCCAACTTCCGTGATTCAAGCTGGCGGCGCCGTTCCGGCGTGATATTGCGGCAATCTTGGCAGATGGGATTACGATGTCCGGCACGGTGGAATTGACCGTGACTCTCAATACGCTTGCAGCTTCGGCAGTAGCGGCCCATGGGTTAATGGACGTCCTACGAAGTTCAATCGACAAACATGAATTCGTTGCTGCCGAGAAGCGCGTGCAGATAAAGGCGCCAATCTTGGGACTGTTCTTCGGGCGTCCGATGTGGCGCACTAAGAAAATCCGTGGCCCAGGCAATCTCGCGCTCGCTTGCTTTCCGGCCAAATAGCCAATGATGCGCTTGATTGACACGCGCGCTCAGCTCTGACGGGCTTTCACGATTGAGACGGTCGAACAAGCGTTCCGCCTGCGTTTGAACAAACTCGCTGTTCAACACGAAAAGTTGTTGAGTCGGCGTGGTTGTCGGAACACGCTGCTCACCGTGGATTGACGGGTCAGGAAAGTCGTAGAGCCGCAGCATGTCATTAAGCAGGGTCCGTCCGACCGTGCCATAAATTGTCCGGCGTCTGTTGGATGCTTCGGCCAAGTCTTGAGGTCCACCGGATTGCTTGAAGTCGAGGAAGCCCGCAGCCGCCAACGCAGCGTCCCGCCAGCTTTCAATGTCAAGCCGCCGCCGGTTCATCCGCCAGAGCAGCCGATTCTCCGGGTCTGCGCGGTGATGTTCGGCGTGGAACTCGCTCGATTGCTGATACGCAGCCGAAAGCATGATTTCGCGGTGCAGCCATTTCAACGACCAACCATTCTGGATAAAACGCGCTGCGAGATCATCGAGCAACTCCGGATGCGTCGGGCGCGAACCGCGCACGCCAAAGTTGCTCGGTGTGTCGACGAGCCCTCGGCTGAAATGCTGCTCCCAAATGCGATTGACGATCACACGAGCCGAGAGCGGAGCCCCTTCGTTGACGATGGCTTCAGCCAACTCGATCCTTCCGCTCCCCTTCTGAAACTCCTTGCGTGAACCTTTCGAGAGCACTTCGAGAAATCCGCGCGGCACGGCGCGCCCTTCATTCGACGGATTGCCTCGCAGATGAACTCTCAAGTCGCGCGCTTTACCTGAGCGATAATCAAGTTTCGTGCGATTGGGGCCATCGTCCAAGACGTAAAGAGCGGCCTCTTCCAGAGCGTTGGCCATGAGTTGGTCGAAGCCGGGTGTGTTGGTCTTAATCGATTTAATCTTGCTTTCCAGCTCCGCGATCTTGGTTTTGGTTTCTTCGCTCATCTCCTTGCCTTTGTCGCCGGTTTGAGCGCTGCTCGCCTTCTGCCGCAGCTTCTTTACTTCTTCATCCAGGTCGTTCACCTCTTTGCGAGCTTTGCGCACCGGCTCGAAATCTTTTTCCGGCACGAGCGGTCGATCAATGGTGCGGCTGCTCGCCAGGACTCCAGCAACCGCGTAATAATCTTCCTGGCTGATCGGATCGAACTTGTGATCGTGACAACGAGCGCACGCCAAGGTCAGGCCCAAGAATGTGCGGCCGAGTGCATCCATCCGTTCCTCCCATTCTTCCGCGACGACGACTTGGATGAGAGAACGCTGCAGTTTGAGTTCTTTCCAGTAAGTGGGGCTCAAGCCAAGGAATCCAAGCGCGGGCAGGTCCCTCGGGTCCGAGCCCGGCATCAGGTCAGTCGCCAATTGCCGTTTCACGAACTCGTCGTACGGCATGTCTTGCTGAAATGCTTTGATGACCCAATCTCGATACAACCAGGGTGACGCGCGACTGTCTTCGAAGTTAGAGATCGCGTCCGTATAACGCGCCTTGTCGAGCCAGAATCGCGCCCAGCGTTCGCCATACTGCGGCGACGCGAGCAAGCGCTCGATGAACTGCTCGTATGCATTGCTCGAGTCATCATGAACGAACGCATCGATCTCTTCTGGAGTTGGAGGCAAACCGGTCAAATCGAATGTGGCGCGCCGAACGAGCGATCGGGCATCCGCGCGTTTCGACGGCGAAAGCTGGGCCTCGTCGAGCTTCCCCAAGACAAACCAATCGATCCGGCGCAGCGGCCAAGCGGCGGCGCTTACCTTCGGCAGGGGATACGGCTTGATCGGTTGAATCGACCAGAATTTCCGACCTTCCGCGAAATTAACTCCTCCGCGCGACTGGGCCTGAGCTGAGGAATCAGAACGGCGAGGGTCGGGCGCCCCGATGCGAATCCACTCCTCAAAATCCGCAACGACGTGGTCCGGCAGTTTCTCCTTGGGTGGCATTTGGAGATGGTCATCTTTGTATCGGATCGCTCGAATCAATAGGCTCTCCGCCGGTTTTTCTGGGACGATGGCCGGACCCGAATCGCCGCCCTGGAGAACTCGATCCCGAGTATCCAACCTCAAGCCGCCTTTTAACTTTTTCGCTTGCGCCGAGTGGCATTGGTAACAGCGCTCGACGAGGACAGGCCGAATACGTTTCTCGAAGAAGTCTTCAGCGTCCCCGGATTTGTTGACCGAAGTCGCGCCATCTGCGAGCGTACTCCGGCTAAGCATTGCCATTGCGGCGAGTCCCGCACCGAGCTTTGCCAGCTTTGCCATCGTGATTGTCATAGAAGCTTGCGGCGGCAAGCAATTTACCCAGTTAAAAAGACAAAGCGAGCCGGAATATTCAACCGCACCTGCGATGACCACGCTGGACGGAGCGTTGCGAACGCTGGACACATTGTAGAACGGCTGTCGAGCGCACAGTGAATTCACGGCCCCCAAGCAATCGCTCTGCGGCTTGCATTTGTTGCTGTGCATCCTCCAGGGCCATCGAATTGCGGCGCAAATAAAGCGCGAGGACGTTGCGAAATTCGGATCGCCAGAGAACGGGGGCGCACCATTCCTCCTTCCGGACGGCAATTCTCGCCAACCCTGTGAACGGTCCCGGAAGCAAAAGGTAACTAATGACATTTGCGTCAACGACGATCATAGCCGATTGTCGCTTTTGGCTTGGCGCAGCCGGCCTTGTGTCAAGCGAGGTCCCTTGATTCGCGAACGGATACGGTCGATCTCGGCGAGCAGCATTTCAACGTCTATCGGCGCACTTTCGAGAGCCTTTTCCAAAATATCAATCACCTCCCAATTGATGCTGCGTTTGTTTGCTTCGGCCCGGACCTTGAGCTTGTGGTGCAGACGTGCCGGGACATCCTTGATCGTCACATTCATCTTGAGCACCAGAATGACACCAGAATGACACCAGAATGATGCCAGTCAATTGCTCGGTCGGAGCGGGCGGCAGTTTCCATTATGGGAGCGCTGGCCCGATTCATTCGCGGCCACTGGAGTGCGTGCGAGATCGGCGCGCATTACCGGCGGGATGTGTCCTTGGGAGAAGATGCGTCGCTGATCAGAGGCCGCAGAGCACATGTCATGGCGGTCCTGCGCAATTTGACTCTGGGCTTGTTCGAACTGCAAAAGGATCGCGGCCAAGCCAGCGCCGGCTACGTGCCGGGCTGGCAGCGCAAGATGACGGGCACCCAGGCGCTGACACTGCTCCGCGCCAAAACCATTTAATCGCAGCAGCGACTTGTTCTTTGTTTGTGCGGTAAAGTCGGCGATGGCTTAAGGCAACCACGCGGCCATCGCTGGCGGCTCCCAAGCTAAACTGCCGGCGCCAGACCCGACTCAAAACTCTCTGGCGCGCCGGTGTCGCCTTCGGAGCTCACGCTAAGCATTGCCAAATGCTTCGGGGCATTGTCAGAACTCCAGCTGAAATGGCCATGGATTGAGAGTGGCGTCAAGTTCGGCGTTCTTGATTTTGCCATAGACGCGCTCAAGAATCGTCTCGGTGTACCAGGACCCGAAGAAGATTCCACTACGTCCCCGCGTGGGCAACACGCGCCAGAAGCGCCAGGACGAAGGCCGCTCACGTTCCTCATCAGACAATTGTCCAAATGCTTGGGTGTCCACTCCCCGTGGATCGAACCATTCGTTGAGGCAATGAAGCAACTCTCCTTTTCCCGCTCCGTCGACGCCCGCCAGGATGATGATCAGCGGGACGTTCGCCTTTTTAAGCGCCAGTTGCGCTTCGAGCAATTTCGCCCGCAACTCCGGCAGCAGCGCCTGATACTCCTTCTTCGAAAGCTTGCGTCCCAGCTCGGCGGGTTCAAAAATAACATATTTCGGCGTATTGCCGCGGGCGGGCAAGGCTCTCTCCGACTGTGGCCGAGCCTTGCCCGCCCGCGGCAATACGCCGAAATATTAGAGCAATTCCTTGATCACGGCTTTGGCTTGCTCATCGGTTATACCCAGTTCGCGGTAAGCGAGCGGGCCACCTTCGTGCAAGACCGGTTCTAAATCTTCCAGCGACGGCAGATCCGTCCGTTTCCAGAAAAGGCCAATCGGGATTTCGTCACCCCACATGAACGCTTTGTCCATTGCCGCCCGGAAATCTGTCGGATCATGCCCTTGGTCTTCCAGCGCCTTAACGCGTGGCGTGAACCATTGGTAGGTATTGTCCTTGTTATAGGTAACGCAGGGACTGAAGACATCGACGAGGGCGAAACCTGGGTGCATGATCGCGCCTTTGATAAGTTCCACCAGGTGTTTCTGCTTTCCGCTAAAACCTCGCGCCACATAAGTCGCGCCGCCCACGATCGCCATGGGCATCGGGTTAATTGGATTTTCGACGCTGCCATGCGGCGAGCTCTTGGTTTTCATTCCTTTCACGCTGGTCGGAGAAACCTGCCCGGTCGTCAACCCATAAATCTGGTTGTCCATTACGATGTAAGTGAGGTCAATGTTTCGGCGCATCGTGTGAACAAAATGGTTGCCGCCAATTCCGTAACCATCACCATCGCCGCCGGTGCAAATCACCTTTAATTCGTGGTTAGCCAACTTGGCGCCCGTTGCTACTGCAAGAGAGCGACCGTGCAATGTGTGCATCCCGTATGTATTGATGAAGCCCGGCAAATTCGAAGAGCAGCCGATGCCACTCACGACCAGGACCTGATTAGGTTTAAGTCCCAACTCAAAAAGAGCCGCTTGCAGCGCAGAAAGAACTGAAAAATCTCCACAACCCGGACACCAATCGGGATGAATTTTCCCTTTGTAGGAATCCTTGGTCAATTGCGCGGCTTGCTTTGGCGCTTCTTCAACAACGGTAACGGTACTCATAATGATTGCTTAGACTAACTGCACTAAACGTAAATCTCGTGCGTTGGAACCGACAGATTGGTTGCGCCGGCCAATTGTTCTTTGACTGCATTGACGATGTGATGCGGCATGAAGGGTTCGCCGTCGTACTTGCGCACGTGCCCGTGAGCGGCGATGCCAGTTTCCGAACGGAGGTAACGGGCAAATTGACCGGAATAATTGTTCTCGACGATGATGATTCGCTTGCTGCGCGACAGGATTCGGGTGATCTCTTCGACGTGGAAAGGCACGATCCATTTAATGTGCAATTGATTCGCCACGACGCCTTCTTCGCTTGCGAGTTTTTCCACTGCCTCGCGAATAACACCTTCTGTCGAACCCCAGCCAACCAATGTCACCATCGCATTATCAGGCCCGACCAACTTGGGAGGCGTTATTTGGTTAACGACGGTTTCCATCTTGCGCGCCCGTTTCTCCACCATCATGCGCCGCTTGGCCGGGTTGGTAAATTCATCGCTGATTAGTGTGCCATCTTCATCGTGCTCGTCCGTGGCGGCGACATAGATGTGGCCCGGAACACCTGGCACGGCGCGAGGTGAAATGCCGCTCTCGGTGTTTTTGTAACGCAAATAAGCATTGTCGTTGTAACCGCTAAAGGCATTCGCGCCTTCACCGTTTCCGTTGCCATTGCCATTGCCGTTCGGGAAAATGATATCGCCGCGTTCGATTTTCGCTTTGAAATTCAAATCGTCCGGATTAACGCTGGCTGTGCCTTCCGAGATCAGCAGATCAGACAAGACGAGCCCCGGACATTGGTACTTGTCGCAAAGGTTGAACAGTTCGGGAATGCTGTTGAAGAGATCGAGTTGAGTTGAAGGAGCGACGATGATGCGGGGGTAATCTCCTTGCCCAGCGCCGAGCGCTTGCCAAAGGTCTCCTTGTTCGGTCTTCGTCGGCACGCCGGTCGCAGGACCCGCTCTTTGCACATCGACACAAACGACGGGCGTTTCGATCATTCCAGCCATTCCAACAGCCTCGGTCATCAGAGCGAACCCGCCGCCGGAGGTGGCGCACATAGCTCGGCAACCGGCATGAGCCGCGCCGATAACCATATTCATCACACCGATCTCATCTTCGACTTGCCGGACCATGATGCCCAATTGACGCGCGTGCGCAGCCATCCACATTAATACGCCCGTCGATGGACTCATCGGATAGGCGGCGTAAAACTTCACTCCCGCGGCGACTCCGCCCATCGCAATTGCTTGGTTGCCGGTGAGGACGGCCATGCCTTTGCCCAGATTCGGAGCCTTGAAAGGAAACGCTTTGAAATTCTTCGCGGCAAATTCATAGCCTGCGCGCGCCACGTTGACGTTCTCGGCGATGACAGCTTCGCCTTTTTTCTTGAATTGGCGGCTGAGCACATCTTCCAGCGGCTGGAATTCAATGCCCAACATCTGCAGCACCGCGGCGACTGCGACTGTGTTAGCGCCAAGCTTGTTCGCGCCGCACAGTTGCTTCATTGGCATCGCACAGATTTGAACGCCTTCCGCGGCGGGGCCCGGTTTGAGTTTATCGCCATCGAAAATCACACACGCGCCAGCTCTGAGCAATTTCAGATGGCGGTCCATCGTGTCTTGATTCAACGGGATGAGCACATCCAGCTTGTCTCCCATGCTGCGGACCGGTCCGTTCCCGCATCGGATCGTCAGGAATGTGTGGCCGCCGCGGATGATTGATTGATACGCGTTGTAAGCATTGAGATTGAGTCCGCGACGGGCAAAGATGCGCGCGAGAATGTCACCCGGTGTCGCGATGCCTTGGCCGGCTTCACCACCGATTCCAATCGCAAAATCCACTGTTGGCATAAAGAAATTCGCTCTGCTCTAGCGTCAAATTATTTCGTCTCAGCGAGATGAAAATGAATCAGGGCGGGACCCTAACAACCCTTCTGTACCTGTGCAAGCGCTAATAATCTCGCGGCGCAATTTTTGGCGTTTGAAATTTTTCGCGGCGCGCCCGTTTACTTCTGGCGGTCAGAAACGAGTCGGTGTAACCTCCAAAAGGTGGCGAGAGATTTGACACACGCCAGGTGAGTTCGATTTAATGTTAGATAAGAGAAAGAAAAATCTAGCGTCTGAGACACTCTCTGATCTGCTCGGGGAGTGGCATGTCCTGGCCGAACAACTCGGCAGCCCAGCGATGCTTTGCGCATTAACCTCTGCTCCGCTAATGCCGGTGGGCAAGCGGCGGAAAGGGCTTGCCGGCTTGCGTGCTTTCTTGCAAGGCTATTACTCGCAGATTCTAGTTTCTCATGAACTGCCCGCGATCTTTCGCGCTTACACTCATGCCAGCCGATCCGAAGCACGCGAGTTGATCGCTTCCGATTGTGAGCTCAACAACAAACCTCTTCTGAGACATTTCGCCTGGGCCAGCCAATATGTCGGCGTGTCCCAACTGCAACGACTGCGCCCGTTGCGGAGTGAGCGGCTCGTTCAACGGTATCTCCACGCCGTGGAGCACGGACAGGCTTATGGCTGGCATACCGTTGTCTATGGATTGGTCTTGTCGCTCTACGCTTTGCCGCTCCGGCAGGGCTTGCTGAACTACGGTCGCCAAACGCTGCGCGGTTTTATCATGTCCGCGAATCATTCGCCCGAACTTGCCACGGACGACTGCGAAGCGTTGCACTTCGAACTTTGCGCCGCATTGCCTCAAGCGGTGGAAGCCCTCCTAAACGGAAAGAACGGATATCAGGATCTCTCGTCCCAACCTGCAGATCAAAACGGCTCCTAACCGCCCATTCCTTGGTTCGGCGCATCTTGGCAGCGGTTTCGGTCTTTGGTGGTTGCGTGAGCGCATCTCCAGCGGCGGCCGCTCGATCTTGACGATCGATCGCGGTTCCGGAAACTGCGCTTACGGTTCCTTCTTTAAGCTCGTCGCTCGTTCTTGCAGCCAGAGCAGGTCCTTGTTGTCCCTCATCGCAGTGAACTCTCGCTTCTGCCCTTTCCTGAACGGCGGCGTCGTGCGCGGGTCGAGCCAGCGATGAATTTCAGCATGGCCGTCGGCGAAGCTCAGGCCGCCCGCTCTGTTGTGGAACCCGCCCGGGAAATTCACCATCTCTCCGCTCTTGGCCATGTTGATGGCGTAATATCCATCATCAATGCTGTCTTCGCGTTCGTCCAAATAAACCAAAGCCTGCGACGGCGGTGGTTTGAGAATCTGCGAAGTTTTCCCGAAGGTCATGTATTCGGGATTCCATGGCGGCGCATTAGCCCCCATCCAACCGCTCATCGAAATACTGCGGATGCGCGGGCGGAGCACTCCGCCATTCTTCACCATGATACGATCGGCGGGGCATTTGTAAGCCGCCTGCGTTTTGGTATAGACACCGAGTTGGGCGAACTTGGAATCGAGGATGAGAAGAATGTTGGTGTTGTCTGCGTTATTGTCGTTGAAATCCTGCCAGCCCGACACCCAATTGAACGGCCCCTTGACGGACCACAAGTTGCCGGGGATGTGGTCATCGTAGTCATGCGCGTACATGAGCCATGCCAATTGCATGGTCTTTAAATTGTTGAGGCAGTAAATGCCTTGTGCTTTGACCTTCGCTTTCGACAACGCGGGCAACAACATTCCCGCCAGGATGGCGATTATCGCAATCACCACCAAAAGCTCGATGAGCGTGAAGGCACTGCGCTGCGGAGAATGACCCGAAGAACGTATGTCGAGTTGTGGAAATTTAATAGACCAGTTCCAGTTAAAGTTGAACAGACCTGTTATTAAAGATTAGCCGGAGAATAGGCCGGCTCCCGGCGCTGTCAAAGCTTTTGACGGTGTTACCACCAATGAAAATCCGGCTGCGGACGCAAGGGATGCACCGTATCGGAATCGCGGATGAAAAGCGTTTGAAGCCGCACATCCTCCATTTCTTTGGGAAACCGATAGAACTCTGCGTGCGTGTCGCCAAATAGCATGACATGGCCGCGCTTGCCGCGGACATTATGCCAGGCGCTTCGTGGGTCCTCGGGCTTCCGGTTGCCGTGCCAGGGGACATCTCCTTGGATAATCTTGTTCGCCGGGCTTTGCGCAACAAGCGCGCTTGTGACCGGCTTGGCTTCGTCACTCGCCGGCGCCGCTCTAATGTCGCCGAGGACGTGGCGTGTGCGAAACGAGTTCACACCGAACTGGGCGCGGTAGCTATTGCCAAAGGCATCGAAGGCCGTTTTGTTGGTGTAGAAGAAATCGCCACGATCTGCCGGACATCGCCAGAGGTTTGTGGCGCCAGCATAGAGATTGAGCGGGCGATTCGTTGGCGAAACCGTTCCACCGTGATGATCACTGACGCGGCCGCGCGCCCCGCCGTACGCGTTCCAGCCATCGCAAACCGGATAATTCTCATTGAAGTCACTGGCATAGAGCTGAAACGCGATTCCAATCTGGTGCTGGTTATTCAGGCAGGTCGTTGTCAATGCCTTGGCCTTGGCGCGGCTGAGCGCAGGAAGAAGCATGCCTGCAAGAATCGCAATAATGGCGATGACCACCAGCAACTCGATCAACGTAAATGCCCGACGACCGGCGCGTTCGCACTCACTGCGGTTTGGCAGGTTCATAACATGAGCTTTATGAAGGTCGCCTCCGTTTTACTCCGGCATGCGCCAATTGCAAGCGACGCTTTGCCGCTGTCGCTGAGGCCGCGAATCTAGGTTTGTTGCCATCAATATCAATTATTGCCAGCCGAGTCCTCCGCGAATCGCAAGTTCGACAGGCGAATTCACCCGCTGCTTCGAGAATTTTCGCCACCTCCAGATGAGAACCAACGCGAATGCGTGCCGGGGCATCTTGTTCGCCGACATCCGAAAAAAGAAACAGCATCAACAGGGCGCGTCCGCGCGAGTTGATATTCACTCGCCATGATGAAAAGTCGTTGGGGTTCGAGTCTGCTCCAGCAAAACTTTCGCAGCTCGCCTCTGCGAGAGTACGAGGAAATGCGTGATCAAGGCGAACAAAACCGTATCCCATGAACTGCTGAACTTGATCGTGGGTTAATGATGTCATGTCGCCGCCCCTAATTTAGCCAAGCTAACCTAAATCGACTTAGGACATTGATACATCGCCTTTAGATTGAACAAGGCAGTTTTAAGGTAGCGCGAACCTGCTGGTGAGCCGACAGAAGCAATTGGCGATTACTGGTTGTCGGCTCACCGGCAGGTTCGCTCTGCCAACCGCGGACTCTGCCAATATTGTGTGCCGTGATTTAAGCTCGAGGTAACTCAATTGGCGTCGAGCTTTTCATTGTTCACCCGGTCGAAGGCCGCAAGGCTATCTTTGCCGCCGAGCGGCGACAACATAGACTTGACGCGCGCAGCTTAAGATTCATTCCGTTGATTTCAATGGCCTGGACCTCTATTAGATTGAACAGGCCCGCCGCCAAATGCGGTTCGGGCGATGGCAAATTGTATGTCACCAGCGTTGATCCTGCTTTGTATTGCCGGGTATTTCGGCTTCCTGCTTTCGATCGCTTGGTTCACGAGCCGCAACGCGAATAACGCTTCCTATTTCCTGGGAAACAAGGCTTCGCCATGGATCGCGGTCGCATTTGGTCTCATTGGAGATTCGTTATCCGGCGTCACGTTTATTTCCGTGCCGGGCCAGGTTGGCGCGGCACAATTCGCCTACCTTCAAATCGTCTTCGGTTACGTGCTCGGTTACGTGGTGATCGCGCAGGTGCTCTTGCCCCTTTATTACCGGATGAATCTCACCTCGATTTACAGCTATCTGCGCGAACGGTTTGGTCCTGCTTCTCAAAAAAGCGGTTCGTTCTTCTTCCTCCTTTCGCGCACGACGGGCGCCGCTGCCCGCTTGTACCTGGCTGCGAATGTGCTTCAATTCTTTGTCTTCGATCGTTGGAACATCCCTTTCTCCCTTACGGTCAGCGCGATCATTTTGTTGATTCTCGTTTATACACTTAAGGGCGGAATCAAAACTTTGGTTTGGACGGACACATTTCAATCCACGTTCCTGCTGCTCGGTGTGGTGCTTTCGATTACAGCCATTGCCCGCGACCTCGACTTTGGCATCGGTGCATTAATCGGCGCGATAGCGCAGAGCGACCACGCGCAGGTGTTTTTCTGGGATTGGCGAAAGCCGAACTACTTTTGGAAACAGTTTTTCAGTGGGGCCTTCATTGCCATCGTGATGACGGGGCTCGATCAAAATATGATGCAAAAGAACCTGAGTTGCCGCTCGCTCCGTGACGCGCAAAAGAATATCTATTGGTTCAGCGCTGTGCTGGTTTTTATCAACCTGCTCTTCGTCTCACTCGGTGCGCTTTTGTATCATTACGCCAAAGCCAAGGGGATCGAGATTCCGAAACTGACTGACCAACTGTTTCCGATGCTCGCTTTGCAACATTTGGGGACATTCGCAGCGGTTGTGTTTGTGATTGGACTTACCGCGGCGGCATTTTCGAGCGCAGATTCGGTGCTCACGACACTCACGACGTCGTTTTGCATCGATTTCCTCGGGATCGATCAGAAGCCATCATTGACGGAACAGCAAAAGACTAAGCTGCGGCACAAGGTCCACTTTGGTTTCGCACTGTTGTTGCTTTTGGTGATTTTAGGGTTCAAGGCGCTGAACCAGGATGCTGTGATCAACGCTGTGTTCAAACTCGCCAGCTACACGTATGGTCCGTTGCTTGGGCTATTTGCTTTTGGACTCTTCTGGAAACGCCAGGTCAATGACCGGTTCGTGCCGGTGGTGTGTCTGGCGTCGCCTGTGATTTGTTATGTGCTGAATGAGAAGTCGGCTGAATGGATGGCCGGCTATAGATTCGGTTTCGAACTATTGATCTTGAATGGACTATTGACCGTGGGCGGGTTGTGGCTCATACGAAAACGGCCGATTTCAAACTGAACCAATAGTTGACGACGAAAAACACGAAAAAAGAAACTTGCGGTTGCGAATGAGCAACGAATGCAAAATCGAACATTCAAATTAGGCCTCATCCAAATGCGCGTGAAAGGCGGTTGCAAGGCCGAAAACTTACAGCGAGCGATCAACTTCGTTCGACAGGCCGCGACGCAGGAGGCGCAGGTTGTCGTCTTGCCTGAGGCAATGACGTTAGGATGGACACATCCTTCCGCGGCCACGGAGGCGGACGGAGTGCCGGACGGGCAGTCGTGTTTGCAACTGCGTCGCGTTGCGCGCGAGAACAAGGTTTGCCTTTGCTCGGGGCTGGTCGAGCGTGAAGGGCGGCGGATTTTCAATTCGGCGGTCTTGATCGATCCGAACGGTGACGTTCTGTTGCATCATCGGAAAATTAATGAGTTAGAAATCGGACATCCATATTACGCGCTCGGAGATCGGCTTCAGGTGGCGCACACGCCTTTCGGAACGTTCGGTTTGATGATCTGTGCGGATGGATTTGCGCACGGACAAGTCATCACGCGAACGCTCGGATACATGGGCGCAGAAATTATTCTTTCGCCATCAGCGTGGGCCGTTCCGGCGAATCACGATAACGAGCGAGAGCCGTACGGGGCGATTTGGCTGGAGAATTACGTGCCTGTCGCGCGGGATTTTCGAATGTGGATCGCAGGCGTCAGCAATGTCGGTTGGCTTACGGCGGGCCCATGGGAAGGGAGGAAATGCATCGGTTGCACATTGGTCGTGAACGCATCGGGCGAGCCTGTCTTGCGCGGACCTTATGGCGTCGATGCCGAAACGATTCTTTATGTCGATGTGCAATTGGGAGATCGACCGGCGCAGGGGACAGGCTGGGGGAAGTTATGGCCGGAGAATCAAACCGGAACTGGAACTCGCGTCATAAAGCACCACTAAGCCTGTTGATGTTATGCTGTTTCGAGAAACGCCATAATCACCACCGGATCGCTTTGGAACGAAACAAAAAGGCGCAAGGCGTCCGATTTCGATATTACGGCTGCCCTCTTCCGAGTGATTCGATGCGACGCTGCACTTCCAACTGCCTGTCGGATCAAGAAAAACCTGGAGTTGCTCGATGGGTTCGGCGAGCAGTTCCCATAACTCCCGCCCACTCTCGGAGTCATAGATTCGAACAAAGCGATTAGGGTCTTGGCCGCCGTTCCAAACCACTGACATTTCCGGCAATTCGAAGAAGACGCTGTGCACTCATTACGTCCCACAATCGGGCTTCGTTGCGCCCCGCGGAAGCAAGCGTAAGACCATCCGGATGGAACGCGAGGGATTGCACGTTCCACGGAGACCCGAGACAAAAGGACCACGCCGTTCGGCGCTGAACACGATCAGACTTTCACCCAGCGTTTGCTCCTGCTGCTCTGCAAGATTGCCTCGCAGAGTTTGACTTCGTGATGTCCGTCCTCGGCCGTGGCGAAGAGAACAGGTGTTTTGCGCCCACTCGCGATGTGTTCATAAACGGCGCGGTACTGCATCTTGTGGCTGTCGGGAAACCCTTCGGCATGCCCTCCGGGATAATCTGTGAAGCCGGCCACATCTTCGCTAAAGCCGGCGGTGGCGCGCTGCAATATTTGATTCGGTTCATCGCGGCGGCCTGCCACGATTTCATTTGGTTGTTGCAGGTCCCAGCGGACGCTTCCTTTGGCGCCGTAAATGCCGAGGTAGAGGCCGCATTTCCAACCCGCGGCTGCTTGCGAGATCGAGGCATTCGCATGCACGCCATTGGCAAAGCCATGCTTCGCCTTGCCGAACTTCAACAGGACACTCCCGAAATCTTCGGTGTCCACTTTGTAAGGCAGCATGTCCTTTGGATTCACTTGCGCGAAGGTTTGAATCTCGCCTTTCGGACGATAGCGCGTCTTGTGGAAGGTCTCCAGGTGCGCAAACACAGCGTCGGCACGGGCGCCCAGAATGAATGAAACTGCATCGATCCAATGTGTGCCGATATCGCCGACCGCGCGAAGTTTGCCGCCTTCGCTGGCGAGCAAGCGCCAGTTGTAGTCAGTTTCTTTGAGCAGCCAATCTTGAAAGAAGTGGCCTTGCACGTGGATGATTTGGCCGAGATCACCGCGTTGCAGCATGGCGCGCATCTGAAGGACCGCGGGAAAAAAACGGCACATGTAATTGACAGCGAACACGAGGCCATCGCGGCGATAGGCCTCCGCTGCTGCCTTTGCGAGCTTGGCCGTTTCGCGCGTATTCATGCCGAGCGGCTTCTCGCACACGACATGTTTTCCGGCGGCCAGCGCCGCGAGTGATTGCTCGACATGCACCTTGTTCGGCGACGTGATATGAACCACGTCCACATTCGGCGAACGGTACATCGCTCGGTAATCGTAATCGCCGTAAACTTCGGGAATGCCCCATTTTTCGGCGGCGGTTTGCGCACTCTTAGTCGATCCGCAAATGGCGGTAACTTGCACCCCGAGGCGTTTGAGTCCTTCAATGTGGACTGGGCCGATAAAGCCGGCGCCAATAACGCCAGCGCGAAGTGTATGGAGAGGTGTCTTCATGAGCGAAGGCCTTTAACCGTTCGACGCTCCAATGGCGAGGGGATTTTTATCAATTCAGGGCATCCGGTTGTAGGACAGGCGTCCCGCCTGTTCAGAATGTATTGGTGCACAGAGACAGGCGGGACGCGCTGTCCTGCTAGTTCATCGTTCGCAAAGGAGAAAATCCGCTGGCCGACGGTTGTTTAAGCTGCGCTGCTGTGTTAGCCCACGGAACACCACTAACTCTTTAACCACCGCTTCGCTTTATGTTCAAAACGAGGAAGGGCGCCGATCGCTACACCGCTGACCGGCACACGCAAAGCAAAGGCCGTAAGGAAGGCCTTTTCCAAACGAGCTGCCAGAGAGCGGACGTCCACGGCCGCATCGATTGGCTCGACTTGAATTTTCATCTCGGCGAGGGCCTGGGCATGATTGATCTGCACTTGGAATTCGCCAACTTCGCTGAACTGCCGAAGTATCTCTTCGACGGCGCTGGGAAAAATGTTTACGCCTCGAACCACAATCATGTCATCCACGCGTCCGAGGATTCCGCCTTCCAGTGCCAGCTCGTAGCGGCCGCACGGACATGGCTGGCCATCGGAACCGCATGAGAATTTGACAAGGTCGCCGGTCCGATAGCGCAAAAGAGGAGAGGCCGTGCGAGTTAAGGTGGTCAAAACCAACTCTCCCGCCGCCCCGGACGCGGCAGCTTCGCCGGTCGTTGGATCGATGACCTCAGGGAAATAAGCGGACTCAATCAAATGCAGAATCCCGGGTCGCACTGGGCACTCATAGGTGACCGGCCCGACTTCTGTCATCCCATGATGATCGAAAATGCGCGCGCCTGGCCAAAGTTGTTCGAGTCGAGCCCGCGTGGATGGAATGCTGCCTCCTGGTTCACCGGCAACAATGATTGTCTTCACGCGCGTCGAATTCAAACTGATCTTCTCGTCGGCGGCGATTTCAGCCAAACGAATGGCATAGGTTGGCGTGCAGCAAAGGACGGTTGCGCCGTGATCGATGATGGAGCGCAGCCGAGCCTCGCTGCTCAATCCACCGCCCGGCAAGCAAAGGCAGCCGATTTGCGCGCCGGCCTCGAAGGCCAGCCAGAAACCGATGAAAGGTCCGAACGAGAAAGCGAAGAAAATCCGGTCGAGAGGGGTCACGCCCGCCGCGCGATAAACTTGTTTCCAGCTGTCAATCATCGACTCCCAGCTTTCCGGAGTGTCCAGCCAGCGCAAAGGAACTCCACTGGTGCCGCTGGTTTGATGACAGCGCGTGTATCGCGCGAGCGGAAAAGTCAGCCTTGATCCGTAAGGTGGATGCGTCACCTGATCTTTGACTAATTCATCTTTGAAGGTGAACGGGCAAATCCGGGAAAACGCTTCTAAAGTTGAAATCGGCGCATCAAGACTCAACGCTCCGAGCTTGCCTTGGTAGAAGCGATTGGCCGGCACGACCGTGGCGAGCAATTCACGAAGCCGGCTAAGCTGAGCCGTGACGATCTCGCGCCGGGAAAAAAACTCGTTGGTGTTCGCCGGCGAGTTTGAGCCGCGTTGCTCCATGAGACGTGATGAACGGGCTAGGGATGTGGCGCTGTGCTCGAACTGGGTTCAGACGCCACAGCTTTCGGCTTGGATGGTGGGGGATTTGGCTTGAAAAAAGTTACCAGGCAGCCGCCGACCGCGGCGAGAAGAATGCCAAGGAAGAATGGCCAGCGAATTGAACTTAGCCCGCCCGCGGGTGGATGCTGCCAAAGAGAGTAGAGCGCGTTTACGACTGGTGCTCCCGCAAAAACAATCGACATCACGACGGCCGGCGTGCCTTTCGCGCCAAAGGCGAGCAACACGCCAAAGGCGCCCACGGCGCCAACGATTCCGGCGATCAGCGACCACCACATGCCACTCGCCGGGTAATTCCACGACGCGCCTTTGGCGACCAATAAAGCAAGCGGCGCCAGCACGGCCGTGAGAAAGTACGCGATGCCCACGAACAAGAATGCCTTGTAACGTCCGTTCACTGGGTCACCCATGGCAATTTGGCCTCTGTGCAGGAAAACGCCGTAAACGCCCCATGAAACAACAGTCAGCAAAGCAAACAAAAGCCACGTCATACCGGGCTTGCCGGATTGATCGGTCATCATAAGTGGAGGGAGTCTAGTATTGGCGTTCCCGGACAGCAAATGGTTTGTGTGCCGACGCTAAATCAAACCAACTGGACAGCTCCGCCGAAGGCTCTGGCTACCCTCTCACTTAGGACTGTTTCCGGTCCCAGCAGGTTCAAAGGTGATTGTGACCGGCGTGTTTAGCGGCGGGACGGCTTTTTCGTTCGGGAACCAAATCTCATCGTCCTCGCGGCCCTGGCGTGGATTATTAACCAATGCGTCGATGTCCTCGATAATGGCCGCGATAGATTCGCTGGCGTGAGCCATGAACACACCTTGCAACACGCGCGAACCGTTGTAGAGCCAGAAACCGCGTTCCATTGGCGCGCCGCCCTTTTGTTTGCAAATCAAATCTTCCAGCCGCACCTTCGTTTCCTTTCCAGCGCTCGTCCAAGCGACAAAAATGTGAATTGGCGCCCCAGTCAGCGGCTGGCCACTTTCAACCCTCGCGGTTTGATTTGTCATGCCAAGCAGCAACATCGCTAAATGGATCTGCTGGGCGTGGGCCGGAGTCGCGAGCAGTCCTTCGTGGAGTTTTCCACCGGGGCCGACGATGCCATATTCGATGACAACATCGGTCAGGTTCACAGTTCCAGGAAACCAGACTTGTTTCTTCTGTTTGTTGAATCTGACCTCCCCGATTTTAAAAATGCCGTCACCAATACTCTTGAGTGGAGTATCCACTGATTGCGCCGGTGAATCGCCCGGTGCGCGATCTTGTTGTGCCAAAAGTCCCGCGCACCAAACCAGAGTCGATACAAAAAGCAGCCATCGAATCGACTGCGAGCATGCGATCATAGCTTTGAAAGATACCCTGCCAAGCAAGGAAAGCACGTGTGAAATGAGCATGAAGTGGGGATTGCCTAGACTCGGCCAATCAGCTTAGGATGCCGATGACCATGAATGACGTGATTCCTCGGATGTTCCGGCTGCGCCAGAGATTTCCTCAATCCAAGCCAGTCAACATCCCGGCCACCGTGCAGAGCGAGTTCAATGCCGAGGGCATTCTCGCACACATTAAGCCGGGCATGAACATTGCCGTGGCCGTTGGAAGCCGCGGGATTACTAATCTTCAACGGATCGTCGCCGCTGTGTTGGAGGTCTTAAAAGGCGCCGGTGCGCAACCTTTCATCGTCCCGGCCATGGGCAGCCACGGTGGCGCGACTCCAGAGGGGCAGATCGAACTCTTAGCTGAATACGGCATTACCGAGCAGCAACTCAAGGTTCCGATCAGGGCCGCGATGGAAGTGGAACGGATCGGGGTCACCGACGATGGAGTCGATGTCAATTTCAGCGCCGAGGCTCTGAAGGCTGAAGGCATTGTCGTCGTGAACCGAGTAAAACCGCACACCGACTTCAGCGGCGCCATTGGCAGCGGCATCTTGAAAATGATCGTCATTGGTCTGGGAAAGCGCATCGGCGCAGCGACGTTTCACGCGGCCGCCCTGCATCGCGGTTACGAACATACAATCCGGACGGTGGCGCGCGTTTCGTTGAAAGCGGCTCCGATTCTTTGTGGCGTTGCTATTGTTGAGAACCAATTCCACGACACGGCGGGAATCGCTGTTTTCAAGGGCGAAGAAATCGAACGCCGCGAAGAGGATCTCTTTGGCGACGCGAAGAATTTGATGCCGAGATTGCCGTTCGATGAGATCGACTTGCTGATCGTGGACCGCTTGGGAAAGAATATCAGCGGCGCGGGGATGGACCCGAACATAATTGGCCGCGGCATTCACGGGTATTCTTCCTTGTTGACGGACAAACCTCCGGCCGGCCCTCGGATTCGGCGGATTTTTGTTCGGGGGATTACGCCGGAAAGTCACGGCAACGGCATTGGCATCGGTTTCGCTGATTTTGCGACCGCGCGCTTAGTGCGCGCTATCGACCAGAAAGTAACTGCGGTCAATGCCTTGACGGCCTTGACACCGCAAAGCGCCAAAATTCCGATTCACTTCGACACCGATCGCGAGGCCATTACCCAGGCGCTTATCTCGCTGGCCTTGACAGATACCCGGAAGGCAAGAGTGGTGCGCATCGCTGACACATTATCTCTCGAACAAATGGAAGTGTCCGAGTCCTGCTTAGGCCTTGTCAAAAGCATCGAGAACCTGATGGTCGCAAGCGCAGTCGAGCCAATGCAATTTGATTCCCGAGACGATCTGCGTGAACTGGGCAGCTCGTTCCACTGAGTCGGTTCGAAAGCGGGGAATCACGACTGCATTGTCCGGGCAGCCGAAAATGTATGCCGCTCGGATCGCCGGACGTAACGTGCACAGCGTCCGCCTTTGCCGTAACGCAGACTTTCAGACTGCTGTACGCTGCAGGCCCTAAAACACGTATGGATCGCCTGGCACGCGTTACGGACAAGCGGGCGTTGCTGTGACTCATCGCGGGAGACACTTTGAGATTTCGGAGATTAAGCGTTAAGTGAACACGGCCGAGTCAACGCCGATCCACGGGGTCCCGACGTGCCTGCCGCCCTGGAGCGTGGGGAATTTGCCCGCGCCCATGCCGTTGTCCTGGCGCAACTGGACTGCTTTCATCGGCCCGGGCATCGTGATGATGGGAATTCAGATAGGCGGGGGCGAATGGTTATTCGGCCCGGAGGTGACAGCGCGATATGGCGGTGGGTTGATGTGGATCGCGACGATCGCAATTCTGGCCCAAGTCTTCTACAATCTCGAATGTGGCCGTTACGCCCTTTATTGCGGCGAACCTATCATGACTGGGTTCATGCGGTTGAGGCCGGGCCCCGGTTTTTGGATGGGCTTGGTGCTGCTGCTTAATTTTTCCGCGCTGATTCCTGGCCTTTCAACTCACGGCGCAGCGGTGCTGGCTTCGCTCGTGCTCGGTCATCCGGCCGGTGTGCAGGACCGAGCGCTCGTTACGGTGCTGGCCTATGTCTGCTTGTTCGCGGTCGCATTGCCCGTTTTGGTCGGCGGGAAGGTTTACACGACGATGCAGGCGGTGATGACGGTGAAGGTGATCTTCGTGCTTGGCTTTTGTTTGGTCATTGGACTCTTCTTTGTGGATTCTGAAGGTTGGATCGCGATCTTCAGTGGGTTTTTGAAATTTGGCCAAGTCCCAGTGACTGACGGTCCGAACGGCGAGCAATTGGCCAATGTGTTCGGATACTATCTGACGCATGGGGAATGGCCGGTCATCGCGTTGAGCAACATCGCTGTCCTCGGAGCGTTCGCCGGTTACGCGGGCGGCGGTGGATTGAGCAATTCGACCTACAGCAATTTTGTTCGCGACAAAGGCTGGGGCATGGGGGCTGAAGTCGGCGCGATCCCCAGTGCGGTTGGAGGCCGCAATGTAACGCTCAGCCATCTGGGGAAAGTTTTTCCGCTTACGGCAGAAAACCTGAACCGTTGGAAAGGTTGGTGGCGGCACATCTTCACAGACCAAGTCTTTATCTGGGCGCCGGGTTGCGTGATGGGGATGGCGCTGCCGGCGCTCTTGTCAATTGGTTTCGCGCAGCATTCGGAGTTGCAACGCGAGACAGTGCGCTTGGATTGGGCGCAAGCCGTTATCACGGCCGATGGCATGCGCCACGCTCCGGGTTTGAGCACCGGGCTTGCCCAGGCGTTGTGGGTGATTACGCTGCTGGTGGGATTGATGGTTCTGCTGCCCAGTCAAATGTCGATTGTTGATGATTTCAGCCGGCGCTGGACCGACATCCTCTGGTCCGGCCATCGTCGCGTGCGCGAACGGATGCGGTCCGACCAGGTGAAATATATCTACTACGCAATCCTGAGCGGTTATGTTCTCTGGAGTTTTGTTTGCGCGGGGCTGTTCACCAATTATGGACATCCCAAACTGATGGTGCTTGTGATTGCCAACATGAACAATCTGACCCTCGGCATTACCTCGTTTCTCTTGCTGCGCGTGAATCATCGCTTGCTCCCGCTAGAACTTCGCCCGCGCTGGTACCATTCGGCTGGACTCGCTTTTTGCGGTGTGTTTTATCTCGGCCTGGCAGCGTTGGTCTTTTTCACGAAACAACTGCCGATGATTTTGGAAATGCTGAAATAATTAACGGTTACGGCCATTCAGATTAAGTGCAACTCACAAAACCGAAGCATCACGCCTGCGCTCCGCGGCGAAGCGCCGAAAGACGATCTTAAGATTGCTGCTTTGGCCCGTAGCGCAGATCTGCAGCGCTTCTCAAGAATCGGAGATACCCAACCCGGCGAACACACAGCCGACTACAAGTCGGCGATACGGCAGAGTGAAACTCTGCGTTACGGGGTGGACGCCCTGCTATGCCTGCTAAACTCTTCGATCTCAGCGGACGGGTCGCGCTGGTCTCGGGCGCAGCCAGCGGCTTGGGCCGAGCTATGTCCATTGCATTAGCCGAAGCTGGGGCGGATCTCGTGCTGGCCGATGTCAACGAAACTGGCATGAATCTGACCGCTCAGCAGATCAATCAATTGGGACGACGCGCATTGCCGGTGACCTGTAATGTTTCAGATCCGAAACAAATCCGCGCGCTATTCAGCCAGGTCGATCGTGAATTCGGCCGCATTGACTTTGTCGGCAACGTCGCTGGCGAGGGCATTCTCGGCCGGCCTGAGGAGATTTCACTCGACGATGTGGAACAAACCTGGCGCAACCTTGTTTATGGGCGCTTCTGTTCCTGCCAGGAGGCGGGCCGGCGCATGTTGGCAGCGGGCCGAGGAAGCATCGTTAATATTGGCTCCCTCGCGAGTATCACCGCACTCGGACGCGGTCACATTGCTTACAGCATGGCGATGGGCGCTGTCGCGCAAATGACGCGCGAACTAAGCACCGAATGGGCGGGTGGTGGCGTCCGCGTCAACGCGATTCTTCCAGCTCAGGTGGTGAACCCGAGCTTGGAGAAACGGATGGCCGCCGACTCCAAACTGCACAGCCAATTTCTCAGCGGCATTCCAGCCGGCCGTCTCGGACATCCTGATGACATCAAAGGTCTCGCAGTTTTCTTGGCGTCGGATGCTTCGAGTTGGATCACAGGCGCGTTAATTCCGATGGACGGTGGCAACTTAGCGGCGAACGCCGGGGCGACGATCGGCCAGAGATCAGGAGTCAGGAGCCAGAAATCAGAATGAGGTGCAGGAATAGGAGTTAAAAACCGCGCTTCGATGCGATGATCCGGTTCTCTTTCTCGAACACAAGGAATTGCTTTCGACGATTTGGACGGTCCGATTCGGCGCCTCAACGGCGCGCACACGCCAACGCCTTACAGCCCGCCATTGGAGGCCGCGGTGGCGCCGAATGTGGAAATGATTGCCGCAGCGATACGCGACTTAAGCGAGGAGTGATTTACTGGCGCCCGACCGCCTTGAGCAGTTCCGACGCCCAGGCTGCGTCTTCGGGAGACAACGGCGGTTCGGGTTCCACAGTGTAATCTGTGAGATCGAAACGGCCGACCGCATAGACACGATCGGCAAGCTGCTGAAGAGGAAGGTTTATACGAGTTTCACCTTGACGCAGTGGGATTGGAATAACTGGGAGTGGCTGGCGCAACGGCATCGGATAGAGTTCCCGGCGTCCCTTCACCCAGCCTAGGCTAATACAGACGAGCAAGTCATTGCGAAATTGTGCCGGGATTTGTGGCATTGCCAGAACGCGACGGCCCAATCGCACTAGATCGATTTCAACCAAGCTGGCATCGGACGACAAAATTTCCTCCTGCTTTTGAAAATACTTCTCTTGACCGACCTCTCCAGATTTGTTGGCCGGGCTAAGGAATTCGATGACGGTGATTACCTTGCCTCCGCGGCGTTCGCGAATTTCGACGTATCCCTCTGTTGTCGGATCCATGATCAAATCGAATACAATCGGTTCAGCGACAGAAATGGTTCCGGTGTCGCGTTCAGCCGCTGGGCGAGCAACCCACCCGGGATGCGTTGCCACGTGGACGTCAGGAACGAGGCGCCGAATCCGATCAGGCTCCTTCTCGATAAAGACGCGCTCTTCCATTCGGGCAACGAGATCGGCGGGCAAACCAGGCTGGAGAGCTTCGCGCGCGCAGGTGACAAGGCTTTGGTGCGCATCTCCCCAGTGCATTTCAAGATAAGGATCCAGACCGGGAAACGGACTTTTCATAGGTTGAGCTTAGAACGCTTTTCATCCTCTGTCACGCTTCGGACAGTAATCGGAGCAATCGGAGTGGAGCTGCGAAACGGTTCTTGAGCCGTGGCCAAAACGTTGATTATGTTGCGAAGCAGTCAACGGTCTGTCGCGCTTATGCTAATCACAATTACAGTTCCACGGCTCGGCTGGACCATGGAAGAAGGAACGTTCGTTGGCTGGCTGAAGCAAGATGGCGAGGCAGTGCGCGAGGGCGAGCCGCTCTTCACTCTTGACGGTGACAAAGCTCTGCAGGAAATCGAGGCGAGCGACAGCGGGATCCTGCGCATCCCACCCGAGGCGCCCAAGCCAGGCAGCGTTGTGCGCGCAGGCGATTTGCTCGGGTATCTTGTTGCCGAAGGCGAGGAACTGAAATCAAAACCGGCCCCAGCACAGGTCCGGCAGTCTTCTGGACCGTTTGTTGACGCAGCACCTGTCGACGCGGTGACGACTCCTCAGCAACCAGCAGACGAAATATCCGCCCTGCCCTCCTCGGCGCCAGAGCGTGCGGTCAGCCCAGGCGCCAGACGCGCCGCGTCGCTATTGGGAATCGACGCTGCGCAACTTCAAGGAACTGGCAGCGGCGGCCGTGCGCGAGAACGCGATGTCCTCGCGGCATCACGGAGCCGTCCGCAAGAATTCACGCGTCCTAAGGCGAGCTTCTCGTTGCAGGACAAGATTGCCATTGTGACTGGCGCAGCCTCGGGCATTGGAGCCGCGATTGCCGACGCGTTCGCGGAAG
Source organism: Verrucomicrobiota bacterium (assembly GCA_016871515.1). Lineage (GTDB taxonomy): Bacteria > Verrucomicrobiota > Verrucomicrobiia > Limisphaerales > SIBE01 > SIBE01. Next base: position 25,255 of record VHDE01000032.1, read on the forward strand.
CTGGCGCCATTGTTTACGTCGCCGATATCAATGAGTCTGGCGTTGCCGAAAAGGTGAAGCAAATCGAAAAATCCGGTGGCCGAGCGCGCCTGGCGCTGACGAATGTTGCCGAGCAAGCGAGCTGCGAAGCTCTCATCCGCCGCGTCCTTTCTGAGTGCGGCTCCTGCGACATTCTAGCGAACAATGCGGGCGTCGGCCACGTCGGCACAATTCTGACCACGCCGCCGGAAGAGCTCGCGCGGCTTTGGTCGGTGAACGTGCAAGGGATGTACTTCCTCAGCCGAGCGGTCTTGCCTTCGATGATCGAACGCCGTCGCGGCTCGATCATTAATATGGCCTCGACGCTGGGCTTGACCGCGATGGAAGACCGCTTTGCTTACACGATCACCAAGCACGCGGTTGTCGGGCTCACACGGTCGATGGCGCTCGATTTTGGCCCAACCGGGGTGCGCATCAATTGCATTTGTCCTGGACGCGTCGAAACGCCGTTCGTGCAGGCGCGTCTTCGGGAGTATCCCGATCCGGAGAAATTCCGCGCTCAAATGGTTGCGACGCATGCGCAGAAACGGATGGCCCAACCGTGGGAAATTGCCGCCGCGGCGGTGTATCTCGCCAGTGATGAAAGCGCGTTTATGACGGGCAGCACGTTCGTGATCGATGGAGGGTACCTTTGCGGCAAGTGAACGCGCGCAGTCGTTATTCCTAGAAGCCGCTGTTGTGACCACGAAAAACACGAAATACACGAAACAAGAGAAGATTGCCCAGACCAGGGAACTCGCCCGCCGAGTGAATGAAATCACCGGCGAACTGAAATCCTTTTCCTTTCGTGTGTTTCGTATCTTTCGTGGTTTGAACCGCCCGCTTTCGGGGTTACTCCCGATTGGGGATCAAAGGAAACGACGGTGTTTGTACTACGCGCCAAGCGCCTTCCAATTCGGACGGTCCCAGGACAAAGCGCATCGCAAAACGCCGGCCGAACCTCGATAAGCTCCTGTCAGCTCCGTAAACAAATAAGCCGGTCGCCCACGCATCCGATTCCATGCACGTTGGCGCAATCACCGTGCAGGACGCGACCCCCTGAACGGGCAGCCCGGTCCGCGGATTCAAGATGTGGCTGTAGCGCTGACCATCGACGACAAAGAAATTTTCGTAGTTTCCCGATGTCGAGAGCGCGGCATCGCGAAGGTGAACGGTCGCGCGTCGGCCTTCCTTTCGCGGGTCTTCGATTTGAACCTCCCAAGTGCTCCGGCCAGGTGGAGCGCCAATTACTCGCAAATCTCCGCCCGCCTTCACCATTGCATTCGTAATGCCGAATGTCCGCAGCTTTTCAATTGCGCAATCGACGGCGAAGCCTTTGGCGATTCCGCCAAAGTCAAGCGACACGCCTTCCTTGCGGAAACGAACGGTTCGGCCTTCAAGATTCAACTCGACGTGCCGGTAATCGACGCGTGCAAGGACGTTCGTCAATTCGCCCTGCGTTGGAAACCGGTGCTCCTTCCAAATGAATCCCCAGAGATCAGCCACCGGGCGGATCGTGACGTCGAACGCGCCTTCCGTTTGCTTCGCGACCTCCTGAGCCGCCATCAAAACCTGGAAAAGATCGGTTGAGACTTCGACCGCTTCTTGCGCGGCACGAGGATTGACGCGGCTGATTTCACTGTCACCGCGATGGATGCTCATCAACTGGTCGATCCGGCGGAACTCGTCAAAGGCGATGGAAACAGCGCGTTCCGTTTGGTCGCGATTGGCGCCGCACGCTGTAATCGTGACAAATGTGCCAAGCAGCGGCTGGCTGCGGCGGACGAGATTACCTGAGTTGGGCGGCGGCGTCTGGCAAGCGAACGCCAGAAAGACGAGGGCGGCCCACAATCTCGAAAGTAACCAGGCTCCGCTTGATGCCTTCGGTGACATTGCGGCAGGAAATGGTTGCTCCACTGATGTTATAGATATCTTGATTCAGCCTTAAGGGTGCGTCGCTGGTCTTTCCAGAGAATTGGGCTCGCCACTTCCGCCTTCGGATTTCTTGACCGTGACTTTCGCGATATGCCAAGATTTCGACCTGCTGGACCTTGCCCGAAGGCGAAATCGCAACGACGTAATCAATGAGTTCATGTTTGCCGCGGACTTGGTCCACGATCAACACACCAAGCAACTCATTGTCGCGGCGCGCGAGCCAAATGCGCTGCGTCGAAAGATAGACTTTGACCCCCGATCGCTCCTCGATTTCTTTTGCCTGGTCCGGGCTGATGCGGAGCACTTGCGCTTCGAAATCCTCAGCCGACGGGAAGCATAATCTGCGGGCCTCCTCGATCGTCAAATATCTTTCGGCAAAGACCGGCTCGCCTGAAAAGAGCGCCAAACCCGCCAACAACAGGGCCGAGCCGAACTTTCTGACGTCAATTTGCAGCCAGTGAATTTCCCGTCCGGCGCATTTGAAGATGGTTCGCATATGGACTGCCTGCCGTCGATGATCGGTTTCAAAAGAAGACGCCAGCACCGATTTGAAAATAGTCCTGATTGGCAGCTGAGCCTTCGGTCGCGGCAGACCCATTCAAATTACGGCGCCAATCCGCCTTCAGCACGAAGTTGGAATTTAGAAAATAGGCCAAGCCAATCGTGAGGAATTCCTTGTTCGTGGCGCCGTCGTCCAGTTCCGTGCCGCCAGCCGACAACCCAGATTGAGTGACAATTTCCGAGTAACGTACGAACGGGACCAAGTCCATATCTCGGCCACGCCCTCCCCGCCAAGCATTCGGCCAGAAATGATAGGCTGCTTCCGCATACCATCCGTAAAGGCGGTCGCCGACGTTGTCCGTCGCTGAAGCATTGTTGTTTGCCAGGAGGTGTTTCGGATCATCCACGTGCCAATAAGCAAAATCGGCTCGCAGTTCGAGCCCGGTCTTGGGCACGCGATAGAGAGCTTCAATGTCCCACAACGCTAACAGTGATTTTTCCTTCGCTGCGCCTCGCACCTCAGTGACATAGGCGGATGTGCTCGCATCCAGACCCGGAATGCCGCGGTAAGTCAACCGAGCCGAATAGGCTAGGTTGTTCTCATCCGCCCTTCGCAAACGGGGGCGCGCGGCACGGACCCCACCCGCAGCGTTGATGCCCGGAGCCGTGGTGCTGCCCGCATAGTCCTCGAGCCCAGTGGAGACCATCACTTGGTAATCCAAATCATCCGTGATCTTTCCGAAGAAACCGAAACTCGGTTCCATCCAGGTGCTTGGAATGATTTCCGTGTACAGCTCGGGCCGCTCCGTCGAATAAAAAAGGGACGGTTCATGGTATTTGTTGATCCGTCCGACTGGCACGAGGTCAATACCGAGCGATCGGACGTTGAAATGCTCGTGCAACAAGATATCGACGTAGAATTGTTCGATTTCGATTTCGCCATCGAACCGGCTGTGGGCTGCGGACGATTCGTCGATGCCGCCATGCTCAAACTCAATCTCGCTGTTGAACACAAGCCAATCGTTAATCTGATAACTCGGAGTGAGCACGAAGCGATGCGGATCAAATCGGTTGGCGCCCGACTGCGGAAAGCGATACTTCGCCTCGCCATAGAATCCGAGCGAGAGCCCTTTCGAATCGAAGAGCTTCTTCTTCATCAATTCTTCAGCTTCCACATCGCGGGGTGGCCCTTCTTTCATCCGCTCCATCTGCTCCTGAAGCGTTTTAACTTGCTTTTGCAGATCCGCGATAACGGCCGACTGATCTTGAACTTGTTGGCCGGAAGCGGCCCAAACGAGAATCCCAGTTGAGGCGAGAGTGACAAGTTTCAGAATACGACACATAAAAATCCAATTCGCTGCACTATTGAGAACCAATCTCAATCCGCAAGCTATTGAGAATAGGTCTCAAGTGCAAGAACTATTTTGGCTTTGGTTCAACATTTTTTGCCTGTGAGGTCTCCCCGGCTTTGTCGCGACATCTGTAAGTAAATTAGCCGCGAAACCTCGGGAGGAAGATTGGAAGATTGAAGCGGGAAAGAAGAATGCCTGGCCGACAGCCAGCCTGTCAGGCGTCACTCGTGCTCGTGACAGCTCTTGTGCCTGCAAGCCCCTAGTTTCTTCAGCTCCTCGCAATTGCCCGTAATTTGCAGACGCTGAGCCTTGATCGAGAATCCGAGCTTGTGACTGATTTCATCTTCGAGCTTGGCGATCTTTTCGCTCTCAAACTCGACGATCTTGTCGCAATCCTGACAGATGATGTGGTTGTGGTTTGGATGCTCGGCATAATTCGGATCGTAGAATTTGTAATCCTTGCCGAAGTCCATCTCTCGGACCAGCCCACTTTCGGTCAGCAAAGGCAGCGTTCGGTAGACCGTCGCGCGCGAAACAGATTTGTCGCGATGACGCGACCACTCGAGCAGTTGCTCCGCGGTGAAATGTTCCTCCGTGCTGAAGACTGTGTCGATGATCGCCTGCCGTTGCGAGGTGATGCGAAGCTGCTTCTTAGCCAAAAAATCCATGAACTTTTGTTTGGCGTTCTGTTTCTCTGTCACCGGCATAGTGGGAGTATATTTCAGGAGATCGACAAGTCAACGCGTCAGAAAGAAATGGCGGCTTTGGCATCGAGCTGCGAAAATCGCTGGCGTGAACATCGAGTTGATCAACACAGGAACTGAACTGATGCTTGGCGCAGTTCTTAACACGCACCAACCGTGGATGTGCCGTGTGCTGGCCGGCCATGGCTATCTGGTCGCGCGTCAGGCGGCCATTCCCGACGACAGCAAGAACATTCGAGAAGCCGTGCGTGAGGCTCTAAGCCGCGCCGACCTTGTCATCACCACCGGAGGTTTAGGCCCGACTTCGGACGACCTCACACGCGATTTGATCGCCGAACTCCTCGGGCGAAAACTCAAGCTTGACGCGTCCGTCATGGCGCACATCGAGAGTTTCTTTGCCGGGCGAAAACGGGTCATGCCCGCGAGCAGCAAAGTCCAAGCGCTCGTTCCGGAAGGAGCAACCGTGCTGCCCAATTTGCATGGAACCGCCCCGGGACTGCTCTTAGAAGTCTCACCTGGACAATTTCGTCAGAGCGACGGCCCCAGCTTTCTGATTATGTTGCCCGGACCTCCGCGCGAATTGCGGCCGATGTTCATCGAGGTTGTCGTTCCGTGGCTGAAACGCCAATTCCCTCAGTCGGTTGCTTTTGCTTCGCACACATTCAAGACGACTGGGATTGGAGAATCTTTGCTCGAAGAAGCCATTGCGCCGTCGCTTCAACCATTGATCGCTTCCGGATTGGAAATTGGATATTGCGCCCGCATTGGCGAAGTGGACGTTCGCTTGTCCGCTCGCGGCCCGCAAGCGAACGGAACAGTGGAAGAAGCGTGCGCGCTCGTCCGGAGATTGGCTGGCGAATACATTTTTGGATGCAACGACGATCAACTTGAAGCCGTCGTGATCCGCCATTTAGCGGAACGCAGACAAACCTTGGCGCTGGCTGAATCGTGCACGGGCGGATTTATTTCGAATCGTCTGACGAACGTGTCTGGCGCTTCGGCGGTATTTCAAGCTGGCATGGTTACCTACAGCAACAAGGCCAAGGAAAGTCTCCTTGGTGTGCAGCCCGAAACGTTGGCAAAACATGGCGCCGTCAGCGAACCCGTTGCTCGAGAAATGGCGGAAGGAGCGCGGGCGCGGAGCGAGGCGGATTTCGCGCTGGCTGTGACAGGCATTGCCGGACCAACGGGTGGCGCGCCAGAGAAACCGGTCGGGACGGTTTTCATTGCATTGGCTGGCCCGCAGGGAACAGTCGTGCTCCAGCGCCTTAACAGCTACGATCGGGAGACTTTCAAGTACGTGACCTCGCAGCAAGCGCTGGAATTATTGCGACGAACGCTGGCGGGGATTTCCACCTCGGCCTCGTGAAACCTGAAGCCATCTCATAAATAACGAGAGCTATCGGAAGCGCGCGGCAGTTGATCCACGACGGCGTGGCGGTTGTCGCAGCCGGCCGAAAGCTGCGCCAGCTTCGCCACAATGGCCAACGCTCGATCATAAACCTTGAGCTTCTCCAATGAGCACATCTTTGCTTCCTTCCATTCGGGGCCACGCCCTCCAATGGATTAAGTGTGAGATCAAGTGCGGGACTAAGTCCAGCCCGCAAAATGTCCAAGCTCCGGAGCCGATTGAAAATCGGCGATGCCGCAGGCTGAAAAGTCTGCGCTGCGGAGAAACAGGGCGGCTTGCGGCTGTAAATTACCGGTTGCGTTTTTCTCAATCACGCATTACGCATCACGCATCACGACATGAATATCGTCCACATCACGCCGGGAGCCGGTGGAATGTATTGCGGTGGATGTTTTCGCGATAACGCGTTAGTAGGCGCGCTTCGCAAATTGGGGCACTCGACCTTGATGGTTCCGCTCTATTTGCCGCTCACGTTGGACGAAGAGGACAATAGCGTTGGCACGCCTATTTTCTATGGCGGCATCAATGTTTACTTGGAGGAAAAGTCGGCATTGTTTCGCAAAACGCCCCGCTGGCTTCACAAGCTGCTCGATTCGCCAAGACTGCTCAAATGGGCGTCCGGGTCGGCCGCCAAAACGCGTCCACAAGACGTCGGCGCGCTCACGCTCTCGATGATCAAGGGGGAAGAGGGAAACCAGAAACGAGAACTCGATGAACTCACGGCTTGGTTAAGCACCCACGAACGCCCGGATGTTGTCTGCCTTTCCAATGCCCTGTTAATTGGACTAGCCCGCGGCCTCAAGCAAACTTTGCAAGTTCCCGTGGCGTGCCTTCTAACCGGCGAAGATTACTTTCTCGATTCGCTGCCATCCAATCATCGGCAGGTTGTCTGGGAAACGCTGGCCAAACGCGCGAGGGAGATCGATCTGTTCGTCGCCCCGAGCAGCTATTACCGGGATTTGATGATCCGGCGCCTCAAGCTTTCACCTGAACGCGTTCGCATCGTTTACAATGGCATCAACTTGGACGGTTACGACGCCCATGCCGCGCCTCCATCTGCGCCGGTCCTCGGATACTTCGCGCGCATGTGCAAGGAAAAGGGGCTCGAACTATTCGCGGAAGCCGCAATCCTCCTGAAACAGCGATCCAGCGCCAAGCATCTCAGGCTGCGGATCGGCGGCGGCTTGGGTCCATCGGACAAACCGCTGGTCGATTCGATTCGCCGGCGCTTTGAGCAAGCTGGGTTCGGCGCAGATGTCGAGTTCTGTCCCAATCTCGATCGGAAATCCAAACAAGATTTCTTTCGCTCGTTGTCGATCTTCTCGACGCCGGCACTTTATGGCGAAGCCTTTGGACTTTACCTTATCGAGGCGCTGGCCGCAGGTGTCCCGGTCGTGCAACCGCGCCATGGCGCATTTCCGGAGTTAGTCGAGGCTACTGGTGGCGGGTTGATTTGCGAACCGAACGCAGCGGCGTTGGCGAACGCTGCGGAAGAGCTGCTGGTTGATCCAGGCCGAGCTCGGACCCTTGGTAAAGCAGGTCAGAGTGCGGTCACGGAGCAATTCAGCATCGAAGGCATGGCCGAGAATCTGATCCAGGCATATCGCGAGTTGAAACCGCGTTCAGCGCCGGTGCTAGCAACGCCACACTCCGCGTTCTGATCTATGCCATTTCAATTCAAGGTCACTCGGCGCGTCGAGTTTTCTGACACGGACATGGCTGGGCTCATGCATTATTCGAATTACTTCCGTTTCATGGAAACTGCCGAACATGCCTTTTACCGGTCGATGGGCTTCTCCGTGGTCTTAAAGAACCTCAATCCGCCGCTTGGGTTTCCGCGGGTCCATGCCGAGTGCGATTTCAAGAGGCCGTTGCGCTTCGAGGACATGGTTGAAATCGAGCTATTGGTCCAGGAGAAAAAAAGCAAATCGGTCAGTTACTGTTTTCGCTTTCGCAATTTGAGCGCATCGCCGGTCGAGGAAGTTGCGCGAGGTTTGGTCACAGTGGTCTGCGTGGCGCATGGGCCCAACGGCAAACTTGCCGCCGTGCCAATTCCAGAGATGATAGCCAATCAGATCGACGTTGCGCCGGCGGAATTGCTCGCGTAATGACGTAACGCAGACTTTCAGCCTGCTGTATCGCCGCATTGTATTGCGGGCGGGACGGGAGAGATACTGCTGGAACCGGCGCAACGCGGTCTGGCACTGGTGGATCGGGTGGCTCTCTTGGTTCGTGGATTAGCTGGCATGCCCGAACTGGACTAAGTGCGAGATCAAGCGCGGGCTTAAGTCGGTTGGAAATGTCCCAAACTCCAGGGCAGAGTGAAAGTCTGCGTTACGGTGCTGAACGACGCGGCGACTTGCTTGTGAACGCAGCGGCAGCACGTGCGGTCTAAAGTATGCGTGTTTGGTTCGGCAAATGCGGTTACAGGGATGGAGCCGTGAAACATGATAACCTTATATGTGTCTGTTGTTCCGACATGTGTTGGTAATCTGCCTGTTTGGCTTGCTCGCGCGCTTTGCGCCACTTCTCGGCCAGACGCCCAGCAAGACGACCAAGACTTCCTCGAAGTTATCGTTGCCTGACGCGCCGGAATCGTTCTTCGGGTTAACGAATCTCTGGACGTTGCACCTGAGAGTTGAATCGAACGATTGGGCTAGTATGGAGATCGCTGTGCCGGCGCCATTTCGTCCCCAGGGGCGAGTCTTGCCCGGTCCCATTGCTCCCAATATCGCAGGTCCGCCGCGTCCCATTCCACCGGACCGTCTTCCCTTAGGACGCCAAGGCTTTGAATCGAGGTTCAAGTACGTTCCGGCAACGCTCGAGTTTAATGGTGAGAAACACGAGCGCGTTGGTCTTAGGTTCAAGGGCAACTCCTCATTCGGCTGGACTCGAGGCTCGATCAAGCATCCCTTCAAGATCGACTTCAATCGTTATGTAAAAGGCGGCGCCTTCTTGGGCATGACGAAACTCAACTTGAACAACAACGCGATGGACGCGAGCCAAATGCGAGAAGCTTTGGCCTGCCAGGCTTTTCGCGATGCAGGAATCGCCAGCCCACGGACGGCCTTTGCTCGAGTTTATCTAAGTGTTCCCGGCAAATTCGAGAATCAGTATCTCGGTCTTTACACTCTGGTCGAACAGGTGAGCGAACGATTCCTCAAGGATCACTTCGGAACCAAGCAGGGCCTCTTGCTAAAACCCGAGGGAGCGCCAGGCTTCCGCAACCTCGGCAACGACTGGGAGACTTACAAGAGAGCGTACCGGCCCAAAACCGATTGGTCCGCTGAAGAAAGCGAGCACTTCATCGCTTTCACACAACTGGTCAACCAGGCGGAAGACCGGGCCTTTCGCGATCAAATCGCCTCCTTTGTGAACGTTGACCAAACGCTGAGATTTCTCGCGGTCAATGCGATCCTTGCGAATCAGGATAGTTTCCTTTCTGCGGGGCACAACTTTTACATCTATTTGCGACCGCCAACCCATCAGATTGAATGGATTCCCTGGGACTTGAATCTAGCGTTCGCCAATACCGACCTGAGCATCGAGCGTCCTCATCATCGCGCGAACAGACTGATCGAGCGCATGCTGGCCATCAAAGAATTCCGGGATCGTTACCGGAAGCACGTCGAAGAGATTCTCGCTGCTGCATTCCAACCTGCAAAGTTTCAAGCCCGCATCCATGAGATCGCAAAGGTCCTTCAAACTGCCATGCCCGGCGATCCAATCGTCACGCTCCGCCAGTTTCAGAATGCCGTCGGCTATGCGCCAACGAAAAGCGCGACTGAGACCGTCGCTTCCAAATCGGCGCCACCAGGCATGCCAGCTGTTCCGCGAGGGGCTGTGGCCCGGACGGGCCCGCCGTTGCTTTCGTGGATTGTCCAACGAATGCGATCGATCAACGACCAACTGGCCGGCAAGTCCGAAGGCAGGCAACTGGATCGCGGCGGGCCAATGGCCTTCAACATCGTGGCGATGCGCGCGATGCAGGAACATGACCGGAACGGAGACCGGCACTTGACGGCCGTCGAATTCAAAGCCATGGCCGACACATGGTTTGCCAACGCGGATTTGGCCAAGCTAGGCAGTATCACGCCGGACCAGTTGGCGTCCGGGATGAACGTAATGTTCGGAATGCCCGCTGGATTCGGCAGGCATCCGCAACCGCCCATACCCGGCCTGCCTTTCGGGAGAATGCCATTTGGGCAGGCCGGAACGCTCGCGTTACACCTATTCAGCGCTGCCGATGGGAATCATGATTCAAAGCTAACGCGCGCCGAATTGCAGAGCTCAGTCGATGGCTGGTTCTTGAAATGGGATTCGCAAAAGAACGGGTTGCTCTCCCTGGAGGAGCTTTCGGCAGGGCTTAACAGCTTTCCAGGGCATCCACCGATGTAGGCCTTCCCAACGCACGGAGCGCGGACCAGGCTGTCCGCGCTCCGTACGTTTAGTCCCTTTGCTGCGCACCGGGACCATGACGCGGTAACGACCGGTTCACGCGGAGGAGCTCGAAATAATCTTTGCTTCACGCCGAAGCTGGAAGCGGCGATACGCAGCAAAACCGAGCAACGCGACACCAGCCACAGCCGCGTATTCGTGTGGCTCAGGAGTCGATGTTAAAGTGCCGTTCAAGACAACGTTATCGATCCGCCAGGTGCCTGTCCCGCTTTCCGCGGAAAACGCGTACACACGAAACTCCACGCTGGCCGTTAAGTTTTGGAAAGCGCTGCCCAGCGCTGTGGATTGTCCCGTGCGTGTGTCATCGTTGTCGGGAACTGAGAACGACGCCAAATCGGAGGCAAAACTATCCAAGCTCGAACGGACGGACCAATTGCGAATCCCTGAAGAAGACCGGCGCTCATCCATGACGAGGCTTGTAAGCGTGAGATGCGCGCCGCTGTTGGGTGTGATTGAAAATGCATAGTAATCGTCCGAGCCGATCGCGCTGCCCGTGGTCCACGATTTCGCGTTGAACGTTCCCGCGGACGTCGTCGCCGTGAGTCCGAGGCCGCGGCTCATGCTGCTGACCGAACCGTTGGCAGGCTGGGCGTCCGCTGCGAAACTGGTTTCATCGCCGGCCGATCCGGTAAAGCTGAAGGTTACGATTTGAGCCGGGCCAGAGCGAATAAGAGATGCAATCGAAATAAGAAAAATGAGTGAAGTCTTCATGGTTTGTTTCCTCCAACGCTAAGTTTTCCAACAACCGTTTGCCCTCTCCTTGTAACGGGGGCACTTTTGTCTGAGGGCCCGAGAATTACAAGACTTATTTTCAGCTTTGTTTTGGCGGTTCTTATTTTGAGTTCAATGGCAGGGCGCGTCACTCCCGTGCGCGCCGAACCGAGCATGAAAAACCACGTCATTCGCGGAAACGGCGCGCGCGGGAGTGACGCGCCCTGCCACGCGCTGCCAAGTAAGAATTGCTGGGTTTGTTTGGGCCGTGATTGCCAGAGTTCGGAGGGGTCTCTACAGTTCCATTCAGAATATGTCTCTGAATTACGCAAAATCGCTTGAGGCCGCGATAAAGTACGTGGAACAGCTCAGGTCGAAGGGAGTGAAGTATCTTGCCGTTTCTCGGGAGACCTTGGCCAATTTGTCGAGCGGGCCGCGTAAAGTGAATTCTGAACCGCAACGCACGCAAAGCCCGTCTTTAACTCCTGTCACGTCGAAAGCGCCGCCGGAGGCAAATCCCGTCAACCCCGCTCCATCGGCCTCGTCGTCATTGTTTGCATCCGAGGCTCCAGCAAAACCGATTGATGCGGCAGCCAAGGCCGCAGCGATCACGGATCTGCGCGACCGGGCCTTAGTTTGCCAGAAATGTCCGCACTTGGTCAGATCGCGCAAGAACGTTGTCTTTGGCGTCGGCGATATCAACTCGCCTCTCATGTTTATCGGCGAAGCCCCGGGCGCCGATGAAGACATCCAAGGCGAGCCGTTCGTAGGCAAAGCCGGACAACTACTCACACGCATCATCCAGACCATGGGCTTCTCGCGCGACACGGCCTATATCGCAAACGTCCTCAAATGCCGCCCCGACACGCCGGGCCAGACGAGCGGCAATCGCAAGCCGACGCTTGAAGAAATGAAAACCTGCTTGCCGTACCTTCTCGCGCAAATCGATCTCATTAAACCGAAAGTCATCGTTGCGCTGGGCGCTACAGCGATGGAGGGGATCTTTGGCCGAGCGGTTGCGATAACGCGCGAGCGTGGACGTTTTCAATCGTTCCGCGATACGCCGGTGATGCCGACTTACCACCCTTCCTATCTGTTGCGCAATCAGGCCTTGAGCGTGAAAAGAGAGGTCTGGGAAGACATGCTCCAGGTCTTGGAAAAACTCAATCGGCCCATCAGCGATAAACAACGCAGCTACTTCCTCAAAGGGACATGAGCGGGGAGCGGCAATGACGAATGACGAAAGCGGGAATGAACAATCGTGCGTGTTGCGAAATGATGCTTAAGAGCAAGATTCAGAAATAGCTTCTCTAAACGTCCGGGCTTGACCAAATGGCCACGGTGCGCGTTAGCCGCGTTGTTTTAGTCATTGGGAGTTTCGTCATTCTTTCGACATTCGTCCTTCGACATTCGTCCTTGGCGCTGCCTGACGTGTCAAAACCAAGCAGGAGCAGCCACCCGCTGGCCTCCGTTCGCGCTGGCTTGCCTTCGTGCCTCTTTGTGCCGGTGCTCCCGATCCCGAGGTTGTCGGCACATCGTAGCGGCGGGCATCCTGCCTGCCGTAGAGCCGAGGCATCCTGCCCGGCGGATCACGCGTACGCAGTACAACACAGCCTCCTCGTTTCAAGTGTTGCTCCGGGCGGCAAGATGCACGCCCTCTGCGGCAGGCAGGATGCCCGCCGCTACCGATAAACTTCGGGACGCACTGCTTTATGACTTCCTGGTTGCCTTTTGGGACGCATTTGGTAAAGCCTCACGCAAACCATGCAGGAAAATCGCCTTCCCGAAATGTCAGCTCGACGCGGTTTCTTCAAGAAAGCCAGCGCCGTTGTCATTGGCGCCTTGGCCGGAATTGTCCCCGGACTATCCGCTCTGTTCGTTTTCTTGGACCCGCTTCGCCGCAAGACGAACGCTGGCGAAAGCGTAATGGTCGCCTCGTTGAGCGCGCTTCCCGAAGATGGCGTCCCGCGAAAATTTTCGGTGGTAACCAGTCATACGGACGCGTGGACGCGGAATCCGGATGTGCCGATTGGCGCGGTGTACTTGCGGCGCACCGGCCAAAAAACCGTGCAGGCCTTCAATGTTGTCTGCCCTCATGCCGGATGTTTCGTCGGTTATAAGGTGGACCGGAAAAGCTATCATTGTCCCTGCCACAATAGCACTTTTGCGCTCGACGGCCGCATCAATGATCCCAAAAGCCCAAGCCCGCGCGGCTTGGACGAACTGCCCGTGGAAATTCGCAACGAGGTTGAGATCTGGGTGAAGTTCCAGAACTTCCGCGCTGGTCACGCCGAGAAAATCCCGGTCTCATGAAGGCGCTCTTGGACTGGCTTGATCAGCGGACCGGTTACAGGGGCATTGTCCGCCATTCACTGTACGAAAACATTCCCGGTGGCGCGCGCTGGCGTTATATTTGGGGCAGCACGCTCGTTTTTACTCTGACGATTCAATTCATCACGGGTCTCTTCCTTTGGATGTCGTACAGTCCCAGTTCACAGACAGCGTGGGAAAGCGTCTATTACATCCAATATCAGATGTCGGGAGGCTGGATGTTGCGCGGGATACATCATTATACGGCGTCGGTCATGAACGTCTTGCTGGTGTTGCACCTGATGCAAGTCGTTATTGATGGAGCGTACAAAGCGCCTCGGGAAATCAATTTTTGGTTCGGACTTGGCCTGCTGCAATTAGTGCTCGGTCTGTCGCTCACCGGGTATCTCTTGCCGTGGGACCAAAAAGGCTATTGGGCAACCAAGGTTGCGACCAACATTGCGGCGATTGTTCCCGTAATCGGCCCCGCTATCCAGAAACTCATCATCGGCGGCGCCGATTACGGACATCACACTTTGACCCGTTTCTTCGCATTACACGCCGGCGTACTCCCGGCGGCGGTTATTGCTCTATTGGTTTGGCATATCTTTCTGTTTCGCCGCCATGGCATCACAGCCAAAGACCCGAAGCGCAAACCGGACGAGTACTTCTGGCCCGACCAAGTGTTGAAGGATGCGGTTGCTTGCCTCGCGGTAATGGCGACGATTCTGTTTTTGGTGCTGCGCCCGTGGATTCTTGGCACTGGCGAAGAACTCGGCGCTGAATTGGGCGCGCCTGCGGACCCGTCCGAAACCTATTCCGCAGCCCGCCCGGAGTGGTACTTTCTCTTCCTGTTCGAGTTCCTAAAATATTTTCCTGGCGGCACTGAAATCTGGGGCGCCATCGTGATTCCCGGGCTCGTGATGGGAGTTATCTTTCTCATGCCCATTATTGGCCGCTGGCAGCTCGGACATCGCTTTAATGTTGGATTGTCCTTCGCACTGCTGGCCGGTGTTGGATTGCTGACGTATCTGGCAACGACCCAGGACAAGCGGGACCCCGCTTACCAAGCAGCGGTGAAGGAAGCTCACAGAAACGCTGAACGAGTCAAACTTCTCGCCCGTTCTCCTTCCGGCATTCCCAGCGCAGGCGCTGTCACACTTCTTCGCCACGACCCGTTGACGCAAGGTCCGAAACTCTTTGCCAAGAATTGCGCGAGCTGCCATCGCTATGATGGACACGACGGAACGGGCGCCAAACCGACAGACGAACAAACCGCTTCCGATCTTAAGGGGTTTGGCGACCGCGCCTGGTTAAGCGGTTTGCTCGATCCGGAACGCATCTCGAGCACGAACTACTTCGGCGGAACCCGGTTTAAGGACGGCAAGATGGCCCGGTTTGTCAAAAGGGACGTGCCCAAGTACTCGGCGGAAGAGAAGGAAAACCTGCAAAAGATTATCGCGGCCCTTTCTGCCGAGGCGCAACTTCCCGCCCAGCGCGAAATGGACGAGCGCGAAGCCGAAAGAATTAAGGAAGGGAAACATCTCATCGCTAGCGAAGAAATCCGCTGCACGGAGTGCCACAAATTCTACCAAGAGGGCGACGACCCGACGGCTCCCGACTTAACGGGTTACGGATCGCGCGCTTGGCTGATAGAATTCATCGGCAACGCCGCGCACGCACGTTTTTACGGCGAGCGCAACGACCGCATGCCGGCCTTCGGCGCAAAGCAAATGCTCGATGATCAAGCCATTGGTTTGCTCGCAGACTGGCTGCGCGGCGATTGGTATGAGCCGTCGAACAAGGTCGAATAGGAGTTTCCGCGCGCCTGCCGTAAGCCATGCGCTTCGCCAAAACTTGCGTGGAAACTCCATGAACCTAAAGTTAGGGCGGCGTTGCTGCGCCGCCTTGTCACCCCCCCCGACGCAGGCGGCGCAGCAACGCCGCCCTACCAACGAAACTGGTTCACGGGCCCTGCCCGGTGCAAATTTCCATGGTGACCAAAATGTAACTTGGTCAACTCGACCCGCCGGGATACGCTGTCCAACTATTTTTACGTCTATGCCGGAGTTTCGCTCGAATCATTTTATCAACCGTGAATTGAGTTGGCTTGAGTTCAACCAACGTGTCCTCGATGAAGCGCTGGACAAGAAAAATCCGCTGCTCGAACGGGTGAAGTTCTTCTGCATCGTCAACTCAAACCTCGATGAGTTCTTTGAAGTGCGTGTGGCCGGCATCAAGCAACAAATGGAAAGCGATGTCGTCGAACGCAGCATTGACGGACTCACCGCCACAGAAACTTTTCGCGCGGTGAGCAAACGCGTCCGGCGCATGGTCGAACGACAATATGCCTGCTGGCGGGACGAATTGCGCCCGGCTTTGGCCGACAACGGCATTCGCATCCTCGATTTCGAGGACTTGAACGAAAGCGATCTGCGCTGGGCGGAAGATTACTATCAAAAGCAAGTGCGCCCGGTGCTCACGCCATTGGCCATTGATCCGGCGCACCCTTTCCCGCAGTTGCTCAACAAATCGTTGAATCTGATCGTGCAGCTCGACATCCGGCGCGCCACCGAAATGCTCAGGCATCTTGCGGTCGTTCAAGTGCCGCGTGTTTTGCCACGCCTCGTCAGGCTGCCTCGCGATGATTCACGCCGTGATTACGTCTTTCTGGCGCATCTCATCGGCCATTACCTCTCCGACGTTTTTCCCGGCACACACATTCTTGGGTATTGGCAATTCCGCGTCACGCGCAACAGCGAACTTTATATCGACGAGGAAGAAGCGGCTAACTTGCTGAAAGCGGTCGAGAATGAATTGCACAATCGCCGCAAAGGCGACGCCGTCCGTTTGGAAATCGAGCTCGATTGCCCGCAAACGATCCGCGACGCCTTGCTCGCAACGCTCCATTTGCAAGAAGACGATCTCTACGTCATCGACGGGCCGGTCAATCCGATTCGTTTGATGGAAGTTTATGAAGGGGATCATTCACCCGAGTTGCGCGATCCGCCCTTTGTCGCTCCGATCGCCGCGGCCTTGCGGGATCAACCGGACGTCTTTGCAGCGATTCGCGAACGCGATATTTTGTTGCATCACCCCTACGAGAACTTCAGCAGCGTAGTCGATTTTCTGGAGCAATCCGCCGAAGACTCAAAGGTTCTGGCGATCAAACAAACGCTCTATCGCACGGGCGGCGATCCGCGAATCATCGGCGCGCTCATGAACGCCGCGCGGAACGGAAAACAAGTTACCGCCGTGGTGGAATTGCGAGCGCGTTTTGATGAAGCTAACAACATCCGCTGGGCGCGCCGATTGGAAGAAGCCGGTGTGCACGTTGTCTATGGGCTGGTTGGATATAAAATCCACGCCAAGATCTGTCTGATTGTCCGGCGCGATGAGGATGCCATCCGCCGCTACGTTCACCTGAGCACGGGCAATTACAATCCGACTACAGCGCGAATTTATACAGATGTGGGCTTCCTGACTTGCCGGCCTGATTTCGGTGAGGACGCCACGAATCTGTTCAACCTGCTGACGGGCATTTGTCAGTTCCAGGGAACGCGCAAGTTTTTTGTGGCTCCGTTCGAATTGCAGACGCGCTTGTTGACGTTGATCGATCGAGAAATAGCCAACGCCAAGAATGGCTTGCCCGCGCGCATTATCGCCAAAATGAATGCGCTGGTTGATCCGGAGATCATCCGGGCGCTCTACCGCGCCTCGCAGGCCGGAGTGAAAATCGATTTGATCGTGCGCGGCATTTGCTGTTTGCGGCCTCATGTCAAAGGCATCAGTAACAACATTACTGTCCGCAGCATTGTGGATCGCTTTTTGGAACACAGCCGCATCTATTACTTCGAGAACGGCTGCCGCCCCGAGATTTTCGTGGCCAGCGCCGATTGGATGCCGCGGAATCTGTTCCGGCGCATCGAGGTCGTTTTCCCCATTGAAGATGGCAACCTGCGCGATCGCATCTCGAGTGAACTGTTGGCCATTCCGCTGGCGGACAACACCAAAGCGCGCCTCCTGAAAGAGGATGGCGCCTACCGTCTCGCTTCGGCCAAAGCTGGTGTTCCAATTCGGCGGAGCCAAACTGAGTTCATTGCGTTGGCGACTGGTCAGGGCGAAGCAAAACTGCCGCACCGCAAAACGAAGGCGTCTTATCCCAAACTCAAGCTGGCGCCCAGGCCTTTACCAAAGTAGGCGGAGCGCGGACATTCTTGTCCGCAGGAACATTCGAATGCCTGGCCAATCTCGGTCATAGGAACGCGCGTCCTTTTTGAAATCACCCAAGGGCATTGGGCTGAGGCCCGCGCTTCTATTACTACCGACAACTTATGGATTGGATACACCCGCGCTGCAACCGCGCGCGAGGCGCGCGAGTTCAGGCTTCCCGCCGCTTGGTCAAGTTGCGTATAACGCAGGCATGAATCCATTCAATGCCCGAAAACGGTTGCGTCAGCTCCTTGCTCAGCCCGGGATTATTCGCAGTCTCGGCGCGCACGATGTCTTCACCGCGCTGATCGTCGAACAGGCTGGCTTCGAGACCGTGTTCATCGGCGGCTTTGGCACCAGTGCATCCATGCTTGGCCTGCCCGATTTGAATTTTCTCACGATGACCGAAATGGCAGAGGCCGTCCGGCGCATGGCGACGCGCGTTTCCATTCCCGTGATCGCCGATGGCGACACGGGGCATGGCGATTTGCACAACGTGCAGCGAACGGTCGAATCGTTCGAGTCGGCGGGCGCAGCGGGTATTCTGCTCGAAGACCAAGTCATGCCAAAACGCTGCGGCCACTTCGCCAACAAACAGGTCATTCCCACCGACGAAATGGTCCTGAAAATCAAAGCGGCTGTGAAAGCTAAGAGCGATCCAGACTTCGTCATCTTCGCGCGGACAGACGCGCGTCAAATGAATGGCCTCGAGGACGCCATTGATCGCGTGAACAGGTGTTGCGACGCCGGCGCGGACATTGCCTTCATCGAGGCGCCGCAATCGCGCGCCGAACTGGAGGAGATTCCAAAGCGTGTGCAGCATCCCTTGTTCGTCAACATGCTTTCGGGTGGCGCGACGCCAATTCTGCCCGTATCGGAGCTGGCTCAGCTTGGTTACAAGATTGTGGTTTGCCCGATCGAGTCGCTCATCGTCTGTGCGCGTGCGATGCGCGACTTGTGCGAATCGTGGAAAACGACCGAGCGTGTAGACAAGCTCGCGATGCAAGCGATGAGCTTCGATGACGTCAAGAAGCTGCTCGGTGTCGAAAAAGTCCTGACGTTGAAGGAACGGCTCTAAGCTGTAAGGATGCAATCAAATTTGCCCTTCACCCTCGCCCTCACCGTGAACCGGTGGTAGGACAGGCGTCTCGCCTGTTCAGCATCTGCGCACACCCAAAAGCAGGACAGGCGGGACGCCCTGTCCTACCAGTCCATCGGGTGAGGAGCCAGGAAACATACTAGCGCTGGAATAAGTCTGAGATATGCCGCGCAATGCTGACGTACGCGTTGCCCCACGCATCGTCGCGGAACATCTGGACCGGCAATCCCGGCTGACCGATGAAGGGCCGCAACAGCCAGCCCAATTGGATGGCGACAAAGATGTAAAGGCCAAGCCAAATGCGGAGAAGGAGGAGATGCTTCCGGTTTTGGAGGATGAGCGGAAGATAAAGAAGGCGCAGCAGAAGTTGCGCGGACCAACTGGCCACGGCGAACATCACTCCGTTGAACAGAATCGCCGCGGAATAGTTCACAAACGACGCGTACCAGACGACTGTTAGCGGCGGCAACGAACAGAGGACAATGGTCAAGGCTGCTTGGGACGCGGCCAGAGCACTGACGGCTCGATCAAAATCAGATCGCACCCCGAAAAGAGTGTTCAAAACGAAAAAACTCGGCAGACAAATTAGAAACGTCCCCAGAAGCAAAAAAGGAACCTTGGCGGACGAATAGAGCACTTGCCAGAAGCGGTCGCCGAGCATCCCGCTGAATGAGCCCATGACCGGGCCGTAAGCCAGGCCCCACAACGCGACCCATTTCAATAGTTTGAAAACCAATTCTTTGGCGTCCGCTACGTCGAATCTCGCGCGCAAGACTTGATCGGCCTGCTGTAAGACTTGCTGGATCATTCGTTCATTACCAATGTTTCGGGCTACGAACGTATCAGGATCACGAACCTGACGCCGCAGCATGTAGTCCCGGCTTTAGCCGGAGCGATGACAGTGCGACTGACAAACGTGAACCAACTAAAGCGTTGAACACGTAAAGGGGAGGGAACGTCACAAGCAGCGTGAGCAGGAATAAGAACGGCACTTTGACCATGCCAGAGAGAAATTGCAGGAGCGAGGCGGTATCGGCCCTGAGCAGTGAATAGCAACCCATGCACATGCCGTAGGCCATCCCAAGCCCAAGAAGCAGGATGGCAATTTGCAACCCATCCGACGGCACTTCAATAATCCCTTTCCGCAAAGCCGATAATTTGGTCGCTTCGCCCCGCACAAGCCGGTCAAGGTGTGTGAGCCACTTGGGCAATCCGGTTCGCAGCGGAGAAGACTCTGGTTTGGCAAGATCATTCATAAGGGACCCAAAGGTTGAAATGTCATTCGAGTAAAGCCGCTGTCACGTTTCAAGCGGCACTACCTTATATGACCGCATAGCTAGCCAGGCGTTCAAAAGTTGAGGGTGTAAATCTCTATCACGATCACCTCAATCCTGGATTGAAGCAGGGCGAAGTGCGGTCTCTGAGCCAGTTAGCGGGATGGCGTTTGGCCGAACGGGGCGGCGCCTCCGCACGCCCCCGTCGGACTCGGCGGTCCGCGCTCCTATCAAATGATCCCCTGATAAGCCAGCCAGAGAGCGCGGTAATATTTCATCACGCGAACCGGATCGTTGCTCGGCGGAATTTCAGCGAGGCAAAAGCCTTTGAAGTCGATCTCATTCAGCCGAGCAAACAATTTGCGAAACGGATATTCCTCGAGGAACAGATCGCGCATGTGAACGCAGAGAATCTTCTCCTTCACCAGATCGAAGTTGTGATCGAAGCCTTTTCCAGCCAGATCGGTGTCATTTGAATTCCACGTAACCCCAACGCCTTTATGTCCGGCGACATCCATGATCGTCCGGATATTCGGCAGCAACGAGGTTCCGGTCCCATGCACTTCGAGGCGAATTTCCACGCCATAACTTTGGCCAAATTCTCCTAACTCGCGCAACGAACGGCCGATTTGTTCCAGCGTCTTTTCAACCGGAACCTCTTTGGGCAACCCGTTAGGCCGCACTTTCACTCCGGAAGCGCCGACATCATGGGCCAATACCATGTATTCCTTGGTCGCCTCGATATCGCGGCGGAGCTTTGATTGGTCCGGCGTGTGGTAATCAAATGCGCTGCCCAGTCCCATTAGTTCAACCTTCGAATCGCCGAAGCGCTTCCGCACTTCCTGCCGTTGCGCCTTGGTCAAGCTCACCTCGACACCGTGAGCGTGGGTAGTCCGCAATTCGACACCTTCAAACCGTGTCTCTTCGCAATTCTTAATAATCGCCGCCACATCCCAGTCCTTGGCCAAGTTGTAAGTGACAGTGCCAAGCCGCATCGCTGAAACTTTGGGTTTGGCGTTCGACACGCCGGCCTTTTCGGCTGAGATGGCCGATGATCCTAACAAACTAACTGCGCCCAAGCCCAAACCGGTGTTTCTGATTAATTGTCGGCGAGTTATCTTCATAGTGTTTGTCCGAAGCGTTGGGTAAAATCGGGTTCAGATCGTAGGCAACTGGGTGGGATTAGCGAATGAAAAAACTTGGCGCCATAAGACCGGCGGAATGTCTGACAAACGAGAGGGCAATTCGCCATGGTCTTCTCCCTCTCTCCCATTCGGATGGAGGAGAGGGGCGGGGAGAGAAGGAGGTGCGTGTGATTAGGTTCTCCTCCCCCCAACCCTCTCCTCGCACGCGAAGAGAGGGAGAAGACCCGTTGCATTGCGATTGCTTAATTCAATGACAGTGGCGCACCTGAACGCAAACCGAATGGAACTGTCCAAACGCGATTTTCTGAAATTGATCTCTACGCTTGCCGCAGGGAACGCGGCGGGTTGTTCGGTCGTACCGGCGGCAAAGTCTGGAGCTCCTTCTTTCTTCAAAACCCGCGGAGTCGTTCTAATTCCGGACGACCTGACGCTCGTTGATTGGCCGGAGCGGGCGCATAGAGCCGGGTTGACGACGATCGGCCTTCATCACAGCGCCTCGCCAAAAGTTGTCATTGACTTCGTGCGCTCCGAGCGAGGTCAAACGTTTTTGGAGCAATGCCGCGCCTTGGGACTTCAGGTCGAATACGAACTGCACGCGATGCGCGAGCTTTTGCCACGGAATTTGTTCGCGGCTAACCCGGAATTCTTTCGGATGAATGAGAAGGGCGAACGGACGCCCGATGCCAACTTCTGCGTTCATTCAGGGCGAGCGCTGGAAATCGTGGCTGAGAATGCGCTCGCCATGGCTGAACTGTTGCGTCCGACCACGGGCCGTTATTTTTACTGGGGCGACGATGCGAAAGCGTGGTGCCAATGTCCGAAGTGCCGCGGGCTTTCGGAGAGCGATCAAGCGTTGGTGCTGGAGAATTATCTGCTGGCCAAGCTGCGCCGCATCGACGATCGCGCGCAATTAGCTCACCTTGCGTACAGCAACACCCTTCAGCCGCCCAAGCAACTTTGGCCGGCTCCCGGAATTTTTCTGGAATATGCGCCGATTAACCGGCGCTACGACATGCCGTACCATCTGCAAACAGGTCCTTCCGTTAAAGACGCCTTGGATTTGCTGGATGCCAATCTCGAGATTTTCGATCGTTCCAGCGCACAGGTGCTCGAATATTGGCTGGATGTTTCCCGCTTTTCAAAATGGCGGAAGCCCGCGGTAAGATTGCCTTGGAATGCGGATGTTTTCGAAGCTGATCTCGGAACTTACGGAAAGCGCGGCCTTCGCCATGTCACATCGTTTGCAGTGTTTATCGATGCTGATTATGTGAGCCGGCACGGAGAACCGGTGGAATTGATTCCGTACGGAAGAGGCCTATCGAACTGGCGGCTGAAATAGATAAATAAGTAAATGTCCGCGAATGCGTCGGGCGGAACCTTCGTCGAAAACTTGCTTCAATCAACCCAAGGCCCGACGAAGTTTGCGGTGAAGTTTGGTCGGCGCCGCTTATCGAACCACCATTTGGGAAAACGGATAGACGTAGGCTTGGAGGAAAACGAGAATGCCAACCAAAGTCGCGAGGGCGATGCTATGGAAAAAGACGTAGCGGAGAATACTGCCTTCGTGTCCGTACCAATTCGTGGCCGTGCTCGCCACAACGATGCTTTGCGCATCGACCATCTTGCCCATCACGCCGCCGGAACTGTTCGCCGCGGCCATTAACGTCGGACTAATGCCTGTTTGTTCCGCGGTGATTTTTTGCAGGCTGCCAAAGAGAACGTTCGAGGCGGTATCGGAGCCGGTGAGTGCGACTCCCAGCCAGCCCAGCAACGTTCCGAAGAATGGATACAACCCACCTGTCTTGGCCAAAGCGAGTCCGAGTGTGGCGTCGGTTCCAGAATACTTCGTGACATAACCGAGCGCGAGCATGGCGGCAATGGTGATGAGCGAATAGCGGACCCGATGCAACGTTTGCAGGTAGGTTCTCAACATTTGCGCTGGCGAAACGCCCATGACAAAGCCCGCGACGATTGCCGAAACTAAAATGCCGGTGCCGGTCGCGGAGAGCCAATTCAATTTGAAAATGGCTTCTTCAGGTTTGGTTGGCTTTTCGGGCGTCGGCGGCGGGACGACGGGCGGCGTGCGAACAATGACATTGTGAAGACTCGCGACTTTGAATTCCGGCGCCGAGATGTCGTTAAGCGCCTTCTTCATTTTCGGAGTGCCCCAGGCGAAAACGAGCACACTTAACAGGACCCAAGGCACCCAGGCGCGAGTCACTTCGGCTCGAGTATAGACTGGTTGAGTTTGGACAGCTTTGTCGGTTTGGCCATTCGACAATTCCCACTTGTCTTTCGGCTGCCAAAGCTTGAGCCAAATACCGAGCGCCGCCATCGAGCACATCGAGGCAACAATATCGACCAGCCAAGGGCCGTGGAAATTCGAAACAAGGAACTGTGGCACCGCGAAGGCAACGCCCGCCACGAGCGCTGCCGGCCACACACCGAGCATGCCGCGAAAACCGGCGAAAGCCCAGACAACCCAAAACGGCACGATGATGGAAAAGAACGGGAGCTGTCGCCCGGCCATTGCGGACAGGTCCTTCAAGTCGAGGCCAGTGACAGCGCTAAGCGCGATGATCGGAGTACCGAGCGCGCCGTAAGCTACAGGCGCCGTGTTCGCAATAAGAGAAAGCCCGCAGGCCGCGAGTGGCTTGAAGCCAAGTTGAATCAAAATTGCAGCCGTGACCGCGACGGGCGTCCCAAAACCGGCCGCCCCCTCAAAGAAGGCGCCGAACGAAAACGCGATCAAGATGACTTGAATCCGCGGGTCCGGCGCGAGCGTCGCCAAGCTGCTCCGGAGAATCGTAAACAACCCTTTATTGACCGTCATTTGGTACAGGAAGATCAAGTTGAGGATGATCCAGCCGATGGGAAACAAACCATAGGCTGCGCCGTAGAGCGTCGTTGCGCTAGCGGCCTTGACGGGCATGCCATACGCGAAAACCGCCACGACCAAGGCAACCGCCAATCCGAGCAAAGCCGAGTAATGAATCTTAATTTGCAACAGCGCAATCGAACCCAGCAATACGACCACGGGCAACGCCGCAATCAGCGTGGAAAGGATCGCGTTGCCAAGCGGGTCATAAATTTGGAGCCAAGGCTGCATGCGCGGTCGGGTTTTGTGGTCACAGCTTTTACCGGGGGCCGTGCGGCAAAACAATCGAAATATCTGAACGGCATTGGGACCATGAACGTCCCCGGCCCTAGGACGTTCATGGAGAGAACTGCTCGGATTATCCTGCTCCGGGCGCAATTTTGAGCACGTGCTCAAAATTGGGTGACACGCCAATTGTGAACACGTGTTCACAATCAGGCAGCGCATTGCACATATTGGGTCCTTGGAATCGATTGGGGCCTGCGTTGGCGCAACAGCGTCTTGGACTGCGGCTGTCCTCTGCCGCTTTGGAACACTGCCTCCCCAAAAGCGCCAGAGGACTGGCGCAGTCCAAAAACCTGGCGGCCTGAGATTCCTTCGGTTCACAGAAAGAATTGCTCCGATTATCCTGCTCCCGGCTTGAGTATGCCAAACAGGGGCAATTGCGCGCGCGCGCGCGCACAATTGGGGGACAGGACAATTTTGAACGCGCGTTCGAACTTTCGAAATCCGCCCCATCCGATGAGGCGAGGGAAAAGACGCTCGTGTTGTGCGCGTTTTGTCATCAGACCTTGACGAAACACATTTTCGATCATTGCACCCATGAACCGTTTGGTAGGACAGCGCGTCCTACGACACAGCTGATTGGATGCGATCCAGCAGAGTTAGACGCTGCGCTACGATCATTTTCGAAAACGCGATTGCATCTGCACTGGGCGCGAGTACAAATACGCGGCCATAGATGCTGATGACACAAAACGAGCCGTGAAACCGATTGTTCAAATTTCACTCGATCTGATCTCGATTCCGGAAGCTCTCGAAACCGCGGCAATGGCTTTGCGGGCTGGAGTCGATTGGCTCGAGGCCGGGACGCCTTTGATTATCGCTGAAGGGATGAACGGCGTTCGCGCGTTGCGCAAAGCATTTCCTCAAACCCCGATTGTCGCCGACTTGAAAACAATGGATGGCGGCTGGCTCGAAGCGGAGCTAATGGCGAAGGCTGGCGCTAGCCACGTCGTTGTCATGGGCCAAGCGCATAGTGAGACCGTCGAACTTGCGGTGAAGGCCGGCGCGGATTTTGGGATTCAAGTGATGGGGGACAACCTTGGCATGCCAGATCCAGTCGAAGGGGCGAAAATCCTGGCGGACCTGGGCTGCCATTATATCATTCACCACATCGGTTACGATTTTCGGAATGTCCGGCGGCAACGCGGAGAATCTGCTCCAAGTCCGTTGGATCGATTAAAGGATGTAGTCGCCGGCGTTAATGTCCCTGTGCAAGCGGTCGGAGGATTGACGATTCAACAAGCGATTGAGACGCCGCGTTACGGAGCGCCGCTGGTGGTTTTGGGCGCGCCGCTGGCGATTGATCCGAAATCATTTCAAACGGCAGCGGGCGATGTCGAGGGAGTGCTGCGCGAGATTTGCGCCAAAGTGCATGGCTGCGGCGATGTGCGAGTCGGAAAGGAAAAGAAGTCATGAGTGCGACGATGCCTGGATTAGTGAATTACGCGCTGGCGCCCCGCAGCGTCGAGTTGCGCGAGGTCAAGGTTCCGACTATTGGGCCGAAGGACATTCTTCTCAAAGTCGAGGCGGTGAGCATTTGCGGGAGCGACCTGCATCAGTGGCTCGGCGGTATCAGTTGGAAGGTGAACTATCCTTGCATTCTCGGACATGAATTTGGCGGCACCATTGTGCAAGCAGGCCCCGAGGTCAAACGGTTCAAGGAAGGCGATCGCGTCGTGAGCGAAACGGCTGCGGTCATCGACGAACATTCGCCTTACACGAGGCGCGGTTTGTACAATCTCGATCCCAACCGGCTCGGTTTTGGTTACGGCGTCGATGGCGCGATGACTCAATATGTGAAAGTGTCCGAGCGATGCCTCCACTCGATTCCGCGCGACTTAGCTTTCGAACGAGCGGCTCTGACGGAACCGTGTTCGGTTGCTTACAACGCCGTCTGCGTGAATGGCCGCGTTAGGCCGGGCGATCATGTGCTTGTCATTGGGCCGGGACCGATCGGGTTGCTGTGCGCGTTAATGGCCAAGCTGAGCGGCGCCGGAAATTTGATCGTGAGCGGATTGCCGGCCGACCGGCAACGGCTGAGTGTCGCCCGCGAAGTTGGCGCACACGCAACCTTGGAAGGAGACGTTTGGCCTTACATCAAAGATTTGGGAGACGGATACGGCGTCGATGTCGTGATCGACGCAACAGGCGTTTCCGCAAGTTTGCAGGCGGCGATGCAAGCGGTTCGTCCAGGCGGACAAATCATTAAAGTCGGTTGGGGTCCGCAGCCGATGGGCTACAGCATCGACCCGTTGGTGCAAAAGGCGGTTACTTTGCAAGGAAGCTTTTCCCACAATTGGCCGGTTTGGGAGCGAGTTATCAGCATGATTGCATCTGGCCAAATCAACTTGCAGCCGGTGATCAATCGAATCGCGCCCTTAAAGAATTGGGAAGAGTGCTTTACGAAGATGCATCACGGCGAATACGTGAAGGCGATTCTGAAACCCCATGATTAGTCGCGCCTCCCCATGAACCCCCTGTCCTGCCACGTTCATGGGCGCAATGCACGAAAATCTGTTTTGGAGAGATTTTTCCTGCGCGCCGTTGTGCTTCTTCGACCTCGCGTTCGATCTGTAATTTCTGTTTGGGAACTTCCAGCTCCAATTGCAATCGTTCTCGCAAAGGTTCGCAAATGATCTGCACTTTCTTTTCGCTAGGAAGGTTGTTTGCCAGGGTTTAGCAGTGATTATTAATTTAACTACATTCATATTTTAAACTAAAAGTAGTTAAAACAATAAATCACTATGCGTGCCTCAAAGATTTCAATCCATTTCGACCTGGCGCGGGCCATGCCCCGCTGTATATGGCTGGGCGAGACTCGGAGAAAAAAGAGTTTAAGAAGCTTTTGCAGCAAGAAATCATTTTGTCGAACCTCGTTCTTACCGGGTTGCGAGGTGTGGGTACGACGGTGCTTTTGGACGGGTTGAAACCACTCGCCATTTCTGAAAAATGGCTCTGGGTTGGCACTGACTTATCAGAGGCGGCCAGTGTAAACGAAGAGGCGATTGTGCGGCGCCTAGTCGCTGATTTATCGGTCGTCACTTCAGCGATAACCGTTATGCAGGCGAAGCCTGGAAAGGGCCTTTCAACCGTTCCGACTCAAGAACACATACCTTTGTCGTATCAAGCGCTTTTTGAGATTTACGAAAGGCAACCTGGGTTAGCCTCTGACAAATTGAATCGACTGCAACAGATCGAGCAGGAAGTGCTGGCCGGGGGCCGGGAATGGACGCGAGCGCTGTTGGAGAAGCGTCTGCAAGAGGAGTGCCTGATGGTCGAAATGGTTTCGGCCAAGACCGGT